>JBBREK010000001.1:0-76506 GCA_038203025.1 Planctomycetota bacterium
GCACGGCATGGCGGTCTACGCCGACACCCAGGCCGAACTGAAGCGCCTGGGCTACGCCACCACCATGGAGGAACTGGTCGCCGCCGGGCCGACGGTGGATGCGGATCGGCAGAAGCGGCTGCGTCCGTTGCTTACCGCCACGGCCTCTTGGCAGGAGGATGTGTGCATTGCTGTCCCCAGTGCGAAGTTGCAGGAACAGCGGTTTTCAAAAAACGACGTCGACCGTCGTGATCGTGGCATGAGGAATGGCGCAACGGATGCCGCTGCTGTTGCCGCGATTCTTGACGAGGGACCAGTTGAAATATCTCTGTTCGGTTGGTGCGAGCGGGATCCGGCGAAGCTGCGGAATATCGATTTGGCAAAATCGGTCTCGAGTCCGATCTCGAACCTGTTGGCGTGCCGAGCGTATGCAGACTGGTGGTCGATCCGGGCCTGTCAGGAATCCGATCCGGCGCCCCACTTGCGAAATCTCGACCGCTTCATCAATGGCATGCAACATCCAGGCACGCTCATTGGTGCCATGATCGGCATAGCGTGTCGTCGGATCCGCGATCAGGTCTATCTCTGGTTGGCTGTGCGTGGCCGGTTAGGCGAGGAGCAGTTGCGCGCCTGGGTGGGCGAACAACAACACGATCTGTTCCAGTGCGGGGCCGGATACGCTGGAGAACGCTGTCTTTTCCAAGAGCCGCTGAGCCGTATGCGCCTGGATGCCGGCCCGCTTATCGGATCAGGCGGTGGCCTCCTCAAGAACCTCTGGGATTACGCCGAGATCTGGCCGACCCAAGGGCACGAGGTGGCGTTCTGCACGAGCTCTATCGGTGCTGCGGAAGCGAAGCTGCAGAACAAACCGCCGCCGACGGTACGTCCGATGCCGTTTGGATATGTCGGAATCCTCACACGGATCAGTATGCCGAATCTCGACGAGGCTGGCATCACCGCATCCGAGGCTGCCAACGCTCACCGAATGGTACGGTGCGCTGCCATGATCGCCTTCCATCGGCAGCAGACCGGTGTTCTGCCTGCTACCATGCCAAGGGATGCGCCAGCTGATGCCATCGACGCCAACCATCCGGCTCTGCTCTATGAGCGTCTTGGACCCAGCCGATTCCGCGTCGGCACCGATCCGGCCGGGCCCAGGCCGCCCAGTGTGACGGTGCAGCGTTGGACCTCTTCCGGATACGGGAGCGCAATCGGTTCTCCTCCGGGCAAAGCTGCTACTAACGGCCAAGATCGTGTTCGCTGGTCTGTCGACATAGACCTCGACGCCATCCTCATCCCGCCACCCCTGGGAGCGCGGCCGGCCCGGCCGCCCGTCGCCCCAGGCGGCCCGCCTGGGGCTGCATTGCCATGACCCTCGCATCCAACGCAGCCCCGGGTGGGCCAGCGGCCCGCGCTCCCAGGGAAATCCCCGATCGATCGCATATCGACACCGAGCGGGTGAATCCACGTTCGGCCCATCTCCACAGCCTCGACGCCGCCGGGCTGGTGCGTCTGTTCAACGACGAGAACCGTGCCGTGCACCAGGCCATGGATGTAGCCGCCGCGGATCTGTCTGCGCTGATCGCTGCCGCCGCGCCCGGCTTCCTGCGTGGCGGGCGCGTGGTGTATCTTGGCGCCGGCACCAGCGGTCGGTTGGGCGTGCTCGACGCTTCGGAGATCCCGCCGACCTTCTGCGAGCCGCCCGGTCGCTTCATCGGCATCATCGCCGGCGGCGACCGCAGCCTGCGCGTGCCCAGCGAGGGCGCCGAGGATGACCCCGCCGGCGCCATCCCAGAGTTGGAACGCCTCGCCCTGACCAGCGACGACACGGTGATCGGCATCGCCGCCGGCGGCACGACGCCGTACGTGCAGGGCGCGCTGGCGTGGTGCCGGCAACCGCTGGCCTGCCTCCTCACCTGCGCCGACGTCCCCGCCCCGCCCGGCTGCCGCCGCGTGCTGCTGCCCACCGGGCCCGAGGTGCTGACCGGCTCGACCCGACTGAAGGCCGGCACCGCCACCAAGCTGGCGCTGAACACCATCTCCACTGCGCTGATGGTTTTGGCCGGCAAGGTGCACGGCAACCTCATGGTCGACGTCAAGGCCAGCAACGTGAAGCTGCGCGATCGCGCCGCCCGCATCGTCACGGCACTGACCGGGCTTGGCCGGGAAGCGGCCTTCGCGCTGCTGGAACGCTCGGGCTGGTCGGCCAAGACCGCCGTGGCGATGCACCGGCTGAGCCTGGATCGCACCATGGCCGAGCAGGCGTTGGCCATCGTCGGTGGTCGTCTGGACCGCGTCGGCGGTTAGGCCGCTGGCCGCTGGCGGCTGGCTGCTGGCTGCTAACCTGCGGCCATATGGATGCCCCCGCCCTGCTTGCAGCCGTGCGCGGCCGCCTGCGCCGCAGCGTGGCGCTGGGCGGGGCCGCCAGGCTGGCGATGGCGGTGGTGGCGACGGCCGGGGCGATGGTGCTGGCCGACCGCCTGCTCCTGCTGCCGGGTTGGCTGCGGCTGATCCTGCTGCTTGGCCTGGGTACAACCGCGGCGGTGATCGTCTGGCGGCGCCTGCTGCGACCACTGCGCACGCCGCTCTCTGACCGCGATCTCGCCAGCTTCGTCGAGCGTCGGGTGCCGGCCCTGGAAGGCCGCCTGCTCACCGCCGTCGATGGCATCGTCCTCGACGAGGCCGAGCACGGCCTGCTGCTCGCTGCGCTGCCCGCAGGCGGCGCCAGTGCCCTGGTGCCGGCCAGCCGGCTGCCGCGCGCCCTGTTCGGCGCCGGCGCCGTTCTCGTTGTCGCGGCGACGGTCGCCCTGGTGGCGCCGGCCTTCTGGCGCGACGGCCTCGCCCGCTTAGTCCTGCCGCTGTCGGCGCACGACTGGGAGCGCGTCACCGCCTTCCGCGTGCAGCCCGAACGTCCGGTCATCGCCATCGACGAACCCGCGGTCATCGAGGTCGAGCGGACCCGCGGCCCGGACGGCTCGGCGCGGCTGAGCTGGAGCGACGGGGCCGGCAACGGCGGCGCTCGCCAGTTGCCCGGCGCCAGCGGCCCATGGCGCGCGGCGGTGCCGCTGGGACCCGGCAATTGGACCCTTACCGTGGCTGGTGGCGATGCCCATGCCCAGCAAACCCAGGTGCTGGTGGTGCAGCGCCCACGCCTCGACGGCGCCGCTACCGTTCTGACCCCGCCGGCCTACAGCCGGCTGCCGGTGCAGCAGCTGGCCAGCCCAGCCTGCCAGGCGCTCCAGGGGTCGACCCTGGCCTTCCACCTGACCCTTGGCACGCCACCGGGACGCGAGGTCGGCACAGTGCAGGCCCGCTTCGGCGACCAGGACATTGCGCTTACCGCCGACGGCGGTGCCTGGAGCGGCTCGCTGACCGTCACCGCTAGCGCCGATCTGACCATCACCGCCAGCGATCGCGACGGCATCGCCCTGCATCCGGCGGCACGCTTCCCCGTCGCTGTCGAGCCCGACCGCGCGCCCACCGTCTCGCTGTCCGGCCCGCGCGGCGACGAGGTCGTTGGTCCGCGCGCCCAGGTGGCGGTGACGATCGAGGCCAGCGATGACCTTGGCCTGGCCAAGCTCGACCTCCAGGCCACGCCCAGCGGGGCGCCGGAGGCAGCCGCGCCGCGCGGTCTGGTGCACGAGAACCTCGACGGCCGTCGCGCCCACACCCGTCGCGCCCTGATTGACGTCGCTGCCCTCGCCGGCCCGGGCGCCAGCGTCACCCTGCTCGGCCGGGCCGAGGACGGCAATGACGTCAGCGGTCCCGGCATCGGCACCAGCGCCCCGCTGGTGCTGAAGGTGGTGGCCGAGGACGAACTGCGCCGCGATCTCGAACGCCAGCTGTCCGAGGCGCGCGACCGCATCCACCAGGCGCGTGGCAATCTCGCCCCCGGCCTGGCTGATGCGGACAAGCTGCCCGGTGCGGCGCGCAGCGCCGGCCAGGACGCCGCCCGCGCCGCCGAGTTGCTCACCCGCATCGAACGACGCTGGCTGGAGAACGGTCTCGAACCCGAACGCATCGCGCCGGCATCCGAGGCCCGCGCCGCGGCTGGCATCGAGGCGGCCCCGCCGCTAGCCCGCGCCGCCGGCGGCGACGAAGCTGCGGCCCGCGCCGGCGACGCCGCTCTCGACAAGGCCGAGCGGGCCCTCGACCGCATGCTCTCGGACAGCGATCTGACCCGCATCATCGCCCAGCTCATCGAGCGCCAGCAGGCCCTGCACGACGAGACCCGCACCTTCGTCCGCGCGCACCTCACCAGCCAGCCCGACGAGGCCGGACGCACGCATCAGGTCGACCTCGCCACCCGGCAGAAGGATCTCGCCACGCGCGCCGCCGAGGCCTGCCGCCGCATCCTCTCCGGCCCGGCCGCCCTCGACCCGGCCAAGGAGGTGGTGCGCGGGCAGGCGCCGGCCGAGCGCATGGCCACGGCCGGCACCGACATCGCCACGGATGACCGGCGGGTGCGCGCCCCCGAGGGCCAGCTGGCGGCTATCGCCGCGCTCAAGCGCATCCTTGAGGTGCTGCGTGGCGGCGACCAGCTCGCCGATCTGGCGCGCCGGGCCGGCGAGCTGGCCGAACGCCAAGAGCGCCTCGCCGAGGCGATCGAACGCGGCATGCCCGCCGACGACGCCACGCGCGAACAGGACCGCCTGCGCCAGGAGACCGAGCGCCTGGCCAAGGAGCTGGAAGGCAAGGCCGAGGCGCAGCGTGCCGCCAACGCCGCGGCCAACGCCCAGCAGGGTGCGCAGTCGGCACTCGGCGGTGGCGACCGGGCCACGGCCGCTCGCGACGCCGGCACTGCCGGCGAACTGCTGCGCGCGGCGCAGCGCGCCCTCGACCCGCAGCAGCAGGACAAGGACAAGCCCAAGGACGAGAAGAGCACGCCGGACATCGTCGCCTTGCTGCGCCGCCTGTTCGACCAGCAGGTCCGCGTGCTGGCCGACAGCCTGCCGGTTGACCAGCGCATCGGTGAGGACGACCCCGACTTCGCTGCCAAGCGCGATCTCTCGACCGTTGCCCAGTTGCAGGACGACATCCTGCTGCGCCTGCGCGAAGAGGGGGTCAAGGCCCTCGACCAGCAGCCCATCGCCCTGCTGGCCCTGCGGCGGGTCGAGGCAGCGATGGACAAGGTGCTGACCCAGCTACGCAAACCGGCCCTGGGGGCGCGTGGGCTTGCCCTCGAACGCATCGCCCTGGGCGAGCTGAAGCGGGTGATCGACATCGCCGCCAGCATCCAGATGGCAGCCGAGGGCGGCGGCGAGGGCAAGGGAGGTCAGGGCGGCAACCAGGCGCCCTTCCCGCCCGCCGCCGAGCTCGCCCTGCTGGTCGCCGCCCAGGCGGAGATTCAGGCGCTGGTGGCCTCCGGACGTCCGGTGGACACCGCCGCCATGCAGGCCGAGCTGGGCAAGCTTATCGCCATGGTCGAAGGTGCCGCGCGGCCGGGCAGCCGGCCAAACGTGCTGCTTGGGCGGGCCCGCCGCGCTGCCGACGGGGCCGGGACGCTGCTGGCAGCGCGTGAGCGCGGCAGCAACGTCCGTCAGTACATGCTCGCCAGCGAGGAGGCGCTGCGCCAGGTCCTGGCGGAGGCCAAGGGCTCGGGCGGCGGTGGCGGCGGCGGTGGCGGTGGCCAGCCCCCACCGCCCAGTGCGGGCGGCGGCGGTGGCCAGCCAAAGCCAGGCGGCGCCCAGCCCGGCCAGCCCGGACCCGAGGCCAAGCCGGGCGTGGCTGGCGGGGCCCAGGCCCAGGCCGGCGATGGCGCGATCACCGAGGTGCGCACCGAACAAGGCGCCACCGCGCTGCTGCAACTCCCCCCGGAACGCCGCGAGCAGCTGCGCCAGGCCCGCGAACAGCGGCTGCCAGCTGGCGCCTTGCAACTGTTCGAGCGCTACCTTGAGAAGCTGGAGGAGCGATGAGCGGATTGCGATGCGGGCTGAAGCCCGCGGTCCTGGTCTGCCTGTTTGGCCTCGCGCTGTCTGCCGGCGAGGCCGTGCCGCAGCCACAGCTCGAAGCCACCATCAACAAGGGGCTCGCCGCCCTGGTCAAGCAGCAGGACCCCAGCGGCGCGATCGGCGAGGGGGCGGGTATCACCGCTCTCGGCGGCATGGCCCTGCTGGCCGGCGGACACACGCCGGTGCGAGGTCAGTACAACGAGGCCTGCCGCAAGGCCCTGCGCTATGTGCTGTCGCGTCAGGACAGCGCGCGCGGCTACCTCGGCAACGATTACGGCAACATGTACGGGCACGGCTTCGCCACCCTGTTCCTCGCCGAGTGCTACGGCATGGAGCCAAACGAGCCGATTCGTCGCGCCCTGGAGGCGGCGATCGACCTGATCCACCGCAGCCAGAACGCCGAAGGCGGCTGGCGTTACCAGCCGGTGCCGGTCGACGCCGACATCAGCGTGACCATCTGCCAGGTCATGGCCCTGCGTGCGGCATGGAACGCCGGCATTGGTGGTCAGGCCTCGGTCGACGCCAGCGCCCGCGCCATCGCCTATGTGCGCCGCTGTGCCACCGGCCAGGGCGGCTTCAGCTACACCGCCAGCGGCGGTAGCTGGGGTACCGAGGGCCCCGAAGGCGTGCCGCGCGCCGCCGCCGGCGCCATGAGTCTGATCGGTGCCGGCGTGCACGAGGCCGGCGATCCGCATCTCGGGCCTGCGTTGCGCTTCCTCCGCCGCCACGTCCCCGCGCACCTCGCCAGTTCGAACTATTTCTGGTATGGCGAGTACTACGCTGCCCAGGCGATGTTCCACAGCCCCGAGAGCGAGGACTGGGATCGCTACTGGACCGTCGCCGCGCCGGCGATCGCCGCCCGCCAGGCCCCGGACGGTACCTGGCCTGGCCTCGAAGGCCCGGGAGCGGCCTACGGCACGGCCATGGCGCTGATCATCCTGCAGATCCCGAATCAGTATCTGCCGATCTTCCAGCGCTGAACCCCGTCCGCAGGGCGTCACCTGCGCCCGGCCGCGCTGTACCGCTGGTCCTTGCTGTGCGGGCGTCTACGGCGTACATCATGGCCGTGATACCCCGCATCCTCTGCCTCGTCCTGGTCCTGTCCGCCGGCCTGTGCCGTGCTGGTGAGACCGCGTCCGCGAACCCGCTTGATCAGGCCGAGATCGTCCTGCGCGTCCGCGATGGGCGCTGGGTCGACCGCGAGGCGACCCGTTTCGCCGCCGCCTACGGCAGCGATCTGGCAGGAGTGCGCGGCGAAATAGCCCGTGTCCTCTACCGCTCGACCAGCTTCGATGGGATCGATCTTGGTCGGCCGGCGCTGCTCGCCTGGCGTCCGGGCAAGTCGCCGCTGCTCGCCGCCATCCCGGTGACCAGCCGCGCCAAGTTCCTCACCGCCTTTGGCGCCGTCGAAGCCGAAGAACCCCCGTTGGTGCGTACCGGCGAACGCGAGGGCACGGTGATCTACCGTCAGAACCAGCCCGGCGGCGAATGGGAGTATCGCCTGCTGGTGGCCGGCAACATCGCCTTCCTTGCGCGCACCGCCGAGGAGTGCCGGCAACTCGCCATCGCCATCGGCACGCCAGCGGTCGATCCCTTCGCGCCGCCGGTCGAGCTGTCGCTCAGCGGCGAAGGCCTGAAGGCGCCGCGCCTGCCTGGCGCGAACTGGCTGGCGGCCCTGCCGGCGATGCCAGGCGACGGTGGGGAACTCACCGCCATTCCCGGTCTGCTGTCCGGGGCCTGGTCGTCGGTGGCGAATCAGGTGTCGGCGCTCAGCCTGTCGGCCTCGACCGACGTCGAGGGCCACCTGCTCATCAGTGCCAAACTCGTTGCCAAGCCGGACGGGCTTCTGGCGGCCTGGATCGGCGCCCAGCGCCCTGGCACCGAACGGCTGGCCGGCCAGCTGCGGCGGCCCGGCACGGCCATGCTCATCACCGGCCGCCTGACCTTCCAGGGCCAGCTGGAGCGCTGGGCCTTCGAGCAGGCCGAGCTGCTGCGCACCGCCGCCGGGGCGCGCTGGACCGACGCCGCCGACGGCGCCTTCCGCAGCCTGTGCACCCTGGTCGAGCGCACCGGCGCCGTCGCCGTGGCGGTCGAGCGCGTCGGTCCTGGCCTGCTCCAGTCCTGGGTTGCCGAGCACCCGCGCGCCATCGAGGTGGTGCAGTCGGTGGCGGTGCTGGCCGGAGTGCTGCGCGGTGCAGATGCGCAGACCATCAAGCTGGCCGATCGGCCGGCGTTCAGCCTGCCGCCTGCCGGCGGCGCTGGCGCCAGCTACTGCCTGGCCGGCGACCGCCACGCCGTCCGTGTCGATGACCACGGCGCCAAGCGCGGAGCCGCTGCCGCCGGTGAGGTGCTCGCCCGGCTCGAAGACCCAGGCAGCCTCGATGCCGCCCCGTCGTTGGCCGCGTTGTGGATGGATCTCGGTCTGGCGTGGAACGTCCCTGCCCCGGCCGACGGCGTACCGGTCGCTCCGGTGATCGTCACCGGCACACTGCGCGCCCCCGCACCGGGCCAGCTGGCCTGCACGGCCGAGGTGCCGCTGTCGGCGCTGGGCAAGCTGCTCGGCCGCCTGAACAAGCCCATCCGCAATGACTGATGGGGTGCTGGTCGCCGGATTCGGCGGCCCGCAGGCGGGCTGCTGCGGCCGACGCAGCGACTGCGACCGCGCTCCCGGTTGCGAGGCAACCTGCTTTGTCTCTGGCATCCTCAACGACGATCCGGCGCAGGCCGGGCGCATCGCCGAGGTGGTCTCCCACTACCGCCACTTCGGCGGCTACAGTCCGTACAACCGCCTGGCTGCCGCCCAGGCCGACGCCCTGCGTGCCGAACTCGTTCGGCGCGGCCGTCGGGTGCGGCTAGAGCTCGGCTTCCGCCACTGGTCGCCGTGGATCGGCCAGGCCTGCGAACGGCTGGCCGACTGTACGCGCATTGTCGGGCTGATCCTGGCGCCGCACGCGGCGGGCCGCTCGACCGACCTCTACCGCTCTGCCGCTGCGCGCGCCGACATCCGTTGGGCTGGTCCCTACCACGCCCACCCCGGTCTGGCGGCCGCGGTCGCCGACCGTCTGCGCCAGGCGACCCTCGGCTGGGGCGCCGAGCGTCTGGATCGCGCCGCCCTGCTGTTCACCGCGCACGCCATCCCGCAGCCGGCCGAGCGTGCCAGCGGCTATCGCGAGCTGGTCGCGGCCAGCGCCGCGCTCGCCGCCACCGCCTTCGGCAAGCCGACGCATCGCATCGTCTACCAGAGCGCGCCGGTGGACCGCCGCGTGCCCTGGTCGGCGCCGCAGATCTCGGAAATGCTCGCCGAGCTGCGCGCCGCCGGCGTCGAGGACGTGCTGCTGCAGCCGATCGGTTTCCTCGTCGACCACATCGAGGTGCTCTACGACCTCGACGTCGACGCCCAGCTGACCGCCGCCCGCCTCGGTCTGCGCCTGACCCGCGCCGCCACCGTCGGCGACCATCCGGCGTTCATCGCCGGCCTGGCAGATACGGTCGAAGAAGCGTTGGGGTAGTTGGCCGAGTTGGCCACAGAGGCACGGAGATCCACAGAGGGCCACAGAGCCGGCAGATTGGGATACGGGAGGCAGGATTGGCCGACTACTGACCAATGAATCTGCCCTATGTCTTTCTCTGTGGCAAGATCGACGTTATCCGAACCACGTCCTCACTATGTGGCGCTGCCTTTTGCCCAAAGCCGTGCGTGGCAGGGCGGGGACGATCAGCCAGCGACGCGGGCGCTTGAAGCCGGCGAGGCGAGGTTGCAGCCAGGCGTCGAGGGCAGCAGGGTCTAGACCGTCCTGCACCACCACCACGGCGGCGGCAACCATCTCGCCCCAGGTCGCGTCGGGCAGTCCGACGACGCAGGCCTCCGCAACCAGCGGGTGCTGCTGCAGCACCGCCTCGACCTCCGGGGCGGCGACGTTCTCGCCGCCGCTGATGATCAACTCGGCGGCCCGGCCAATGATGCGCAGACGGGTGTCTCGCAGCTCGCCAAGATCGCCGGTGGTGTGCCAGGTCGGGGCTGGTTCCAACTTGCCGTCGACCTCGTAGCCGTCGAAGCACATCGGCCCACCAACCAGGATGCGCCCGTCATCGATCCGGACCTGTGCGGTGGGCACGGGCAAGCCATCGAGCGTCACCATGCTGCCCATCTCGGTCAGGCCGTAGGTCTCGCGCACTGGCCAGCCCAGTCGTCGGGCCGCTGCTGCCACGGCCGCATCCAGCGGGCCCCCGCCGATCAGCGCGTGCTGCAGTCGCGGGGGCGGCGGGGTGCCGGCTGCAACCAGCCGGGCGAGCATGGTCGGCACCAGGCTGGCGCCGGTGGCGTCCGCTCCGGGCGCGGCCTCCAGGTCGACGGCGCCGCCGCAGGCCAGGGCGCGCAACGTCGCCATGATGCCGCCGACGTGATCGAGCGGCAGCGGCAGCGACCAGTGATCCGCCGCGTTGAGGCCGAGGGCGGCGACGTGCGCGGCCACCGCTGCCGCGATCGCTGATCGGCCCAGGCGCACTGCGCGCGGCGCGCCGGTGGTGCCGGAGGTGAACAGGACAAGGGCGCCGCTGATTGGGCCGACGGTTCCGACCGGACCGGCGAAGACTGGCGGCATGGCCACGGTCGGGACGGCCTCGGCCAATGGGTGCGTGGGATCGGCGATGGTCAGTCGTACGGCGGTACGGGCATGCAGGGTACGCAGCTCAGCGATGGTCAGTCGACGGTTGAGCGGCACCACGGTCAAGCCAAGGCGCAGGGCCGCCGCCAGCAGCTGCACGGTGGCTGGCGTGTTGAGACCGCCGAGGGCGATGCGGTCGCCGGCGTTCAGGCCGTGATTGCGCAGCCAGACCGTCGCCGCCGCCTCGCCTGGCCAGGCCCAGCCGTCGTCATGGCGCAGCGGCCTCACGGCGTTACCGCAAAGCCGAGGCCGGGTCCGTCGATATGGGCGGGATCGAAGTCGCCGACGTCGCGCGCCAGCAGCCCGCCGGTGGCCAGGCCGTGTGGTCCGGGCAGGCCGAGATGCAGGGCGAGGTGGGCGGCGTGGGCGCGCTCGACCGCGCTGCCCAGGGCCGAGGACAGCACTACCTCCAGGCCAGCGAGGCGCGCCAGCGTGGTCAGTGCCGTGGTCGCGGCCCAGCCGCCGAGCCAGTTCGGCTTCAGTACGATCACGTCGCAGGCTCCGGCGGCGATGGCTCGGGCCAGGTCGTCCTGGCCGCGTATCGACTCGTCGAGGGCGATGCGCAGGCCGGCGCGGCGCAGTTCGGCGCAACCGGCGAGATCGCCGGCCGGCAGGGGCTGCTCGACGTAGTCGACCAGACGGCCGGCGAGGCGGGCGAAGGCGTGTGCCCCGGCGCGGTCCCAGGCGCCGTTGGCATCCAGGCGCAGCCGCAGGCCGGGCTCGCGGGCGAGCAGTCCGCGCACGCGTGCGGCGTCGGCCGGTGGATCGCCGCTGCTCTTCAGTTTCACCGTGCCGCCGCCGAGGGCCTCGCTGTCGCCGGTGGCCAGGCGATTGCATGCGACGGCTCCAGCGCAGCCGGCCAGGGGACTGCCGGCCTGACGGGCAGCGTGATCACGGCGCGCGCCCTCGACCGCGGCCAGGGCGCAGGGCGTGGCCATGCCTGGTTCGCCGCCAGCGACGGCACGCTCAAGGGCAAGCTCGCAGCGTTCCGGTGCCTCGCCGCCGTAGCCGGGCAGCGGGGCTGCCTCGCCCCAGCCATAGCCGATTGAGACCAGCCAGACGGTGCGCTCAGCAATGGTGCCCAGGGCGGTACGCAGCGGGATGCGCAGCGGTAGGCGCAGCCGGTGCACGCGTGGGATCACGGCCAGTGCGCCAGCCCGGCGACGGCGGTGCCGGCGGTGAGCAGCTGGACCAGGGCAGCCAGTCCGAGGCAGCGGTTGAGCTCACGGCCACGGCTGGTCCACACCATCGCGGTCAGGGCCAGGCCGCCGACCAGCGCGACGCCGGCGGCATCGGGGCAGCCGGCCAGCCACCAGGCGGTGATCGCCGCGGCATGCAGTCCCGTATGGTAGATGCGGGTGCCGCGGTCGCCCAGTCGCACCGCCAGGGTGCGCTTGCCGGTGGCGGCATCGGTGCGCAGGTCGCGCAGGTTGTTGATCGCGATCAGCACGGTGGCCTGCAGCCCCACTGCGACCGCGGCCGCCCACCAGCCCGGGGCCAGGGGCCAGTGTGGGGCCTGCACCCAGGCCGCGCCGAGCACGGCGACCAGGCCGAAGAAGACCAGGACGAAGGCGTCGCCGAGGCCGAGGTAGGCCAGCGGCGCCGGCCCAAGAGTGTAGGCCAGCGCCGCGATGACGCTGGCGGCGCCGACCAGCCACAACTGCCAACCGCTTTGGCTTGCCAGCCAGCCCCCGATCCCGCTTGCCAACAGCAGCACGACGGCTGCGCCGACAAGCATCGCGTGTGGCGTGATCAGGCCGCTGGCGACGGCGCGCGGCGGACCAAGGCGGTCGGGTGTGTCGGCCCCACGCAGGGTGTCGCCGGCGTCATTGGCGAAATTACAACCGATCTGCAGCAGTATCGCCCCGGCCAGACAGCCCACTGCCAGGTCCAGGCGCCACGGGCCAGCGGTCGCGGCCAGGGCGGTACCCACCGCCACCGGTGCGAGGGCGGCAGCCAGCGTCTTGGGTCGGGTGGCCATCAGCCAGGCACGCAGCATGCGTGCCATGCTCTGCGGCCCGGCCGGCCCGCAACTTGCGTGCCCGGCACCGGCTCGCGAGCATGCCAGCCATGCAGCATGACCTGAACCGCATCGCCAACTGCTGCGGTGTGCTCTTCCGCCGGACCTCTGCCGGCATCATCCACCACGCCACGGCCTGGAGCGTCGGCCCAGGCGAATGGGTTTCGGCGTGGCCCGGTGACGAGCCCGAGGATCCGGTCGACGGCCTGCGCATGATGCTCACCCGTGACGGCAGCGAGCACGCGGTCAGCGGCTGGGAGTACGACGGCGGCATGCTCGGCCTGGTCGGCCCCGACGTCGGTGCCGTGCTGCCGGTGCACCCTGACGGCGCCGCGCTGCACAAGCGCGACCGCCTCTTTGCCCTCGGCTATCCCGACATGATCGACCACCCGTCGATCCGCCTGGCCCGCCGCGAGCTGACCCCCGAGCTGTACTTCCCCTATCTGTGCCCGTGGAGCATGCAGGGCCACCTCTGCCTGTTCACCAGCCAGGACGGCTTCCTCACCGGCCGCTGCTATCCCGGCATGGCCGGCGCCCCGGTCTTGGCCGAGGACGGCACCGTGGTCGGCGTCCTGCTCGGCGGCGACGCCAGCCCGGACCACCCGCCGCTCAGCCGCTTCCGCCGCCTGGCGTAGTCCCCCGTAGCACCGGCTTTAGCCGGCCCGGCCGGCGGGCTTCAGCCCGCCGAACAGCTGCATTCCTGTCCATGCGACAGCTGTCCACAGCACATGCAGCACGGTTGCCGGATTCCCCCGCCCATGCCGGCTGGCGAACCAGCGCAGATAGCGCAGCCGCACTGCCAATGGCGGCCGCTGTCCACCGACCGCCCGATGGTGCGCCCGCAGTCCGCTGGCGAAGCGCAGGCGGAAGCCCGCCCGGTGCAGCCGCCAGCAGAAATCCCGATCCTCGCCCAGGGCATAGCCCGGCATCCGTGCATCGAACCCGCCCACCGCCAGTGCCGCCGCACGCCTGACCGCGAAGCAGCAGCCGAACAGCTCGCGCGTCGGACGATCGCAGCGCCGGCTGGTCAGTCGCCGCGCATCGCGCAGGCAACCCAGATGCAGCAGGCGATGCAGCCGCCGCGCCCACCCCCCGCGTGTCTCGATCACCGGCCCCCAGGCGGCGAACTCCGGCTCAGCCGCTGCAAGCTCCAGGATACGCTGACCGAGATCGGGCGCGACGTCGGTATCGTCATCAAGAAACAGCACGATCTCCGCGTCGGTCGAGGCCAGCAGCACATTGCGCGCCGCAGGTAGGCCGGCGAGGTCAGGGCGATGCAGGACGCTGACACCCGGGTGCGAAAACGGTACGGGGGACTGGTCGCAGATGACCAGGAGACCGTGGCAGGATTGCAGCGAGGGCAGGGAGCGTGCCATCTCCTGGTTGCGATTCTTCGTCGGAATGGCGAAGATGAGACTCATGGGATCATACTGCGGGCAATGCGCAGGTACTCCGGTAGCTTGCAGCTCCAATCCAACCGTGTTTCGGCGAAGCGGCGGAGCGACTCCGCAGCGTTGGCGGGAAGAGCGGCGGCGAACTCGACGATTGCCGTTGGATCCAGCGCGTCGTCGCCTCCTTGCAGCTGCAGCACCCCAGGCAGGCCGGTGGGCAGGTCCGGATCATCGTAGGCATAGATGAATGGCAGCCCGCGCGCTGCGTATTCCCTGGACTTTATCGGACAGGCCTGACGCAACCCGGCCCTATGCAGGGCCAGGGAGGCGATGCCGAGGTGGGCTTCCGCGAGTGTGCGGTCCAGATCGGCGGGCGTCTGCTGACCCAGATTGGTGACCGAGTAGTGCGGACCATTTTCGTCTGGCAGGTGGGATCTGCCGGCGATCCGCAGATTGATGCGGTGCGGGCCACGGAAGGAGCGCAGGCCGGTGACGAGGCGGTCCAGGCCATGCCAAGGAGCTTCGGTGCCGAGCGCCGCCACGATGTCGAGGTCTCCGCCGGCGAAGCGCCGCCGCCCACGGAAAGGTGTCCCGTGGCAGTCCACCCCATTGCTGCACCACGCCGTCGGCAGGCCAGGAGCAGCACGGGAAAGCGAGGCGCTGATCTCCGGCGTGACGCCGACGGCGCCGGCGATATGCCGAAGATAGATGGGCAGTAATGCATCGGCGAAGCGGTCCCAGGGTCGGGCTGATGTCGACCCGCGGCGGGCAGCCCGCTCGCTGACCGGGTCGCTGTGATGCTCGCTGATGATGCGCGTCCCCCACCGTTGCAGGAACCAAGGCAGGGACAGGTCGGCTGTACCGGCGTGACGCAAGATGCAGCGCCGGGTCCCTTGCGGGATAGATCCGCCGATCCAGTGGTGTCGCCAGAGCCGCGATCCCAGCAGCCATCCTGGCGAGCCGCCGCACTCCAGCCAGGTGAGGCCAGGACTGGACGGCAGATCTGCGCCGCTGACCACGAGGAAGTGTATCGGGCAACCGCTGCGGATGGCGGCCGCGCCCTGCTGGCGCAGCTTGCCTATGATGCCGGGCCACGGGTCTGGGCGGGGCATCCAGGTCATATGGAGCACCCCATCGGACGTGTTCATCTGGTCTCCCGCACATCACGCCAGAAACGTCTGAGCGCATGCACGCTGGTGAGGATGACCAGCACGCCAACGCCAGCGCAGGTCGGGAGATTGCTCTTGGCGCAGGTGCAGGCGATGACGCCGGCGGCGATCACCGGCAGGATGGCGGCGTAGTCGAGCTGGACGGGGCAATATCGCCGGCTGCTACCGGCCACTAGCAACAGTCCACTGGCGGATCCCGCCAGCGTGGCGATGGCTGCGCCCTGCGGACCTAGCGCCGGCACCAGCAGTGCCGCACACGTGACCGCGCACAGTGCCGAGATGATGGCACACAGGGTTGCGATCCCGGTCCGCTTTGCCAGTTCAAGACCGGGGAAGCACGCCGCCGCGGCCATCAGGATGGTACTCCAGGCTAGCGGACCGGCGAGATCCAGCGTGGAGCCGTAGCCAGAGTGCAGCATGGAGGTCGGCAGGTGCGGCAACAGCAGTGCGGTAAGCGAAGCGATGCTGCCGGCGCTGCCGATCAGGCCGGTCAGCATGATGCCGGAGGTCCTGCCTGCGGCCGGCGCCGAACCATCCCGGTACAGCAGTGGCGGAAGCACGGTCTGCATCGAAGCGGCAATGATTCCGGCCGGCAGAGCCATCCGCCAAGCGAAGGCATACGCACCCAGTTCTTCGACCGGCCGGGTGGAGGCTAGAATGGCGCGGTCGCACCATTGGGCTGTCCACCAGGCAAGCGATCCGGGCAGCAGTGGCGCGGCATAGGCGCACATCTCCATCCACTCGGTGCGTTTCGGCCGGCGCAGGACTGAACAGCCGCTGCCGGCAAGGCCGGTGGCGCCGGCTAGTGCGAAGGCGGCGGTCTGGGCATGGAGCAGGCCAGCGCCGCCGAGTCCGAGATGTCCCACCAGGATTCCGCAACCAACGAACAGCACAACCCCCTGTACGAGCGCTGTGCGCGACCAGTGGGCATGCGCGTTCTCGGCACGCAACTGCTGCTGGACCGCTGTGTAAAAGCCGAAGCTGATCGCAGCCGGCAGCGCCTGCCAGGCGAGGTGCGGAGCGTGATGAAGCAGCACTGCGGCTATTGCCATCGCGCAGAGTGTGCAGGCCGACAGCCAGGGCCAGAACGCCGTGGCGCACAGGGTCTCGCGGCCTGCCGTCGTCTTGCTACCAGGCAGTAGGCGCAGCAGTCCCTGTTGGGTCTCCAGGGTCAGAATGGCGGCGCCGGCCTGCAGCAGCAGTGGTAGGAGATCGATCACGCCGAGATCGGCGGGATCTACCCCTACGGCGATCCAGCCGACTGAACCGAAAGCGAACGCGCGTCCCAGTAGTCGAATGCCGATCTGGCCGGTGCAGGCGCGGAGCGCATCGTTGACCGTTGTCATAGCGGCGCGTCGTCGAGGAGAGTGGCTGCGATGACCGGTACATGGTCCAATCCCAGGGCAGCGCGACCCCATCTCGTGGCGAGACGCTGGGCGACTGTGCGAGCCTCCTCTGGATCGAGGCCGTAGCCCCAGGCGTAGCGGAGAGTTGCTGGGTCTGTCAGCCATTGCTGCGGCGGTGCGACGGCGGCGCGGATGAGTCGGCGCGATACCGCTGCTGCCGACCACTGCGTGTCGGCGAAGGCCTGGCAACGTCGGCCCATGGCACGCAGGGCGGCGAGGTCGTCAATGGCGGCGCGGGTAGTGCGTTCCAGATCCGGTGGCAGGCAGTAGTAACCTGGCGGCATCCCCGTCTGCACGAGGTCCCTTCGCGCCTGCTCAGCGTACCAACCGGAGACGATGGTTGGTACGCCGAGGGCTGCCGCTTCGCAGCCGAGCCCACCCAAAGGTGCGTCGGCGTGCGTTTCGTCGATGACAAGGTCGGCATCTGCCAGCGCCTCAAGAACGCGGTGGTTGGTCACACCGATCAGTTCTATCAGCGTGATCTGACGGCCTTCTGCGATCAGGGTGCGGATGATGCGGCGGATTTCGGCAGAGCCCTTGATTCGCGGTCTGGTGGGTGCGTGGACGATGCGTATGGCAGCGTGGTCGTCCCCGAAGCGACGTTGGATGGCAACCCTCCTGATAGGGAATCCGATCGCCCAGAACGAGACGAAGCGCCGGCGCATCAGTAGCGCCTGCGGTTGGGTGTTCACCAGGGTTTCGCCGCTCTCCTCTACCTGGCTGAGGAGTCGCAGCAGCCTCCGGGTCTGCCGCAGCAGACTGCGGTCGCTGACCCCCAGTTCCTTGACCTGGATGCCGTTGAGGAACGGGGGACGGATATCAGATCCGAGAAAGACGCGGATGATTCGGCAGCCACAAGCGCGTAGGATCATCCCATCGATGCGGACGCTGATAAGGCACGAGAATCCGGTCAGAATGGCCAACCGATGGCGCCGCGACACCCAGACCAGCAGCCACAGCGCCAGCGGCGATGTGGCTGCGATGCAGGCCGTGCGGGCGAAGCGGCCACGGCAGTCGCGTCGCAGTCTGGCGAGCGCACGTGCGAAGCGCTCCATTCGACCCTCCGCTTGGCGGTAGCCCCAGCGTCCACTGCCGAGATCACAGATCGTTGCGGCCAAGCCCAGCTCGCCGAGGCCCGTCCGGATCGCCGTGAGATAGCCGGCTATCTCCTCGAACCCCAGCAGAATCCGCATGTCAGATGTCGGTCCGGCTGGTGTACTTCTCGTAGAAGCTGCGTGGAACCCGATTGGTCTTGTACATTAGCCAGAAGAAGGGGCGGAGGATCTCGAAGGTCCGCTTGTAGGTCTTGTAATCGCGAAAGGTGCGGTGCGGCCGTGATACGACGGCTTCCAGGTCGGTATCGGTGAATCCGAAACGCTTCTTGACCAGATTGAGGATCCCCGGATCGCATCGTGGCGGTTCTGAGAGTTCGGCGAGGGCAGCGCCCCGGCCCAGCTGCCCGCTGCGCACCATGGCTGCGTGGCCATTGATACGCGTGTCGCGCCCGTAGCGATTCCAGATGTACCACGTATGGTAGAAGTTGGTGAAGCGGTTCTCCAGGTGGTGTCCGCCGTACCAGGTCCAGCCGAATTCCTCGTGGAGCTGGCGTTTGGCCTCCTCTTTGTCGTAATCCATCCAGTAGAGTGGACGGACCTTCTGCGCTCGGCTCCACAGCATGAAGCGCATGAAGCGCCCCATCGTCAGGTTTGGGAAGGTGCGCAGGCGATGCGACCCGAAGTTGCCATGCCGCGCAACGACGCTGTTGATATAGCGTCCATCCATGTAGATCCAACCCAGTGGCCAGACGCCCTCGGTGCGGAAGCTGTGCCCTTCGAACTGCCAGCGGATGCCGTGCCGCTCGGCGGCGAGGTACAAGGTGGTTGCCAGACCGATGTCTGTGGGGCATTCGATATCTGGGACGCCCGACAGCAGGAAGGCCCGCTGGATGTCGAGCATTTCGGCGTTGTCTGCGACTGTGGTATCGAGGTCGACGTTGAGCTTGCCGACGACCTTGTGAATGTTGGCGGTCGCCGTGGCTGAGTTCCACGTGTTGTCAAAGTGCACCGCAAGCGGTCGCAGGCCGAGCTGTACGGCCTTCCACAGCAGGTAGGAGCTATCGCACCCGCCACTGACGCCAACGATGACGTCGTACTTTCGGCCTCGACCGTCGGCGCGGATTCGGTCGGCCAACTGCTGTAGATGCGCGGCCCCGGCCGGGCCGGTGGGATATTCCCGGTCCATCGAGTCGGAGAGTCGGCAGTAGTTGCAGACGCCGTGGTCGTCGAACGAGATCGCCGGCGTCGAGGCATCGTACAAGCAGCGGGCGCATCGCCCATCGTCATGCAGGCTCATCGACCGGACCCCGGTGGTACGGCGGATTCCGAGGCGATACCCGACGTATCCGGGACATGGATAAGCACCGAGCGGTTGCCGCCTTGGAAGACTACCATCGACCCCAGTGCAACGGCATTGGCGCCGGCAGCAAAGGCCTGGACCAAGTGGTCGATGGTTCCCGCACCGCCGGAGGCGATCACGGGAAGATCTGTGCTCGATGCGGCTAGACGCACCAGGTCGCAATCGAAGCCACGCCTGGTGCCGTCGCGTTCAGCCGAGGTGACGAGTAGCTCGCCGCAACCAGCTGCCGCGGCATGGGCGATGGCCTCCGGGATGCCCACATTGAATTGGGCGACGCAATTCTCGCGTCGCCAAGGTGGGCCACGCCGTACCACATCGAGCGACGCGATGACTGCTTGTGATCCCCAGCGCGAGGCGATGGCGCGGACGATCCCGGGATCCTGGCTGAGCAGGGTGCCGACGACCACCTTCTCGATGCCGCAGGCGAAGACCGCTTCGGCATCTGTCAGGCTGCGGATGCCGCCGCCATAGGCGATCGGCATGAAGCATTCCTGGGCGATCTGCAGTAGCAAAGCGATGTTGGGGCTATCGCTGCGGATGTCTGTCACCAGTAGTTCGTCGATCTCAAAGTCGTTGAAGATCCGCACCGTGTTGACTGGGTCTCCGACATAGGACGGGTCCGCGAAGGCGCGCGTCTTGACGAGTCGGCTGTCCATGATCTGCAGGGATGGGATTATTCGCCGACTCATGTCGGCTCCCAGGTGGCGAAGCGGCGGAGGAGTCCCATGCCATGGCGATGGCTCTTCTCGGGATGAAACTGGACGGCAGCGATATTGCCCGTGGAGAACATGGCCATCGGTGAACCGCCATCGTCGGCCGAGGCGACGCCGAGTGTAGGATCGTCGAGCACGACATGATAGGCATGGCAAAAGTAGAAGCGGTGCGGTCCCGCTTCGGGTGGCAGCAGGGCATGGCTGCGCAGCACGGCGATTCCGGCCCAGCCCATGTGCGGCACCCGCAATCGCACAGAGGCATCGGGGATGAGCCTTGCCGACCGACCGCGGACCAGTGCAAGTCCGGGCAGCACACCTTCCTCGCTGGCCTCGGCGAGGATCTGCATGCCCAGGCAGATGCCCAGCGTCGGGGCTCCGCGCTGGACGGCATCGCGGATGCCGTCTGCCAGGCCCGTCGATCCCAACCGTGCCATGACATGATCGAAGGCTCCGACGCCGGGGATGATCAGCCTGTCGGCTCCGGCAATGGCCAGCGGATCACTGCTGACCTGGCAGGCGGCGCCGATGTGGTCAAGCATGTTGATGAGGGCGGCGGGATTGCCCGCTCCGTGGTCGACGACGGTGATCACGGTCGGCCAACCTGCCGCAGGCGCAGGATCCGCGCGGGGTTGCCAACGGCCACGGCCAGGGCCGGGACGGACTGCGTCACGACAGCGCCGGCGCCGATCTGCGCGCCGTCACCGATGGTGACGCCCGGCAGGATGATGGCGCCGCAACCGAGGTCGGCACCGTCGCCGATCACGACTGCAGCGAACTGCAGCGGGGCATCGAGGATCATCGCATGTCCGCCATCGATGTCGTGGGAGGAGGTCAAGATTTTGACCCCAGATCCGAGGCCGACGCGCCGCCCGATGCGGATTCCGCCTGCGGCATGCAGATGGCAGTCGGGGCCGATCCAGGCTCCGTCGCTGATGGTGATGCCCTCCCGCCAGTAGCCGTTGATGCTGGTGCGATGGCCGATGTAGACGCCGGCGCCGATGCGGATGCAGGCAGGATTGAACAGCAGGACCCCGGTCTCGATGATCGTTCCGGCGCCCAGTCCCCCTAGTTCTGCGGGACTCCAAGCGCCGTCGCCGTGACTTTGTGGGACGGCCGGATCAGGCATTGGGGGCTTCCAGAGCTGCGCCCAGAGCCGCGGCGATGGCGCGGACATCGGTCTCGGTCAGCCGGGGATGCATGGGCAGGCTCAGTGCGTGGGTGCTGAAGCGGTGGCTTCCGGGGTGGTCTTCGGGGCGATGACCGCCCGTCTCGCGATACCAACGTGTCATCGGCTGATTGTACGTGCCGATGCCGCATTCGATGCCCTGTCGTCGCAGCGAGGCGATCACGACATCGCGGTGATCAGCTTCATCAAGTTGTACGACATGGGATTGCCACGCGGGTTGCGACGCAGGGGGCGGGCATGGCAGTCGAATGCCTGGCGAACGCACGTGTTCAGCATACAGCGCGGCGACCCGGCGGCGAGCCGAGAGGATTGCGTCGAATCGACGCATCTGGCTGGTGCCGAGGGCAGCCTGTGCTTCGGTCATGCGGTAATTCAGGCCAGGGAGGATGAACTCTGGGCTGCTTCCTGCCGGGTCGAGGCCATGGTTGCGCAGGGCGCGCACCCGCCGCATCAGTCCCGGATTGCTCGCCGCCACTGCTCCGCCCTCGCCGGTGGTGATGGATTTGCGCGGGTGGAAACTGAAGGCGGCAAGGACTCCGAAGGTGCCGGCGGCACGGCCGTCCCGGCGGGCCCCCAGTGCGCAGGCGGCGTCCTCGACGAGCGGTATGCCGGCGGTTTCGCATAGTTGCTCTATGGTGGAGGCGTCCGCCATGGCGCCAAAAGCGTGGACTAGCAGGACGGCCTGGACCGACGTCGTCGCCAGAACCGTCTGCAGCGCCAGTGGGTCCATGTTGCCGTCCTGTGGCGAGCAGTCGACGAAGACGGGCTGATGGCCACTGGCGACGATGGCGTTGGCGCTGGCCGGCCATGACAGAGCGGACACCGCGATCCGGCTACCGGGGGGCAGATCTAGGGCCAGGATTGACAGGTGCAGTGCGGCCGTTCCGCTCGACACCACTGCCACCGCGCGGTTGGCGAGGGTCGCGCTCAACGCCGACTCGAAGGCCGCCACCTGCGCGCCCTGGACCAGCCAGCCGGACGCCCAGACAGCGTCCGCCGCCGCCCGATCCTCCGCCGTGAGATCTGGCAGCGCCAGTCTGATGCGGAACTCCTCCGGTGCGTCCATGCTAGTCCAGGCCCGCAGTCAGCCGGATGCCCTGTTCAAGGTCGATGCGAGCTTCGAAGCCGATGAGTTCGCGGGCCTTGCGGACCGAGGGAATGCGCAACTCGACATCGGCGTAGTCACGATGGACGAAGTTGATGGGGGAGGAGCTGCCCAGCACCCGTACAACGGTGGATGCGAGTCCGTAGATAGTGGTTACGGCGGTGGCGTTGCCGATGTTGAAGGATTCACCTACGGCCTTTGGGTGAGTCAGGGCCGCCATCACACCATCGACCATGTCATCGACGTAGCACCAGGCTCGGATCTGCGTCCCGTCGCCATGGATCTCGATGGGCTGGCCCAGTTTGGCCTGACTGATGAAGGTGCGCAGAGCGCCCTCGCCGACTTGGCCCGGACCATAGACGTTGAATGGTCGTACGATGGTGGTGGGTAGGCCCCGTTCGCGGTGATAGGCAATCGCCAGATGCTCCTCCGCGACTTTGCTTACGGCGTAGCTCCAGCGTGCCTCGCCGACAGCGCCGATCACTGCCGGTGCGAGTTCCGAGGAGCGGAAGGCCATCGATCCGAATACTTCGCTGGTCGAGAAGCACACGACGCGGTGGATGTTCGCCGCCCGGCTGGCCTCCTCCAGCACGGTAGCAGAGCCGAGGATATTAACACGCAACGTGGAGACCGGGCTCTTGATGACGGTGTCGATGCCGGCGATGGCGGCACAGTGGACCACGGTGTCGCACCCCGACATCGCTTCGCGCACCGCATCCTGATCCAGCACGTCTCCCCGGATGATGCGCACATTGGGGTGTGACGCGACAGGCAGACCGCTGATCCTGTCGCGTCTGAAATTATCCAGCACCACGATGCGGTTATCTAGGACAAGGCGCTCGGCTAGCGTGCTGCCGATGAATCCAGCGCCCCCGGTGATCAGAATCGTATGGCCGGAGAAATCCGCGCTACCTGGGCTCCGTGCATGCATTACCGGACTATGCAGGGGAAGTTGGGCCTAGGAAGCGCACAGTCTGGCGAGAGATTCTGGTGATTCAGGTAGCGGCCAACAGAGGAACGCTGGCCAAGTGGGCCGTGCCCGAGCAGCGATCTCCCCGGCAGAGGCGTGGGCATCAGCGATCAACCGCGTGCGGTCGACCTCATTCGTTGGTCTGCCGCAGCACCAGGACTCCGCCGCTGAGCAGACCCGCCTTCCGCTGCCGCTGTGGTAACGATTTCCCACATCCAGCGGCGTTCAGCGCCTGTCTGGTCCGGTTGTAGACGGGTACCTGTACTGTGCGTGTGGGTACACGCAGAGCCAGGTCGGCTTGTGCGGCGATCGTGTCGACGATGTTGGGGAGTATGCAGCCACAGCTGACGTGGGCAAAGCAGACAGGACGGTCGCGCAGGCGGTCACCTCGCCAGCGTCGTCTCAGCCCGTCCTGCTGCCACCGCCGCCAGCACCGCCCGGTGCCAGGGGCTCAGCGGCAGGGCGTCCAGGCTGGGCCACGGGGCCCACAGGGGGACGACGCCGGCTTCGCAGACGATGGGTGAGCCATCAAAGGGGCAGCGGAAGAAGCGGGCGATCCACGCGCCGTCGCGGCCGCGTAGGTCGCAGCAGGGGGTGGCGGCGAGTGGATGCCAGGCCAACTCTTCGCGCATTTCCCGCTGCAGGGCCTGCTCAGCCGTCTCGGCCGCTTCGCGACCACCGCCGAAGCAGGTCAGCGCGGCGGCTGCCCGCCGGGCGTCGTGGGCACGCAGTTCCAGCAGCAGCCGGCCGCGGCCGTCCTCGATCACGGCGCAGGCGTAGCGCGGCTGGTTCAGCGGATGCCCGCCTGGTCGAGCATCTCGGCGATGCGCCTGAGCGCCTGCCGTGCGGTCGGCTGGTGCACGGCGATGACCTCGCACAGCGCGCCGAGCAGGACCAGTTCGTCCAGGCCACGCTGCTCCTGCAGCTGGGCGAGGCCGTGCAGCAGGACGCGGGCGGTCACCGGCTTGAGGTTTTTCAGCTTTTTCGTGGGCTTGGCGCGTTTGTCGGGTTTTGCCTTGGCCATGACGTTCTCCTGGCGTGGCATTACCGTTGAAGCCGTCCCGGCACAAGCGATTGAGCCATGCGGCGGGCGGAGTAGGGATGTCTCCATGGCCGACCTGGTGACCATCGGACAGCTCAGCGGACTGGTCGAGGACCAGTTCCGCCTGCTCAGCCACCTCGAGGACAACCCCGGACTGGTGCCGCCCTACGATCCGATCTTCCCCGAGCGCAATCAGGTGGAGTGCAGGATCGCTGGCGAGCCGTGGTCGATCACCGTCACTCGGACCTGCTGGGAATGCTGCCACCGCGAGGCCGGTCGCACGGTCGTGCTGCACAGCGACCATCCGTCGCCGTTCGACTTCCAGCCCGGAGCGTTGCTGCGCTATGTGTTGTCACTGGATGCGGATTCGCGGCTCAACGATATGGTGATCGACAACTGGATACTCAAGTTCGTCATCGCCGGTAGGCTGGCGAAGTCGCGGCATAAGCTGGGGTATTATACGTTCGGGTGAAGACGATTTCGACGAGCCGGAGCTCGTCGGTCCCAGGTTCAATCCAAACCCAGCTTTTCCAGGCCGTCCTCGTCGTAGCCGAGGTAGTGGCCCAACTCGTGATGCAGGGTCTGGCGGACCTCCTCGTCGAACTGGCGTGCCGAGCCGCAGGAGTGCTCATGGCTGCGCCGCCAGACGTGGATGCGCGGGCTGACCAGGCCGTAGAGGCCCTCGCGTTCGCTGCGTTCGGCGCCTTCGAACAGGCCCATCAGTTCAGGGTCGTCGTAGTCCTCGAGCAGGTACGGTTCGGCGTAGTCGGCCATCACCAGGGTGACCTCGGCGAGCGCCGACTTCAAGTCGGCTGGCAGAGCCTCGCCGGCATCCCTGACCGAGCGCTGGAAGCGCGCCCAGGTGACCCGCCACGGCGCGTCGACCGGACGCTGCGCGGCCCGGGTGGCGCGGGCGAAGGCGCGGTCGGCCTCGCGCAGCCGGTCAGCCCGTTCGAGATTACAGGCCAGGGCGTACCAGGCGTCCCCGTCGTCACCGTCGAGGGCCACGGCGCGGCTGGCGTGCTCGAGGCCCTGGCGGGGCTTGGCCTGGCGGTAGGCCTTCCAGGCGGCGTCGATGTGATGTTGGTTGGTGGCCATGGGTCCGCGGTTCCGCGGGACGATCCGCATGCAGACTGCGGTGCAACGATGAGCCGGGGCCGCGCATGATCTACGCCGACCACAACGCCACCACCCCACCGCTGCCCGCAGTGGTCGAGGCGATGGCGCAGGCGATGCGTGAGGGCTGGGGCAATCCCGGTTCGCAGCAGCACGCCTTCGGTCGGCGGTCCCTTGCATTGGTGGACGGTGCGCGGGTCGAAGTCGCCGGCCTGCTGGGCGCCCGTACCGAAGAACTGGTCTTCACCAGCGGCGCCACCGAGGCCTGCAATCTCGCCATCCTCGGCCTGGGCGAGCGGCTCTTGGCGTCGCGCCCACGTCTGGTGACCTGCGCCACCGAGCATCCCGCTGTGCTTGAGCCGTTGCGACGGCTCGGCGAGGCCGGGGCCGAGGTCGTGGTGCTGCCGGTCGACGACCAGGGCCGCCTTGATCCGGCCGGGCTCGCGGCGGCGCTCGACGACCGCACGGGCCTGCTCTGTCTGATGCTGGCCAACAACGAGACCGGTGTGCTGCACGACGTCGCCGCGGCAGCGGCCCAGGCGCGGGCCCGGGGTGTGCTGACGGTGTGCGATGCCACCCAGGCGGTAGGCAAAGTGCCGGTCGAGGTCGCGGGGCTCGGCGTCGACGCCCTGGCCTGCACCGCGCACAAGCTCTACGGCCCGCAGGGCTGCGGCGCGCTGTGGTTGCGCCGTGGCCTCGGTCTTTCGCCACAGTTGCATGGCGGTGGGCAGGAGCGCGGTCTGCGCCCCGGCACCCACAACCTACCCGGCTTGGTCGGATTCGCCGCCGCCTGCCGGGCGGCCCGGGACGACGCGGCGGGACGCAGCGCCCACCTCGCCGCCGTGACCACGGCGCTGGAAGCACGCGTGCGGTCGCTGATCCCTGGTGTGGTGCTGCAGGGCGCCCAGGCGCCGCGCCTGCCCGGCACCAGCATGTTCACCGTCCCTGGCCTGCCCTCCGGCTGGCTGGCGACGCAGACGGCGGTCGCTGTCAGCGGCGGCTCGACTTGTAGCGGCGGCACCGGTTCGTACGTGCTGCACGCCATGGGCTGGGCGGCGCGCGAAGCTGGCAACAGCATTCGCGTCGGATTAGGTCTCAGTACCACCATGGCCGACGTCGCGGCCATCGCCGACAGCCTGGCGCGCGGAGCGGCGGCGCTGGGCGTCCGCTAGCTCAGCCGGCGTAGACCATCAGGCGTGCCAGCACCGCCGGGGCCTGGCTGGCGAGGATGCGCAGACGCACTGCCTCGGCGCTGATCTGGCCGGTCTGGAGGATGCGCTGGGCACCGATGGTGGTGCCGCGGGCGATCTCGTACCACGCTCCCCACGAACGCGCCTCGACGGTGAAGGCGGAGACGCGTTGGCCGAAGCGGATGGCCTCCTCGATGCGGATGCCCCCGAGATCGGTGCGGCTGCCCAGTTCGACCACGACCTCGGCGGTCTCGGTTGGCGCCGCCCACCAGGTGTCGGGATCGCCATCGGTGAGTGACTCCTGGCCGGCGGCGGCGCGGCTGCGCGCCAGGTCGACGGCGGTGAAGGCCTCGACCAGGCCGTTGAAGCGCGCCAGTTCGACGATGTCAGTGGCGGGGATCAGGCCGCGGCGATCCGGCGTCAGGTTGAGGTTCATGCTGGCGCCACGTCCGACGCTAGCCAGCCAGACGTCAAAGAGATTGTCGCCGCTGCGGGCGCGCTCGTGCTGGTGCCAGAACCAGCCCGGTCGGAGGCTGACGTCAACCTCGCTCGGACGCCAGACGCTGCCGTCGGCGTCGCCTTCGACCAGGCGCTGTTGCGAGTCGACTTTGCCGGGGGCGAAGCCCTCGGGCCGTACTTTGGCCCAGCAGGTGGCGCTGGTGAAGCCACCTTCGTTGCCGCACCAGCGCAGGTCGGGGCCGGCATCGCTGAACAGGCAGGCCTCCGGCTGCAGTTGCCGGCACATGGCCCACAGTTCGTCGAAGCGGTAGTAGGTGCGGTTGTCGATGGCGCGCTTCTCCCGGGCGCCGCCGTAATAGCCGTCGCCGCCGTTGGCCCCATCGAACCACAGCTCGCACAACGGGCCGTAGTTCGACAGCAGTTCGCGCCACTGGGCATGGAAGACGTCGGTGTAGGCCGGCGTGCCGTAGGCGGCGTGGTTGCGGTCCCACGGCGAGCAGTACAGCCCGCAGGCGATGCCGCCGGCGCGGCAGGCGTCGACGAATTCGCGCACCACGTCGCCCGAGCCGCCACGGAACGGCGAGCGGCTGATGTTGTGTGGTGAGGTCGCGGTCGGCCACAGGCAGAAGCCATCATGGTGCTTGGCGGTGAGAATCAGGCCGGTGAGGCCACCGGCCTTCGCCGCCGCCACCCACTGGGCGCAGTCGAGGGCCTCGGGGGCGAACACGCTTTCGGCCTCGTCGCCGTAGCCCCACTCGCGGTCGGTGAAGGTGTTGACCGTGAAGTGCACGAAACCGTAGCGCTCGCGGCGGTGCCAGGCGAGCTGGCGCGGGCTGGGGACGGGGCCGTGCGGGACTGGGAGCGGCATGGTGATTCCTCTCAGGATACTCAATGATAAGCCTAGAGGCATTGGAATACCATGTCGATTATGATCCATGATGTGTCGTTTCCACTCCAGGGTCACGACGCCGCAGCCCCGGTCCGCGACCGGCTGCCGCTGCGACTGATCGAGTTGTCGGGTTGCGCCATCGACTCCCGCTGGGGCGGCGACGACATGACGGCGCCGACCTGGCGGCTCTACTTCGATCTCGATGATGGGGCCGAGGCCTGGGTGCACGGACGCTGCACCGCGCTGCGTGCCGGCCACCTCTACCTCGTGCCGGCCTGGCTACGCTGGTCTGGACGCTGCCGGCGGCCGGTCCGTCACTTCAATGCCATGTTCGATCTGCCGGCCCTGCCGCGCGAACGCGTGATGGCGCTGTGTCGGGAGGTCGTGCCGCTGGCCGCGCCGGGCGATGCCCTGGCTGGCGCCTGGATGGACTGTGCCGTCGCCCAGGCCTCCGTGGCGCAGGCCGGTGCCACGCACATAGCCAACGGCCACGCCGTCGTCTGGGCTGCGCTGGCCAGGCTGTTCGTCATCCTGGGCGTTGAGACCGACGCTCTGGTGCCGGCCGATCGGCATCACGACTTCGAACGCCTGCGCCACTGGGTCGAGCAGCGTCTCGACCAGCGTCTGCCACGATCCGCGCTGGCCCGTGCCGCCGGAGTCAGCGAGGCCGAACTGGCCCGTCGTTGCGCCGTGGCACTTGGCACGTCGCCGGCCCGCTGGCTACGCGACCTGCGTGTGGCGCGGGCGGCCGAGCTGCTGCGCGCCAGCGACGTGCCGATCGAGACGGTGGCGGAGCACTGCGGCCTGGGCGACCGCAGCCGGTTCAGCAAGGTGTTCGCCCGGGTGGTCGGCTGCGGCCCCGCAGGCTTCCGGCGGCGATTCCGGGGCTAGACTGCGGTCAGATGCCGCTTCCTCCGAGCACCACGACGCTGGTTCGGCCGCCTGGCGAGGCGGCTCCGGCCAGCTTCCTTGCCATCAGCCGGGTCGAGGCGGCGCAGGCCGGCGGCTGGGACCGGCATCGCCATGCCGAACACGAGGCCATCATCGCCGTCTCCGGCACCTACCACGGCACCGTGAATGGCAGCGCGGTGATGCTCGCCCCTGGCGAGGTCCTGGTGGTGAAGCCGGGCGACTGGCACGAGGACAAGCTGCGGCCGGGCACCGTCTACTTCGCCTTGTGGTTCCGACTGCCGGGCGGCCTGTTCGCCGACGGCGTGGCGGCTGAGCAGCAGGTTTCCCGGCCACCTGGCGAAACGTTGCTCACCGCCGCTCGGCAGCTGCAGGGTTTGATCGGATCGGGCGCCACCCCGGCGCGGCTGGACGCAAGTCTGTCGGCGCTGATCGGCCAGCTGGTCGACGGCCTGCCCAGCGAGGCCCGTGCCCCGGCGTTCTCCATCGATGCCAGCTTCGCCGCCCGGTTGCACACCGTATTCGCTCGACTGCCCGCCGGCAGGCTCTCGACAGCGGCGTTAGCCCAGGCCGCCGGACTCAGCCGCCGGACCTTCGAGCGCTGTTGCCGTGACGAACTCGGCTGCGGTCCGGCCGAGGCCTACGCCCGTTGGCGGCTGCGCCGCGCCGGCGAACTGCTGCGTACCACCGACTGGCCGGTGCGCGCAGTCAGCGACATCATGGGCTTTGCCAACCCGTTCCACTTCAGCCGCGCCTTCACCCGCCTGCACGGCGCTCCGCCGGCCACCTGGCGCACGCGGCCTTGATCAGGCCAACAGGCCCTTGGTGGACGGCACGCCGGTACCGCTGACGCGGATGGCCTGGCGCAGGGCGCGGGCGAAGGCCTTGAAGCCCGCCTCGATGATGTGGTGGCTGTTGCGGCCGGCGCGCTGGTGCAGGTGCACGGTGATGCAGGCCTGGTCGGCGAGGGCGCCGAAGAATTCCGGGACCAGCTCGGTGGCGAGGCCGCCGACTGACGCCGCTGGCGGGGCCAGTTCGTAGGTCAGCCAGCCGCGGCCGCTGATGTCTACGGTCGCCTCGACCAGTGCCTCGTCGAGCGGGCAGGCAATGTGGCCGAAGCGCTCGATGCCGGACTTGTCGCCGACGGCCTGACGCAGGCACTGGCCGAGCACGATACCGCAGTCCTCGGTGGTGTGGTGGCCATCGATGTGCAGATCGCCCTTGCACGACAGCCGCATGGTGGTGCCGCTGTGCTTGGCCAGTGCCTCAAGCATGTGGTCGAGGAATCCGATGCCGGTGGCGATCTCGCTGGCGCTGCTGCTGCTGCTGCTGCTGCTGCCGCTGCCGCTGCCGCTGCCGCTGCCGCTGCCGCTGCCGCTGCCGCTGTCGAGATCCCAGGTGGCGGTGATGTCGGTCTCGCGCGTCTTGCGCGTCACGGTCGCGGTGCGGGGCATGGCCGCAGGATAGCGCTGGCCTTTGCAGAGGCCACTACCCGGGAATCAAGAGCCGCGCAGCGGCGACGGCCGCGCAGCGGCGGTGGGTGGATAACCTGGGCGCAGCCCCTCCGCCCACGATCTTGGAGCCTGCGACAAGATCGAGCCGGGACAAAGGCCGCGGGGGCAGGGCCCCCGAGCATCAGCCTTCGAGGTAGTAGTCGCCAGTGACGGCTGGGACGCGGCCGTCCCAGCGCGCCAGGAACTGCGCCTGGGTGGCGGCAAACAGGGGCGAGATCTCGATGCGGGCGGCGGCGGGCAGCTCGACGCGCACCCCGGCGGTGCGCAGCCAGCCGGCGTACTGCGCGCTGGCGATGGCGATGGCGGTGGCCGAGCTGTCGTCGCCCTCCTTGTTCTTCACCGGTGCGAACTCGTCGCCACGGCCAATGACCAGGCCGAGCGAGGTCGCGGCCTCGGGTACCAGGTCGAAGATGAAGCGTTCGTTCTTCCAGCCGACGGTCTCGGCTGGCCAGGCCTTAAGCGGCTTCTTTGAGCGGTGCAGCGGCAGCTTGAAGCCCTTCTTGGCCAAGCGGTCGAGGAAGCCGACCGACCAGCAGTGCATCGCCGGTGAACCCCAGCGATAGATGATCTCGCCGTCGGCGTGGCGCAGGCGGGTCTGCTCGGGCGTTAGTTCAGTGTACTCGACGATGCGGTCGCGGCCGTCGACCTTGACCAGATGGCCGAGCTTCTCGTCGGGGTGCGCCTTCTCCAGGACCTTGCTGATCACGTCGGCGTCTTCGCTCTCGGCCAGACCGACCAGCACCGGGTCATCGACCGGGGCGAGGATGTTGTCGACCTGGATGTAGACGATCTGGCGCACGCCCTCGGCGGACAGGCGCGCCAGATTGCCGCTGTCGACCAGCGCGGTGTGGCAGCCGCCGTGGCCGTCGGGGTTCTCCAGCAGCCGGCCGGGGGCGGCGAGCAGGGCCCCGCCGTCGAGCGCGATCGAGGGCACGGTGCCCTGGCTGAAGAAGCGAGCCTGGCCATCGGCCAGGCCGAAGTCGCTGTGTGCGGCGAAGAACTGCCGCGTCTCGGCGTCGGTGGTCGGGCTGGTCATGACCAGGAACGGCACGGTGCGACCGATGCGTCGCGACAGCGACAGCACCTTCTCGGCCTGCAGTTGGTAGATGCTCTTGCCGCTGTGCGGCGCGATGGTGAAGCAGCCCTTGGGCGCGGTCGAACCAAGGCGCGTGCCCTGGCCGCCGGCGACCATGAGCACGGCGATGGCCCCGGCGCGGTAGGCGGCCTCGCCGCGGGTCGCCAGCTCGGTACTGCGCTGGTCGCGTTCGGCCTGGTCGAGGACGCGGCTCTTGGCTACGGCGTTAGCCGCTGGCGGTTCGCTGGGATGCTGCAGCTCGGCCCAATCGATGGCGGCGAGGCGCGCGCAGAAGGCGGCGCGGACGTCGGCGTCGAGGGTCTTGGCGTGCTCGAGGAGGTGGCCCTGGCCATGGCTGGCGAGGGTATCGGCGAGGGCGAAGGCGTCGGGCATAGGCGGGATGGTGATAGGAAAGACGGGGATGCCAGTGGGGGCCTGAGAGCGACGAGCGGGGTCGGGGCGGCCCCCGATCTGATGCGGGGCTAACAAAAGCGCCTCGGTTCCTGCAACGGCTTACGAGCTGTTAGAGGGCGGCTCCAGCTCGTCGCAGGGGCAATGACGGCATTGCACCGCCGACGAGCTGGAGCTCATCGGTCCCAGGAACGAAAGCACCCCCGGCCAAAGGCCGGGGGTGGCGTTCGAAAAGCGACTGTCGCCGTGAGGCGATCAGTTCACTTCTTGAACTTCTCCTTGGCTTCCTTGGCAAAGCGGAAGACGAGCTTGGCGCTCTTCGGCTTGGCCTTGACCTGAATCTCCTTGCCGAAGGAGACGATGGTGCGGGCGGGCTTGGCGGGGATCTCGCGCAGGACGACCTTGCCGAGGCCGGGGATCTTGGCGCCGACCGGGGCGTAGGCGAAGAGCACGTCAACCAGGCTCTCGACGATGCAGGCGGCCTGCTTCTTCGAGATCTCGGGCAGGCCGGCGGAGGCGACGGCGCACGCGAGGTGGGTGTTGAGCTTGCTGGCGGTGTAGCCGCGCTCGCCCTTCTTGGGGCCCTTGCTGAGGTCGACGAGGGGCTTCTTGGACTTGGCCTTGGCCATGTGATTTCTCCCAAAGGGGGAAAGGGTTATGGCACGTCTCTGTATGTGGCATCACAGGGTTGTCCACAGGAATCCGCAATCGAGGTCGATGGGAGCACGGAAAAAACCGGGCTTGCCGAACAGGCGGGGGCGGGAGAAGCGGAAAATGCAGGCGTGTGGCGACCGCCGCCGCCGGCCTCGTCTCCGCTCTTCCGTGTTGCGGGACCTCCATATCCTCACGCGTCGTGACCGGTGAACTGCGCAACAGACTGATTTTCGGGGCGTTTCTTGCCCTCATCGTGTGCGGCCTGGTGGTCGTGGATGTGCTCAGCACCGGCCGCTGGGGTATCCTCGCCCTTGGTCTCCTGGCCGTGTTGCTGGGCGCGCGCGAGTTCACCCGCCTGGCGCGGGTGCACGCTGCCAGTGTGCGTCTGGCGCCGATGATCGTCGTCTCGCTGGCGCTGGTCGCCGAGGCGCATCTGCATGTGGGCGGCGCGCTCAGCGGACTGTGGCCCGAGACGACGATGCGTCTGGCGTCGGTGCCGCTGGTGCCGCTGCTGCTTGGTGCCGGACTGCTCTGGGCGACGCTGTCGCAAATGGCTTCGCGGGCGCCGACCGAGCGCTTCTTCGCCAACGTCGGCGGGTCGCTGTTCGGCATGATCTACCTCGGTTTATGCTTCAACCTGCTTGAGCGCCTAGCCATCCTCGGCGAGGTGGGACAGCCGGAGCGGGGCATGCAGCTGGTCGCGTGCTTCCTGGTGGCGGTGAAGTGCGGCGACATCGCCGCCTTCGTTGGCGGCAAGACCTTCGGCCGGCACAAGATGTGCCCGGCGATCAGCCCGGGTAAGACCTGGGAGGGCTTCGCCTGCAGCTTCGTCGGTTCGGTCGGTGGCACATTGCTGGTCAGTGGATTGTTTGCGACCTGCCACGTTCCGGTCTTCGCCGGGTGGTGGCAGCCAGTGGTGTGGGGCGTGGTGCTTGGACCGCTCGGCGCGGCCGGCGACCTGGCCGAGAGCTGCATGAAGCGCGAGGCGGCGATGAAAGACAGCGGCCGGGGTGCGCCCGGCTTCGGCGGCTACCTCGACCTGCTGGATGCCATCATTCTGGCGGCGCCGGTGGCCTTCCTGCTGGCGCTGGCGCTGTAGCTGTAGCTGTAGCTGTAGCGTCCACTGCGGCTGTTGTGCGCGCCATCTGGCGCTAGGCTCGACGGCATGCGCGCCCTACCTCTGCTGCTGCTGCTTGTTGCCGTCGCCTGCTCCGCCGCCGAACCCGTGGGCAACATCATCGATGCCCGCATCCAGCGCTTTGAACAGGCGGTGGAACGGGCCTTCAAGCCGGTGCAGACGCAGCTCGACGGCTGGCGGAGCAAGCGCGCCAAGTCGGCACGCAGCGAGATCACCGCCCTGCTACCGAAGGCCGGCCCGCGTGACCGCATCTTTATCGCCTACCAGCTGCTGGCGGTGGACCCTGGGCATCGCGCCGCGCGCGAGGTCTACACCCGTCTTGGTCTGACACCGCCCTTCGATGAGGACGGCAAAGCGGTCGTCGGCACCCGTGCCCCGGCTTGCGACGATCCCGCCACCGTGGCCAAGGCGCTGGACCTGCGCTACCCGCCCTTCGATGAGGTGACCCACGCCGTCGACCTGCGTGGCAGCGTGGCGGCGCCGTTCTGGAAGAAGCTGGAGGCCGAGCTGACCAGCCTGCGCAAGGATCTGGCGAAGATCGCCACTGAGCGCGCCGCCGAGCAGGCGGCCAACGCGGTCTACCCGCTGCTCGCCTACTATCAGCCGCGCTCTCCCGAGGTGCAGGCTTACTATGCCGCGGTCGGCAAGCCGCTGCCGGTCGGTCGGGCCTGGTTCAATCCGGTCGATGCCTGGCTGCTTGACCGCGAACTGGCCGGTCTCGACCCGCTGCGCGCCATTGGCAAGAATCCCGCGCCGCCGTGGTACGGCAGTGGTGGCGGCGAACTGCCGGCGGTGGTGCCCGGGGCGGCCGTTGAGGTCATCGCCCAGTGGCGCAGCGGCGCCCGCATCGAGCTGTCTGGCGCCAAGGGGACCGCGGTCGCGTGGACCTTCGCCAAGGGCACGCTCAGCATCCTGCCCGGTGGCCGCCGCGACGGGGCGGTGGAGACTCAGGTCGATGTCGATCTGTCGAGCGTGGCACTGCCGGTGCGCTGCATGGTGCGCGGGCGCCAGGCCAGTGTCGCCATCGGCGGCATTCCGGTGGCGGAGGTGCAGCTGCCGCAGGCGGTGGCGGTGAAGCGCTGGTCGGCCAACGGCATTGAACAGCCGCGCCTGCTGCGCGTGCGCTATCTCGCCGCCGCGCCCGAGCTCGACCTGCTCGGTGACACCGAGGTGGCGAGCAAGTCGCCAGCCAAGCCACCGGCAGCGCCTGCCGCGCCGGAGTGGATGGACGAGCGTAGCCGAGCGCTGCTCAAGCCGGTGACCTGCAGCTTCGCCGACGAGCGGGTCGACGAGATCGTCGCCGCCCTCTCGACCATCACCGGCACGCCGTTCCGCCTTGCCTCGTCAGCCGAACCGCTCGCCGACCTGCCGGTGACGATGACGGCCAAGGACGTGCCGTTGCGCACCGCGCTGGAATGGCTGCATCGCCTCTCGGAACTGGAAGCCGTGCCGGATGAGCAGGGCTTCAGTCTGGAGTGGAAGCGGTAGGGAACGACCGGAACCGCTGGGTCGGGCAGGACCGCGGGCTTCAGTCCGCGAGCGGATCCCGACGCGGGCTGAAGCCCACGGTCCTGGTCGGTCCTGGTCAGCCCATTGCTTCCAGCCATTGCGCTTCGCTTGTCTCCAGCTCAGCGATGACCACGGCGAGGCGCTGGCCCTGGGTGGCGTCGTAGGTGTGGCCCAGCGAGGCTTCCAGCCCGGTCTTCTCAGCGGTCAATTCAGCGACGCGCTTCTCCAGCCGTTCAGCCAGGCGCTGCTTCGCCTTGTCCGGCGGCTTGGCGATGGTCTGGGTCTTCGGCTTCTCCTTCGCCTTCGGCGCTGGCGCCTGGCCGTCGCTTTCGGCCTCCAGCTGTGCGAGGTATTCACCGTAGCCGCCAGGGAACAGGCTGAAGGTGCCATTGCCCACTTCGATCAGCCTGGTCGCCACGCGGTCGGTGAACGAACGGTCGTGGCTGGTGAACAGCACGGTGCCGGGGAAGGCGACCAGCGCGTCGGCCAACGCCTCCACCGTTTCGACGTCGAGATGGTTGGTCGGCTCATCGAGCAGCAGCACGTCGTACCTGCCAAGCAGCAGGCCGCCCAGGCACAGTCGCGCGCGCTCGCCGCCGGATAGTATGCCGACCCGCTTCTTCAGGTCGTCGGGGCGGAAGAGCAGGGCGCCGGCCAGGTCGAGGACCTCTTGGCGCGGCGGGTTCTGTCCCGGCGCCTCGCGGGCGCAGCGGAACAGATGATCCTCGGCGATCATGTCGGCGCTGAAGGCGGTGTAGACGTCCTGGGCGTAGAGCGCCACGCGCAGTCCGGTGGCCCAGCGGAAGGTGCCCGCGATCGGCGTCAGCTGCCCGGCCAGGGTGCGCAGCACGGTGGTCTTGCCCTGGCCATTGTCGCCGAGCACGGCGCAGCGGAAACCGCGGTCGAGATCGACGTGGTCGCAGGTGGCGACAGTGCGGCTGCCGTAGCCGACCGCCAGGGCGTCACACTGCAGCGCCCAGCCCTTGCGCGTCTCGCAGGCCGGGATGCGGATGCGCGGATCGGGGTCGTCGCTCTCGATGTCGAGGAACTGGCCCTGCAGCTTTTCCAGCTCCTTGGCCTTGGACGAGGCGCGCGTCGCGGTGCTGGCGCGGGCCTTGTTGCGGGCGACGAAGTCCTCCAGCTGGCGGCTTTTGGCGGCGAGGTTGGCATTGGTCGCGGCGTCGGCGGCGCGGCGTTCGGTCTTGGCGGTTAGCCAGGCCTGCACCCGGCCGGGGAAGCGGCTGATGCGACCGCCCGCCACTTCGATGGTCTGCGGGCAGGTGCGTTCGAGGAAGCCACGGTCGTGCGAGACGATCAGCCAGCCGCCACGGAAGCCGGCAAGGAAGCGCTCCAGCAGCATGAGCGTGCGCAGGTCAAGGTAGTTGGTCGGTTCGTCGAGCACCAGCAGATCGGGCTCACGCAGCAGCATGGCGCACAGGCGCAGGCGGGTCTGCCAGCCGCCCGACAGCGACTCGGCCGGCAGGTCGAGCGTGTCGTTGAAAACGTGGAAGTCGGCGGCGAGCTGGGCGCAGGCCCAGTCGGCCTGGCCGGTGACGCGTTCGAGGTAGGCCAGGGCGGTCTCGCTGGCCTCGAAACGCTCATCCTGGCGCAGCCAGGCGATGCGGGCGTGGTCGCGGATGATGACCTTGCCGGCATCGAGTTCCTCCTGGCCGAGCAGCAGGCGCAGCAGGGTCGACTTGCCGCAGCCGTTTCGCCCGATCACGGCGATGCGGTCACGCTCGTCGATCTCCAGGTCGGCCCCGTCGAGGATGTCCTTGGACCCGTAGGCCTTGTGCAGGTCGAGTGCTTTGAGGATCCAGCTCATGCGGGGGGAAGACGTACAGGGGGTTCGGCGGCACGCCAGCCATGGGAAGGCAAAGGCGGAAGGCGGAAGGCGGAAGGCGGAAGGAGGAAGGCGGATAGAGTTGCTGCGCGCACGACTCCGATTGGGCGCTTGTGGTCATTTCTTCTCCCTTCCGCCTTCCGTCTATGGGGGGGAATGACTGATTGTAGCCACGTGGAAAATCCCGATGATTTTACTACCTGTTGCACCTTCGTGCAGGAGACCGGACCAGGAGACGTCGACATGACCTCAGCCCCGCGCGCCTCGATCCCTGCCAGCCTCCCCGTCGAGGTGGTCAGTGGAGATGCGCTGTTGCGGGCCGAGATCTACAGCGTCGAGCAGATGGAGGGCCACGCCCGCCGCCTGGCGACCTGGCACCGGGTCGACCGCGGGGGCTGGGGCAGTCCGCTGCTCGACCGTCTCGGCGCCAACCGCGTCGCCCTCGTCCAGGTCATCGACCGGCTGCGCGCCGCCCCCGACCGCGCCCTGGTCCCGGCTGCCGACTGGCTGCTCGACAATCAGTACCTCATTCTCGACCAGATCACCACCGTCCGCACCCACCTGCCGCGCGGCTACAGCCGCGAGCTGCCGCGCCTGACAGTGGGCGATCCGACCGGCATGCCGCGGGTTTACGGCCTCGCCCTAGAGTACATCGCGCACGGCGATGCGCACGTCGATGCTGAGGGCATCGGGCGTTTCGTCGGCGCCTACCAGGAGTCGGTCAGCCTGACCATGGGCGAGCTGTGGGCAGTGCCGATCATGCTGCGCCTGGCGCTGATCGAGAACCTGCGCCGCATCGCCACCCGGGTGGATACGGCCCAGTGCCGGCGCGAGTCGGCGGCGGCCTGGGCGGTGCGCTTCGTACAGGCCGCCGAGCTGAACCCCAGTTCGCTGGTCGTCGCCATCGCCGACCTGGCCAAAGAGAGCAAGCTCGAACCGGCCTTCGTCGGCGAGCTACAGCGCCGATTGCTCGGCCAGCATCCGGGAGTCGGACTGGTTCTGCAGTGGCTGGAGCAGCGCCTCGGCGAGCGTCGCCAGACGGTCGCTGACCAGGTGCGCCTCGATCACCAGGACCAGGCCGCCGATCGCATCGCCGTGGCCAACGCCATCACCAGCCTGCGTGGCATGGGGGCGATCGACTGGAAGGAGTTCGTCGAGCGCATCAGCGCAGTTGAGGCGGTATTGCGCGAGGATCCGACGGGGATCTACGAGGCGATGGATTTCGCCTCGCGCGACCTCTACCGTCACGAGGTCGAGCAGATCGCTCGCCGTTGCCGGGCCGAGGGGGCCGAGGCGCAGCAGGCGGTGGCGCGGGCGGCGATCTCGCTGGCCTCCGGTGCCAATGCCTCTGCCAGCACGGACCCTGACCGGCCGCCGCGCGGCCATGTCGGCTGGTGGCTGGTCGACGGCGGCCGCCGTGAGCTGGAGGAGCGCCTCGCCGGATCGTACGGACTGCGTCATCCGCGCGGTCACGGGCCGCGACCGCTGCGTACGTATCTCGTGCCCATCGTCCTGCTTACCGTGCTGGCCACTGCCGCCGCTGTGGTGGCCGCAGGCGGCCTGACGATGCCTGTCGGCCTGGCCATCTGCTTGGCCGTGCTGCTGCTGCCGCTGGCCTGCCAGGCGGGCAAGACGCTGATCGACTGGATGACCACCAGACTGGTGGCGCCGCGTCAACTGCCACGGCTCGATTTCGCCCAGGGCATCCCGGCGGAATGGCGCACCGTCGTGGCGGTGCCGACGCTGGTGCGCACGAGGCGCGACCTCGACAGCGTGGTCGAGGGCCTGGAGGTGCGCGCCCTGGCCAACGAGGACGATCATCTCGTCTTCGTGCTGCTCAGCGATTTCGGTGACGCCGCCGCCAAGGAGCAGCCCGGCGATGCAATCGTGCTGCAGCACGCGGCCACCGTGCTGACCGCGCTCAACGATCGCCACCGGCGCGCTGACGGCCGCGACCGTTTCCTGCTGCTGCATCGCGACCGCATGTGGAACCCGCGCGAGGGCGTGTGGATGGGGCAGGAACGCAAGCGCGGCAAGATCGAGGATCTCAACCGCCTGCTTCTGCACGGCGATGTCGCCGCCTTTACCACCACGCTCGGCGATGTCGGGGTTCTGCAGGGGGCCAGGCTGGTGCTGGTGCTCGATACCGACACCCGTCTGCCGCGCGATGCCGCCCGGCGCATGGCCGGGGCCATGGCCCATCCGCTGAACCGGCCGCGCCTGGATCCGGCGACCCGTACGGTGAGTGGCGGCCACGCCGTGCTGCAGCCGCGCGCTGCGGTGTCGATGAGCAGCAGCGGACGCTCGTGGTACGCCTCGCTGTGGGCCGGCGACGCCGGCATCGATCCCTATACCCGCGCGGTCTCCGACGTTTACCAGGACCTCTTCGATCAGGGCTCGTTCGTCGGCAAAGGCATCTACGACCTGCGCGCCTTCTCGGCCTCATTGGCCGACCGTTTCCCCGACAACGCCATCCTGTCGCACGACCTGATCGAGGGCAGCTACGCCCGCTCCGGCCTGCTCAGCGACGTGGTTGTGGTCGAAGACCATCCGGCCACCTACCTCGCCGACATGGCGCGACGCATGCGCTGGGTGCGTGGCGACTGGCAGCTGCTGCCGTGGCTGCTGCCGCGTACGCCGACCGCCCGCGGCTGGGCACGCAATCAACTCAACGCCTTGGCGCGCTGGAAACTGATCGATAATCTGCGCCGCAGTCTGGTGGCTCCGGCCAGTCTCGCCGCGTTGCTGTTGGCGTGGACCTGCCTGCCGGCGGCCGGCGCGATCGCCATCGCCCTGGTGGTCGCGGCGGTGACGGCGCTGCCGGTGGTGCTGTCAGCCGCCAGCGGACTGTCCGGTGATAACCGCCTGCGCGTCCGGCTCGGCCTGGTGGTCTCTGGTGGCATGCGCGGCCTGGCCGCCGGCCTCGCCGGCATCGCCTTCCTGCCATTCGAGGCTGCCCGCACCATCGACGCCGTGCTGCGCACCCTGTGGCGACTGGTCATATCACGCCGGCATCTGCTGCGCTGGCAGACTGCCAGCGATGCCGAACGGCTCGCTGCCACCGGCCTGGCCGGCATCTCCGGCGCGATGGCGGTGGCCCCGTTGCTTGGTTTCACCGTGGCGCTACTCGCCCTGTTGCGGCCCGGACTGGCGCCGGCTGTGCTGCCCTTTGCCGTGTTGTGGTTGGCCGCTCCGGTGCTCGCCTGGCTGCTGTCACGTCGACCTGCCGTCGCTGCCCAGGCTCGATTGGGTGAGGGCGATCGCAGCTATCTGCTGCGCACCGCCAGACGTACCTGGCAGTACTTCGCCGATCTGGTCAACGAATCCGGTCGCTGGCTGCCGCCGGACAATCTGCAGATGCAGCCCCGCCGTGTGGTCGCCGGCCGCACCTCGCCGACCAACATCGGCCTTGCCCTGCTCGCCGATCTCACGGCCCACGATTTTGGCTGGCTCGGCAGCCGGGCGCTGCTCGACCGCGTCGGGCGCGAACTGGACTCGATCGAATCGCTGGAGCGCTGTCGTGGACATCTGCTCAACTGGTACGACACCGCTACCGGCGAGGCGATGCATCCACGCTACGTCTCCACCGTCGATAGCGGCAACCTGGCCGGGCACCTGCTGATCCTCGCTGCCGGCCTGCGCGAACTGGCCGGCAGCAAGGTCGATCGCGTCGCGCGGCTGCGCGGCTGCGTCGTCACGGTCGAGTTGGCCGCCGAGGCCATGCCGGCCCAGCGCGACGAACTCACCGCCCTCGCCGTCCGGTTGCGCGCCGCTGAGGCTGCGTTGCCGATCGACGAGGCCGTTGTCCTGCTGACCCGTCTTGCCGCTTCCAGCGACGGCGACGGCCGGACCTGGGCCTCGGCCGCCGCCGCCGAGCTGACCACGCACCGTGATGAGCTGGCCGTGCTGGCGCCTGGCGCCGAGGTGCTGGAACTGCGGCGGATCGCCGCCGGCCAGGGGCCGGGGGCAGCCTGCGCGGCTGACCTGATCGCCGATGCCGAGCGCCTCGCTGCCCGCGCCCAGACCTTCGCCCTGGGCATGGAATGGGCATTCTTGCTCGATTTGGGCAGCAAGCTGTTCAGCACCGGCTACCACCTCGACGCGGCGCGCCTCGACCGCAGCGGCTACGACCTGTTGGCCAGCGAGAGCCGGCTGACCTCGTATGTCGCGGTGGCGGGCGGACGCGTCGATCAGGAGCACTGGTTCCGCCTTGGTCGCCTGCTCGTGCGCACGCCGTCCGGCCCGGTACTGGCGTCGTGGAGCGGCACGATGTTCGAGTACCTCATGCCCCTGCTGGTGATGCCCGAGGAGCCGGGCAGCCTGCTGCACGCCTCGGCGGAGACGGCGGTGGCCGAGCAGATCCGCCACGGCGATGCCCTTGGCATCCCCTGGGGCATCACCGAGTCGGCCTACTACGCCACCGATGCCGCCCTCAACTGGCAGTACCGCGCTTTCGGCGTGCCCGGCCTCGGACTCAACCGCAGCCTCGCCGACGATCCGGTGGTGGCGCCCTACGCCTCGGCCCTCGCCCTGCTGATCGCACCACTGGCGGCGCTGCGCAACCTGCGCCGTCTTGATGGTCTCGGCGCCTGCGGCCTCTACGGCTTCTACGAGGCGGTCGATTTCACCACTTCGCGTATGCCTACTGGCGAGCAGTATGTGGTCATCCCCTCGTGGATGGCTCACCATCAGGGCATGAGCCTGCTGGCCTGCGGCCACGTCCTGCTCGGCGCGCCGATGCACCGCCGCTTCCTCGCTGACCGGCGCCTGCAGGCCCATCAGTTGCTGCTGCAGGAACGTCCGGTGGTCGGCGGCGACATCAACGTGTTACGTCCAGTCGACGGCCCGGCGCAGCGCGCCGAGATCGACACCAGTCTCAACGTCATCATCGATCCGGCCGCCGGCCCGCCGCAGGTACAGCTGCTCTCGAATGGCCGCTACCACGTCATGGTCACGGCCGCCGGCGGTGGCTACAGCCGCTGGGGCGACATCGCCCTGACCCGCTGGCGCGAGGACGCCACCCGCGACCACTGGGGTCAGGCCTGCTACCTGCGCGACACCGAGTCGAAGGCGGTGTGGACGGCGACCTGCCAGCCGCTCGGCGGGCTGCCCAAGGGCCACGAGGCGGTGTTCACCCAGGCCCGCGCAGAGTTCCGCCGCATCGACGGCGAGATCGCCTCGCACCTGGAGATTGCGGTGTCGTCCGAGGACGACGTCGAGCTGCGCCGCCTGACCCTGGCCAATCGCGGCGAGCGCGTCCGTCACATCGAGATCACCACCTGCGCCGAGCCCGTGCTGGCGCCGGTTGGCGCTGACATGGCGCATCCCGCCTTCTCCAAGCTCTCGGTGCAGACCGAGGCGGCGCCCGAGCACGACGCGGTGCTCGCCACTCGACGGCCGCGCCAGGACGGCGAGGCTCGGGTGTGGCTGGCCCACGCCCTGGTGGCACGTAGCGGCGGTGGCAACCTGAGCTGGGAGACCGACCGCGAGCGCTTCCTCGGCCGCACCCGCACCCAGGCCGATCCCCAGGCTCTCGACGGCGCGGCGCGGGCGCTGAGCGGCACGGTCGGCGCGGTCATCGATCCGGTGTTGGCGCTGCGCCGGACGGTCAGCATCCCGCCCGGCAGCCACGTCGTCATCGACCTGATCGCTGCCGTCGCCTCGTCGCGCGCCGAGGCCTTGGCGCTGTGCGACCGCTATCGCGACGTCAATCTCGCCAGTCGCGCCTACGAGCTGTCGCAGACGCATGGCCAGGTGGTGCTCGCCCAGCTCGGCGCCACCGACGTCGATGCCCAGGTCTTCGCCCGTCTGGCCGGCGCCCTGGTCTTCGCCGGGGCGTCGCGTCGCGCCTCTGATGTCGCCATCCGCCGCAACCTCGCGCAGCGATCGAGTCTGTGGCGCTTCGGCATCTCCGGCGACCTCCCCATCTGCCTGGTACGGGTCGCCGACAGCCACCGCATCGACCTGCTGCGGCAGCTGCTGCGCGCTCACGCCTGGTGGCGGGTCAAGGGCTTGGCAGTCGACCTAGTGGTGCTGATCGAGGATCCCTCGGTGTACCGCCAGGAGGTCTCCGACCTGGTCCTGGGTGTGATCGCATCCAGCCCCGATGCCGGATTTGTCGACCGCTCCGGTGGCGTGTTCGTCCGCCGCACCGACCAGACCACCGAAGAAGACCGGCTGCTGCTGACGGCCTACGCCCGGGTAGTAATCCGCGATGCCTCCGGCACCCTCGCCCGCTACGTTGAACAGCAGCCGCGTCCGGCGCCGGCGGCGCCGCGTCTGATCCCGGCGCGTCGCGCCCGACCCGACCAGTCCGGCCAGCCTCCGTTCTACGACCTTGCCTTCTGGAACGGCCAGGGCGGATTCACCCGCGACGGCTTCGAGTACATCATCCTGCTCAAGCCCGGGGCCAGCACCCCGGCGCCGTGGTGCAACGTGCTTGCCAACGAGGGCTTCGGCACGGTGGTCAGCGAGCGTGGCGCGGCCTACACCTGGGCCGCCAACTGCCACGAATTCCGTCTGACGCCGTGGCATTGCGACGCGGTCGCAGATCCGCACGGCGAGGCCATCTACCTGCGCGACGAGGACAGCGGCGTGGTCTGGTCGCCGACCCCGGGCCCGCTGCGCAGCCGCAGCACCTGCGTGATCCGCCACGGTTTCGGCTATTCCGTGTTTGGCCGCGACGAGGAGGGCATCGCCAGCGAGATGCACATCTGGGTCGACCGCGATGCGCCGGTGAAGCAGTGGAAGCTGCGCCTGGTCAATCGCAGCGATCGTTCGCGGCGGCTGACCGTCACCTGCTACGTCGAGTGGACGCTGGCCGAACTGCGCGAGCGCAGCGCCATGCATCTGGTCACCGACCACGACGACGGGGTGCTGACCGCGACCAATCCGCTTAACGACGACTTCGCTGGCCGTACCGCCTTCCTCGCCGCCAGTCGTCGGCCGTCATCCTGGACCTGCGACCGTGCCGAGTTCCTTGGCCGGCATGGCTCGCCGGCCAAGCCGGCGGCGCTCGCCGCCACCGGCCTGCTCGGCCGCACTGGCGCCGGACTTGATCCGTGCGGGGCGTTGGCGGTGCGTGTGGACCTCAAGCCCGGAGCAGAATACGAGGTGGTCTTCACCCTCGGCGCCGGGCGCGACGCGACGCACGCCCGCGAGCTGGCGACCCGCCACCGCGGCCTGGATAGCGCCCGGTCCTCGCTGCTGGCGATCTACGAGCACTGGAAGTTCCTGCTCGGCCGGGTGCGCGTGCAGACCCCCGATCCGGCCATCGATCTGCTCGCCAACGGTTGGCTGCCCTACCAGATCCACGCCGCGCGCATGCTGGCGCGCAGCGGCTTCTCGCAGTCGGGCGGGGCCTACGGCTTCCGCGACCAGTTGCAGGACGCCATGGCCCTGGTGCATCACGACCCGCGTCTGCTGCGCGACCATCTGGTCCGCGCCGCTGGCCGGCAGTTCAGCGAGGGCGACGTCCAGCACTGGTGGCATCCACCCGGCGGTCGCGGAGTACGCACGCACATCTCCGACGATCTGCTGTGGCTGCCCTACGCGATCAGCCGCTACCTCGACACCACCGGTGACCTTGCCGCCCTCGACCAGCGGGCGCCCTGGCTTACGGGCCCGCCGGTCCCGGCCGGGCAGGAGTCGCTCTACGACCTGCCGCGGACGACCGGCCATGACGGCACGCTCTACGAGCACGCGGTGGCGGCGATCCGCCTTGGCCTGAACCGGCTTGGCGCGCACGGGCTGCCACTGATGGGCAGCGGCGACTGGAACGACGGCATGAACCAGGTCGGCGACAAGGGCAAAGGCGAGAGCGTGTGGTTGGCGTTCTTTCTCGTCGAGGTGCTGCGCCGCTTCGCGCCGGTGGCACGTGTACGCGGCGAAGCCGCCTTCGCCGATGAGCTGCTTGCCCGCGCCGACACCATCGCCGCGGCCATTGATACCCACGCCTGGGATGGCGCCTGGTACCTGCGTGCCTGGTTCGACGACGGCACGCCGCTGGGTAACGCCGCCGGAGCCGAATGCCGCATCGACGCCCTGCCGCAGGCCTGGGCGGCGATCACTGGCGCCACCGACCCCGAGCGCACGCGTCAGGCGATGCAGGCGGTCGACCAGCAGTTGGTGCGACGTGACGACGGTCTGATCCAGCTGTTCGATCCGCCGTTCGACCAGGGCAACCTGCAGCCCGGCTACATCAAGGGCTACCTGCCCGGGGTGCGCGAGAACGGCGGCCAGTACACCCATGCCGCGGTGTGGACGGCGATGGCCTTTGCCAATCTTGGTGACGGCACGCGCACCCTCGAGCTGGCCCGGCTGATCAACCCGGTGCTGCACGCCGACAGTCCGGCGGCGGCAGCGCGCTGGCGGGTCGAGCCCTACGTCATGGCAGCCGACGTCTACCGCACCCCCGGCCATGTCGGGCGTGGCGGCTGGACCTGGTACACCGGTTCGGCTGGCTGGATGTGGCGCCTGCTGGTCGAGTCGCTGCTCGGCTTCGAGCGTCGCGCCGGGCAGGTGCGACTGCATCCCTGCACCCCCGATGGTTGGGGCGACTTCACCGTGCACTACCACCATGGCAACAGTCGGTGGACGCTGGTGGCGAAGGGTTCGGGTCCGGTCGAGCGCATCACCGTCGATGGCGGACAGTTCGCCGGCGAATGGGTCACGCTGGTCGACGACGGGCGGGAACACCGCGCCGAATTCCTGCGCCGCAAGGGCTAGAAGCGCTGGCGTTTCCCTCAGCCTAGGAATCGCGGTTCGCGGTTGTAACGACACGTGTTGTGTGTGTTGCGGGGGTTCACCAAACGGGTGACCACGTGTAAACCCAATATGGTCCGTAATCGATGGTCTAACCGCGAACCCACTGCGGCATCTTGCCTCAGCGCAGTAACGCCACCGCCGCGCCGGCCACGGCCAGCAGCAGGAGGAGAATGATTACCGGCATCAGCCAGGCGGGCATCGTGCGCGGTGCGGCCAGGCGCTTGCGGAAGCGGCCTGCGTCGTCGGGCCGTTCGAGTACGGCGCGTAGCTCACGGATCAGCTCGGTGGCGCTCTGCGGACGTCGGGTCTTGTCCTTGTGCATGGCCCAACGAATGCAGGCGTCGACTCCGGCCGGCAGGTCGGGGACGTGCGTGCGCGGTGCTGGCGCCTCGCTGCGCAGGACCATCTCCATGACCTCCTGCGAGCTGCGGCCGTTGAATGGCAGACGGCCGGTGACGGCGTGGTAGAAGGTGGCGCCAAGGGCGTAGCAGTCGCTGCGGTGGTCGGCCAGCTTGGCGTCGAGCACCTGCTCGGGCGGCATGTAGGCCGGTGAGCCCATGGCGACACCGGACAGGGTGAGTTGTTCCCAGGCGCCGCTGCCCTCGATCTGCTTGCCGAAGCCAAGGTCGGCGAGCTTGGCGACAGTGCCGCCAGCAAGCATGATGTTGGCCGGCTTGACGTCACGATGGATGATGCCGCGCGCCCCCGCCGCCTCGAGCGCCCCGGCGACCTCCAGCACCCAGCCGGCGGCGACGCGCCAGGGGATGCGGCGTTGATGCTCGATCGCCTCTTCCAGGCTCTGGCCTTCGACCAGCTCCATGGCGAGGAAGAACTTGCCCTGGTCGAAGCCGAAGCCGCGTACCCCGACGATGTGGGGGTGGCTGATCTTCTGGGCCAGCTCGGCCTCGCGCTTGAAGCGGGCGAGGAACTCCTGGTCGCGGGCTGATTCCTCGTTGAGCACCTTCAGCGCCACTTTGCTGCCGTCAGCGGCAGTGGCCTCGTAGACCGTGGCGGTGGCGCCCTCGCCAAGCTTCCGTCCGACCTGGTACTTGCCGAGCATGCGCTCGCCGGGCTTGCTTGGCACCGGGCTGCGGATCGGCACGCGCAGGACCTGGCCGCAGTTCGGGCAGGGCAGGCGGCCATCAGCCGGCATGGTTGCCGGGACGAACTTGTGCCGACAGGCTGGACAGCGGAAGGCTTGGGCCACGGGCCGAGTATGGCGATGGCGGGCAGGTGTGCCAGCGTGGCCCGGTGGGCCTAATGACCCGGTTGCAGGGCTGCGTCGTCGATCGGCAGCCCTGCCGCCAGGGCCGCCTTGATCAATGGCTGCGACTGCGTGCCGCGGGGCAGGCTGCCGAGGTGGGCTACAGCTTCGTCGCGTCGTCCGAGCTGGGCCAGGGCGATGGCTTGCATGAGGCCGGATCGGGGATCCTCCGGCCGGGCGGCGCTGGCGTAGGTCGCCTGCGCCAGCAGGCCGCCCCAGTCCTGGTCGGCGAGCGCGGCGTAGCCGAGGGCGAGTCGTGGCCAGACACTTGCGGATTCGCGACCGAGGGCGACCAGGGCATGCAGCCGCACCTCCGGCCAGTCACTACGCGCCGCCGCCTCGCGGGCCAGACAGACGCGCGGCCAGAAGGCGCCCGGATCGGCTTCGGCCAGGGCGCGGGCGGTGTCGGCCAGGCGCGCGTCGGGAACGAGGCAGGCCAGCGCCAGTTCGGCGGTGATTGGCTGCGCCAGGGCCAGCTCCAGGTCTGGGCTGGTGGTGGCGACCAGGCCGTCTGCCTCGACTGCGGCGCCGGCGATGGCACGTCCGAGGGCCGGCCAGGCCGGATCCTGGCACTTGGCCAGGGCGGCTGGGACGCGCGGGTCCAGCGTGCCGGCGGAGGCCTCGGCGCAGGCCAGCTCGATCAGCGCCCGGCGCAGCCGCGCCGCTTCGGGATGGTCGAGCACTGCGCAGGGCTGCCCTGGCCGCGGATCGAGGGCGCCAGCCAGCTCTAGTGCGGCGTTCAACTGGGCGATCTCCTCGGGCCAGGAGCCGCGCACCCGCCACGAACGGTCGAGCGCGTCGAGGGTGTCGGCGAGCAGCTGCTGGCGCGTGGCATCGTCGCGCGCCCAGGTTGCGGTCGATGGCGCGGGAGGAGGCGGATCCGCAGAGCGCCGTCCGGCCGCCTCGCCGAAGCGCCAAGCGAACAGTCCGATGACGGCACCCGCCGCCAGCATCACCGCCAGTCGGGTGGCGTTCACGCCCGCCACCAGCCCAGCCGCAGGCTGTTGCCGACCACGCATAGTGAGCTGGCGGCCATCGCTGCCGCCGCCCAGGCCGGATCGAGCCGGCCGGTCATCGCCAGGGGGATGGCGCAGAGATTGTAGACGGCGGCGAAGGCCAGGTTCATACGCACCGTGTGCATGGTGGCGCGGGCCAGGGCGACGGCATCGCCGGCGGCGCGCAGCGGATCGTGGCCATCAAGGATGAGGTTGCCGGCCAGGGCGGCGATGGTGGCGCCACCGCCGACCGCGGCGCCGGCGCTGGCGCGGGCCAGCATAGGTGCGTCATTGATGCCGTCGCCCAGGGCAAGCACGCGGTCGCCGGCGGACTCCAGCTGGCTGACCATGCGCGCCTTGCCTTCTGGCGACAGGTCACCGCGGGCATCGCCGATGCCCACTGCCTGGGCCACGCGTCGGGTCTCGACGGTGCGGTCGCCACTGGCCAGATGCAGCCGCAGACCCAACCCGCGCAGCCGTGCCAGGGCCTCGGTGGCGCCGGGTCGCGGCCCGTCCCCCAGGCGCAGGGCGCCGATCCAGCGGGCGTTGGCGGCGACGTGGACGACGATGCCTGGTCCGGCCGGATCGCCGGGCGGGGCCGCCGCGCCGCGGTCGGCGAGGAAGGCGCGACTGCCCACCAGCACCTCGCCGCCATCGACCACGGCGCGCACACCGCCGCCTGGCGTGGCGGCGAACTCCGTGGAGGCCGGCACGGCCAGGCCCTGCGCTGCGGCAGTGATGGCGGCGGCCACCGGGTGTTCGGAACCGCGTTCGGCCGCGGCGGCGAGGGCGAGGATGGAAGCGCGGTCGCAGCCTGGGGCGCACAGCACCTCGGCCAGCTGTGGTAAGCCGGTGGTGATGGTGCCGGTCTTGTCGATGACGGCGGCGCGGGCCTGGGCCAGCGATTCGATCACCGTGCCGTCGCGCACCAGGATGCCGCTGCGTGCCGCCCGGCCGACCGCCACCGCGATCGCGGCCGGGGTGGCCAGGCCGAGGGCGCAGGGGCAGGCGATGACGAGCACGCTCAGGGCGGCGATCAGGCCGTGGTGCCAGCCCTCGGCGCCGCCCAACCACCACCAACCGGCCAGAGTGGCGAGGGCCAGGAGGATGGCGGCAGGGACGAAGACGCCGGCGACCCGGTCGGCGAGGCGGGCGATCGGCGGCTTGGCGGCAGCCGCTGCGCGCATCGCCTCGGCGATCGCGGCCAGCCGGGTGGCGCCGCCGGTGGCGTCGACCCGGACGACCAGTGTCCCGAGCCGGTTGATCGTGCCGGCGCTGACCTCATCGTCGACGCGCTTGACCACCGGCATCGGCTCGCCGGTGAGCAGTGCCTCGTCGACCTCGCCACCGCCTTCCAGCACGGTGCCGTCTGCCGCCACCGCATCGCCCGGCCGCACCCGGATGCGATCGCCGACGCGCAGTGTTGCGGCGTCGACCAGTTGCTCGCCGTCAGGCCCCAGGCGCAGCGCCTTCGGTGGTTGGCGTTCCATGAGCTCGCGCACGGCGGCGCCGGCGCGCGCCCGTCCGCCGGCCTCCAGGGCCCGACCAATCAAGGTGAAGGCGATGATCGCAGCGGCGCTTTCCGCGTGCAGGTGCGGCCAGCCCAGGACCAGTCCGACGAGGCCGTGGATGCAGGCGGTCACTGCGCCCAGCGCCACCAGCAGGTCCATGTCGCCATGCAGGCGCAGGGCCGAGCGGGCCGCGCGCATCACGATGGTCCGTCCGGGCCAGGCCAGGGCGAGCACGGCCAGCGCAACCTGGATGGCCGGCGAAGCCGGATGATGCGGCGCCGCCATCGCCCAGGTCATCGCCGTTCCGGCCAAGGCCATTGCGACCAAGGCGCGCAGCCGCGCCGGCCGCGGATCCTCGCCCGGCGTCTCGGCGACATGAACATGGACGGCAAAGCCGAACTTCGCCAGCCGCTGCTGTACCGCCGCGATGGTCAGCCCGCCGTCGCTGAGCCGCAGCCGCGCCTGCCGCGCGATCAGATCGACGCGCAGTTCGCTGATCCCTGGCTGCGACGCCAACGCCGTCTCCATGCGCCGCGCGCACGCCGCGCAGTGCATCCCGTCGGTGACGTCGAGAACAATCTCAGCCGGCATGCCGGTACGTTAGGCAGCGCGCAGCCCCTGCCAGTGGGTTTGGGTTTGGGTTTCGGTTTCGGTTTGGGTTTCGGTTTGGGTTTCGGTTTCGGTTTCGGTTTCGGTTTCGGGTTCCGAGCCCCAATCCCCAATCCCCAATCCCCAATCCCCAATCCCCAATCCCCAATCCCAGATGGTCGGGGTACGCCGTCCGGGGAGTGAGCGACCAAGCGCGTGGCGATCGATAGGGCCAGCGTGTGTGGTAAGTTCCACGCGCGCGTAGCGAGCCTGGAGCGACCCCCGCCGCCTGGCGAATCGACGCGCGTATGCGCGGCGTGTCGAGCGGGGTCCGGGGTCAAGGCCCCGGCGGGGGGCCTGGGGGGCTTGGCCCCCCAATCCGATAGCCCGTTACGGCGCCCGTCTGATCCGCAATCACGACCACCCCCGGCAGCAGCAGCGGCGGGGTGATGGCTGGGGCGCCATGGGCGATGCGACGCACAGTCTGGCCGTCAGCGAGGCGGATGACGGTGATGCCACCGGTGTCGTCGGCGATGGCCACCAGGCCGCCACCGAGGCCGACCTGCAGCGGCTTGCCTAGGATTTTGCTCCGCCAGCGCGGCTTCACCGGGTCAGTTGCCCAGGTGGCGATGTCGACGGCGCGGTCGGCACGGGCCAGGACCACGGTGTCGCCACTAGCGGCAGGTACGGCTGGACCGGCCTCGGTCAGCCAGGGGTGCGGCTGCAGGACGGCGCCGGATTTGCCCAACTGGATCAGATCGACGCCGGCGACGGTGGCGACCAGCAACCGTCCACCTGGCAGTTCGGCCCAGGGGCCGGTGCGCGCTGCCTTCAGCGACAGGCGTTCGGATTCGCTGCCGTCCTCCTCAATCACGCGCACGGTCAGGTCGTCGATGACGACCAGTTTGTCGTCGCTGCGGCGCAGCAGCGGCTGGGCGGTGCCGGCGACGCCGGGCAGCCGCCAGATTTCGCGGGCGCCATCACGGGCGATGACCGCGCGGCCACCGGGGGCGTCCTCGATCGATACGGTGAGGCGTCCACCGGCTCGGTAGACCAGTTCGATGTCGAGCAGGGCGAGCGGCGCGCCGGCCAGGCGACGCACTGGCACGGCACGGTCGAGCGTGGGCAGGATCTGGCGCTGTTCGCCGTCGGTGGTGGCGAAGGTCCAGCCGCCTTCGACCGCGAGCCACCATGGGACCAGGGTCGTACCCGGCAGGGTCAGCGGCCGGATCGCCCCCGAGGCGGTGTCGATGGCGGTGGCGCCGTCGGCAGACAGCACCACCACCGCGGACGCGGCCGGGTGCAGACGGATCCACGCCGGTCGCGTCGCCGGGGCCGGCAGGCGCCACACCGGGGCGGGGCCGAGCGTCACGTCGAGCACGCGCTCGGCGGGATCGCTGGCCGCGGTCACGACGATGCGGCGGGTGGCGTAGCCCGGGGTGCCGACCTCAAGCTGGATATCTGCCGTCGCCGAACGGCAGAACCGCCCATCCTTCCCCACCAGCTCGACGTCGTTGGCCACCAGGCGCATGGTCGGCAGCGCCGTGCCGGTGTCGGCGTCGGTGGCGCGCACCCGTCCCGGCAGGGGCAGCCCGGCGATCAGGCTGCTGGTACGTGGATGGTCGGCGGAGAAGCGCGCCGCCAGGTCGAGGGCATCTCCGTGACGGCCCTGTCCGCGCGCGGTGTCGATGGCCGAGCGCGCGGTGGCGGCCTGCGCCAGCCGGCTCTGGGCATCGGCAAGAATCGCCGCCGCCTGTGCATCGGCAACCAGCGGCCTGGCCGCGGCTACGACCTGGTCGAGGGGTGTGGCGGCATCGGCGGCCAGCCGGGACAGCTCGGCGAGAGCGGTGGGGCTGGCGGTGGATTGGGTCTTGGTTGGCGGTGGCCTGGAACTGCGCGGCGGCGCGGGCTCATCGGCTTGACGTTCTGCCGAAGCTGCAGCGGCTGCAGCGGCGGGCACCTCGTAGCCGCGCCGGAACAGTATCCGGTACCACATCCAGCCGCCCTGATTGGCGGCGGCGAACTCGCGCAGCCGGTGGCTGCGATCGGCCGGGTCGGCGAGGCTCTCCAGGCGGGTGCGTTCGCGTTCGGCTAGCAGGTTGTGGACCACCGGTGGCCAGATCCACAGGTTGACGCCAAGCAACGCGGCGCTGATCGCGCCGATGAGCAGGCCGCGCAGCCGCCGCCGCGAGCGGGCCCGGTGCGCCGCATCCTGGGCCAGGTTGGCGAGCCGACGGCTCTCGCCGGTATCGCGAGCCAGTTGCGAGGCGCGCTTCCACTCGCCGGCGGCGACCTCCCAGCTGCCCGAGGCGGCGAGGCGTTCGGCGCCGGCGGCGATCGCCGCCACCTCGGCCTTCAGACCACGTTCGCGGGCGCGATCGATGGCGCCGGCTGACAGCGCGCTGGAGCTGGTGCCGCCCTTGCGCTCGCCGGGCAATGGTGTGGCCATGCCGGGGAAGGGGGTGGCGAGGGTCGGCGGAGGCACCACCTGCGAACCGCTGGCGGTCGACAGCGGTGTGCGCGGACTGCGCGACCCGATGGCTGGGGCCTGGGCGGTGCGCGACCCGATGGCCGGGGCTGGTCCGGTCCGCGATCCGATGGCTGGGGCCGGTCCGGTGCGTGACCCGACGGCGGGGGTGGGGCCGGCGTGCGGCGGCGACACTACTACGGCATCGATCGGGCGCAGCCAGTCGGGGATGACCGGTGGTGCGCCCGGGTCCGGCGAGGCGGTGGGCGCCGGCACGGTGCGCTGCCGTCCAGATGGCTTGGCCCCGGGGATGGGGGCGCCGGCGCCGCTGGGCAGGTCCGAGGTCGGGGCGGCGCGCTTGCCCGAGCTGCCCTGGCCGGTGGCATGCTGCACCAGGGCGCGGATCGGACCGTTGGTCTTGCGCAGCACCGAGGCGGTGCCGGTGAGCGCCACAAGCAGCTTCTCGGCATCATCGATCAACTCGCGCAGTTCGAAGCAGCGGTCGTCGGGTTTCTTCGCCATCATCCGGCGGACCAGCGACTCGACCCGCGGGTCGAGGTCGGCGCGGTATGTGCGCAGGCTCGGCACCGGATCGACCTTGTGCTTGAGCATGATGCTGAACGGGGTTTCGCCGTCGAACGGCAGGTGCCCGGTGAGCATGAGGAACGCGGTGCAGCCGAGGTTGTAGACGTCGCTGCGCGTGTCGACCTCGACGCCGTCGCACTGCTCTGGGCTCATGAACGCCGGGGTGCCGACGCGCACCCCGACCGAGGTCACCTCGGAGTCGCCGGCGCTGCCCTTGGCCAAGCCGAAGTCCGAGACCTTGCAAAGACCGCTGATCGCGACCATCAGGTTGTCGGGCTTGATGTCGCGATGGATCACGCCCTTCTCGGTCGCCTGTTCGAGGCCGAGCAGAGCCTGGCGGAGGATGTCGAGGGTCTCGATCTGCGACAGCGTCGGCTGGCGCCGCAGCACCTCGCCGAGGTCCCAGCCGTCGACGTACTCGATCACCATGAAGTAGACGCCGAGCTGGGGATCGTCACCGAAATCGTAGATCTGCAGGATGTTGGCGTGATTGATGCGCGCCAGGCTCTTGGCCTCGCGCTCGAAGCGCTGGATGAAGTTGCGATTGCGCGCCAGCTCGGGCGGCAGGACCTTGATTGCGACGCTGCGGTCGAGCGACAGCTGGCGGGCGTGGTAGACCGCGCCCATGCCGCCCTCGCCGAGTTTGCGGTCGATCTGGCAGCCGCGCAGGACGCGGCCGATCAGGCGGTCGCCGCCGCCCGCGCCGCCAGGGGTCAGGCGGCCAGTGGAGCGTTGGAAGCTGGTGCCGCAGGCCGGGCAGTTCTGCTCGTCGGCGCCGGGCGACCCGACGAAGCCGTGTCCGCACACCGGGCAGCTGGCCTTCTCGCCATGCAGGTTGTCGGTCGACGGGCGGAAGGCGAGTTCGCTGACCGGCAGGGGGCTGCGCCCGTCGCGGGCCGATTCCTGTTCCAGCCGGTCGAAGGGCAGGTTGCCGGGCGTGGACGACCTCGCCGCCGGCTTCGGCCTGGGCGGGGCGCGCCGCTGGGTCAGCGGAGCGGGCGGCACGGCGCCGTCCTCGACCGGCAGGTATTCATCGCTGCTCTGCCCTGGCATCCAGTGGTGGTTGCAGCTTTCGCAGATGACCGTTGTGCCGGCCTCGATCGGCCCGGGATGGGCCGACCGGCAACGTGGGCAACGATGGACGGAGACGGTCATGGGCTGCCCCCCGTCTCTGGCGTGGATACGGGGATGGAGACGGGCACGGTGTCGGGCTTCGTTGCGTCGTCGTCCACGGGAGCGGTTGGCGCGGTGATCGGCAGGGCCGGCTGCTCGCCCGGGGCGGTTGGCGTCACCAGGGCGACTCGGGTTGCGGTCCGTCCAAACCAGCCCTGGCGCACGGCCACTACGGCAAGCACGGCGGCAGCGATGACCAGCAGGCCGAGGATGATCTGCCAGGCCCGCCGGCGCCAGGCGAGGCGCTGGCGGAGGCTGGCGATGTCGCGTTCCAGTTGCACGTCGCTGACCGACGAACTGGTGGTCGACGCGGCACTGTCGCGATGCATCTCGCGGCCTTGTTCCAGCAGGGTCAGCGCCCCACGCAGGTCGCCGCGGCCGACCGCGGCGCTGGATTTGCCGCGCAGTTCAGCGATGCGCGCATCATGCTCCTGCTTGCGCGCCTCGCGCTCCTTGCTGCGCAGCACCGAGCGGGCGCGCTTGTCCTGCTCGCGGTCGGCCAGGCGTGCCCACAGCACCGCCGCCTCGCCGTAGCGGCGGGTCTCGAACAGGCGCTGCGCCTCGATCTCCTGCTGCTGCATGGTGGCAGCGTCATTGCCCTCACGCAGGACGTGGCCGCAGCGGCCGCACACCGAAGCGTCCTGCCGATTGAGGTTGCCGCACATCGGGCAGGTCTGGGAGTCAGGGGCGCGCCGCGGTGCGCGATCCTGGCGGTCCGAACCGGCACCATGGCGCTCTGAGCCATGCCCACGCACCGATTCGGTGCCGGGGGCCGAGCGGCCGCTCAACCCGGTCCGCGACTGGGGCGGAGCATCGGCTGGTGTCGGCGCCACCGTGACGGGGGCGACGGCCTGCGGTTCGGCAGGCGGCGGCGACTGCACTGGCGGCGGCAGCGGCACCAGCGCTGGCAGGTCGATGGTGGGGCGTGGCCGGTTCTCGGGATCGCCGCGGCCGAACACGCCCATCTGCACGCCGACGTCGATCCACGCCTGGCGGCAGGCCTCGGCGTCCGCGTAGCGGTCCTCGGCCTTTTTGGCCAGCATGCGCATGACCACGGCCGAGAGTGTCGGCGGGATGCCCGGCACCACCTCGTGCGGTTGCGGCGGCGTGTGTTCGCGCTGCTTGGTCATCACCTCGAAGGAGGAGTTGCCGATGAACGGCTTCTGCCCGGTCAGGGCGAACCACGCCGTCACGCCGAAGGCGTAGAGGTCGGAACGCACGTCCAGCTTCTGCCCCATGCACTGTTCGGGACTCATGTAGGCCGGCGTGCCCATGGCCAGACCGACCGCGGTGAGGTCGGTGTTGTCATCCTTGCGCGAGACATCCTTGGCCAGGCCGAAGTCGGCGATCTTGGCGACGTTGTCCTTGGTGATGAGGATGTTGTCCGGCTTGATGTCGCGGTGGACGATGCCTTGCGAGCCGACGTGGCTGAGGCCGGCCAGGCACTGCACGATCAGGGGCACCACCTCAGCGGCCGGTAGGATCAGCCGGTCGGAGATCAGCTTGGCCAGCGAGTTGCCGTCGACGAACTCATTGACCATGAAGCGCAGGCCGTCGATCTGGCCGAAGTCGTACACCCCGACGATGTTGGGATGGGTGATGCGGGCGATCGCCTTGGCTTCGCGCTCGAAGCGCTTGATGAACTCATCGTTGTCGTACAGCGCCTTGGACAGGATCTTGATCGCGACCACGCGGTCGAGGCTGACCTGGCGGGCCTTGTAGACCTCGCCCATGCCACCCTGGCCGATCTTAGCCACCAGTTCGTAGCCGCCGAACATGCGCCCGGCCGCCAGCCGGGTGGACGGCTGCTCGCTCGGTGCTTCCGGCGGCGGGGCGGGGACGGCCGGCGCCGGTTCCGGGGCTGGGGGTGGGCCGTCCGGCATGCTGACTGCTGCAGACAGGTCGGGGCCGCCCTGGGCGAACTCGACGTCGACATCACTGGTAGTCGGCTGACCCGGAGGGGTCAAGCCATGCACCTCGGGTAGCGTCAGGCGCGAGCCGGGCTGGTCCTTCCCCGCGTCCAGCCCGGTAACGTCGGGCAGGCTGGGCAGGGGCGGCGCAGGATCAGATTCGTTGTCAGCTGCCATGCAGGACCGGTCGTTCCCTGTTGTAGGCTCCGTCACCGGCCTGCACAAGCCCGCGGGGTGAGCCGCCCGGGAGGTGGGTTGGACGCAAGGGGATGCTGGCTGGTTGCTTGGACACGGCCTCGTTTATGGGTTTGTTTAGGCCCACCGGCCTGGAATGCGGATTCCGGCCGATCGGGATCCGACCTAGGCCAACCCGCCTGCCACACCTTCTGCGTCCTTCTGTTGCAGACCTGGCCTTCTGATATGGACTCCTGCGCGTGCCAGCGCTCATCGATCTCGTCGGCAATACGCCGCTCATGGACCTCTCCCCGTTCGCCGGTCGGCCTGGCGTCCGCCTGCTCGCCAAGTGCGAGGGCAACAATCCGGCCTCGTCGGTGAAGGACCGGGCCGCCAAGGGCATGATCCTCGGCGCCCAGGCGCGTGGCGAGTTGCGCCGCGGTATGCGCCTGGTCGAGGCGACCAGCGGCAACACCGGCATCGCCCTGGCGATGATCGCGCGCTCGCTGGGCATCGAGATGCATCTGGTCATGCCCGATACGCTGACCATCGAGCGCACCCAGACCATGCGCGCCTTTGGCGCCACCGTCCATCTTCTCGACGGCGGCATGGAGGCGGCACGTGACCGCGCCCTGGCGATGGTCGCCGAGACGGCTGGCCGGCCCGACGCCTTCCTCATGCTCAACCAGTTCGACAATCCGGATAACGCCAAAGCACACGAAGAGACCACCGGCCCGGAGATCTGGCGTGACACCGCCGGCGAGGTGACGCACTTCGTTTCGGCGATGGGCACCACCGGCACGATCATGGGCGTGTCCAGGGCGCTGAAGGCGCGCAGCCCAGCGGTGCGCATCGTCGGCTGCCAGCCGGCCGAGGGCAGCCAGATCCCCGGCATCCGCCGCTGGCCCGCGGCGTATCTGCCGAAGATCTTCGACCGTTCGCGGGTCGACCAGGTGGTCGACGTGCAGGCGCGCGACGCCGAGGATACCGCCCGCCGCCTGGCCCGCGAGGCGGGCCTGTTCACCGGCCCGTCGGCCGGCGGCGCCTGCTGGGCGGCGCTGCAGCTCGCGCAGCGGCTGGACCAGGGCTGCATCGTCTTCATCGCCTGCGACCGCGGCGACCGCTACCTCAGTAGCGACTTGTTCCGCGCCTAGCCGGCGCGCAGGGCGCGCAGCTGCAGCGGGCAGCGGCCGAAGTGCCGGCGCACCACCCGCGAGAAGTGTAGCGCATCGGCGTAGCCGCAGCGCAGCGCCGCCACCGCCACCGGCAGGGCGGTGGCGGTAAGCAGCTGGTGCGCCTCGCCCATGCGCCGGTCGAGGGCGTAGGCCGACGGGGTACGGCCGATGGCGGCGGTGAAGCAGGCGTGGAGATGCGTCGGCGAGCGGCCGGCCGCGCGGGCGGTCTCGGCCAGCGATGGCATACGCAGGTAGTGGCGGTCGAGGAAGGCGAGGGCGGCGGCCACCGGGCTGTCGTGTGGCGGCGGGGCCAGACCAGGCCCGGCGGCGTCGTGCATCGCCGCGACTACGCCGAGCAGCGCTCCTTCGAGGGCCAGCGCCGCCGTCGGTTGCGTCGCCAGTCCTGCCGTACCGCAGCGGCAGGCGCGGTGCAGGGCCTGGCTCCATGGGGCCGCCTCGGCGGGCGCGAACTCGAGCACACGGTTGAGGCGGCCGAGGTGCAGGTCGTCGGTGAACGAACCGAGGTTGAAGTCGGCGTGCAGGTGGACGAAGCCGGTGGTGCGCCGCTGCACCTGGCGATGTCCGGGAATGGCGTAGAGCCGGCCCGGCCGCAAATGCTGCCAGCGGCCATCGACGGCGATCGACGCCTCGCCGGCGAGGATCTCGTAGAAGCTGTGTCCCAGGTTGCGGTATGGGCCCATCGTCGTCCATGTCGCCTGGGCCTCGTGGCGTCCCAGGCCGCGCACCAGCAAGGCCACAGTGGCGAGCGGCGCAGGGCGTCCATCGGCTGCGGTGACGGCCAGCATGACCAGATGATCATCCATGGCGTCAGGATGGAAGTGTATGTTCATATCGCTGAATTGCTGGATGATGTGGTCTGGACATCTGGAGATCATCCATGCCAGTCGTCGACCCCGTTGACCCCGCCGATTTTCGCACGCCCCCGCCCGGCTACGGCGAGGTGCCGTTCTGGTGGTGGAACGGCGACCATCTCGATCCGGCGCGGCTGCGCTGGCAGCTCGACCGCCTGGCTGGCTGCGGCGTGTCGGGCGTGCAGATCAACTACGCGCACGCCCCGCATGGCGGTGGCGGCTACGGCCTGACCTACCCCAGCGATCCGCCGCTGTTCTCCGAGGCCTGGTGGCGGGTGTGGGACGACACCGTCGAGGCCTGCCGCGAGCGCGGCCTGCGCATCGGCCTCAGCGATTACACCCTGGCCTGGCCCGGCAACGGCCAGTGGGTCGATCGCATCGCCGCCGATCCGGCCTTCCGTGGCGCCGTGCTGCGCCATCGCCTCGCGACGGTCGCCGACGGGGCGGTGTTCGTCGACGAGTTGCCGTACGATCCGCTATGTGTGCGCGCCTATCCGCTACACGGTGCCGTGGCCGACGGCGCCGCTGGCCGCGATCTCGGTGCCTCCCGCAGCCAACGATGGACCAGTCCGCCCGGCGCCTGGCTGGTGGTCGCGCTGTGGCCCGAGCCGGTTGCGCAGTCGCTCGATCCGCTGCATCCGCAGCTCGGGCGACGGGTGGTCGAGGAACACTTCCAGCGCTTCGTCGACCGCCTGCCGCCAGCCTCGGCCGGCGCTCTCGACTACTTCTTCCAGGACGAGTTGATGTTCGGCCTCGGCAACGGCAGACCGTGGTCGTCGCATCTGCCGGCGGCCTTCCGCGCGCGGAATGGCTACGACCTCATCCCCGAACTGCCGGCGCTGGTCGCCGACCTCGGCCAGCACAGCGCCAAGGTGCGTCTCGACTGCGCCGACGCCGCAGCGCAGCTGATGGAGGATGGCTACTTCCGTCCCATCCATGCCTGGCACGCACAGCGCGGCATGACCTACGGCTGCGACCAGCTTGGTCGCGGCACCCAGCCGCAGCGCTACGGCGGCTACATGCGTGCGATTCGCTGGTTCAGCGCCCCCGGCCACGATACGCCGGGGGTCGGCGCCGATCTGGTCAAGGGCAAGGTGTCGAGCTCGATCGCCCACCTCAACCGTCGGCCGCGCGTCTGGCTGGAGGGTTACCACAGCGCCGGCTGGGGCATGGAGCCGGCCCGCATCCTTGATGCGACGGTGCGCAACTTCGCCTACGGCTGCTCGCTGCTCAGCCTGCACGGCCTGTACTACAGCACGCATGGCAGCCACTGGGAGTGGGCGCCGCCGTGCTACCACTTCCGCATGCCCTATTGGCGCGACTTCGCCGACGGTCTGCGCGGCGTCGAACGGCTGAGCTGGCTGCTGACCCGCGGCGTGCACCGCTGCGACGTCGCCGTGCTTTACCCGGTCGCGGCCCTCGACAGCGGCCTGGCCGACAGCCCCGAGCCCGCCTTCGCCGCCATCCGCCACTTGGTCGAGCAGGGTTGCGACGCCGACTTCATCGATGACGGGGCGCTGGCCGAGGCGCAGGTCGTTGACGGAGTGCTGGCGGCGGCCGACGAGCGCTTCCGCGTCCTTGTCCTGGCCGACGCCGTGGCCATGCGTCACGCCGCGCTGGAGCGCGCCGCTGAATTTGCCCGGGCCGGCGGGCTGGTCGTGCTGCTCGGCCGTCCACCGCGGGCGAGCGAACGGCAGGGGGATGGCGATGCGGTGGTGGCGGCGCTGGCGGCGGAGATCGCCGGCCACGGCGTTCAAGCCGACAGTCCCGCCGCGGCGTTGGCGGCGATCAGCGCGCGCATCCCGCGCGACTGCGTGCCGGCGGCGTCGGCCCTGGTCCTGCACCGCGCCTGCGACGACCTCGACCTGTGGCTGCTGGTCGGGGCGCGGCCCGGCGCCGCGTTTGAGCTGCGCGCGGTCGGCGCGGTCGAGCTGTGGGATCCGTGGACCGGCGCCATCGCGCCGCTGGCTGACGCGGTCTGCGGCCCGCACACCACGAGCCTCCGCCTGCCACCGACCCCGGTGCCACACGACGCCTGGATCGTGGTGGTGCGGCATGGTCCGCCACCGGTGGCGGAGGTCGCGCCGACGGCGCAGCCGGTGGTGGTCACCAGCACGTCGCTCGAAGGGCCCTGGGAGTTCCAGCTCGAACCGACCCTCGATAACCAGTGGGGCGACTTCCGCCTGCCAATCAGCGAGGCGATGATCGGCGCCGAGGCACGCCAGCTGGAGGTGCAGAAGGCGGACGGTTCGTGGCGTACCGCCACTTGCGGCTTCGGGCCGCAGGCATGGCGACTCGAGGTGCCGGAGGGGGTCGATGCGGCCGCGGCGCTGAGCGCCGTGCTCGCCGCCGCCCACGTCGATCCGGCGCGATCCCTGGCGGTCGGCGGTCGTGACCTGCCGTGGGCGGCGCAGGAGTTCTCGTGGCGCTGGGGCGTCGAGGGCCAACCCGGCAGCCAGGGCTATCACGGGCTCAAGGGCGTGCTCAGCGATGAGGTGCTGGCGCTCGGCGTGCGGGCGGCTGACCCGCCGGCCTACCTGTGGAGCGAGGCCGAGCTGCAGCCTGGCGGCATCCAGACACGGCTGCTGTGGACGACACTGCATGCACCCGGCGGCGCCGTCGCCCGCGTCCAGGTCGGCGGCCTGGTGCCGACTGGCATGTGGCTGGACGGCCGGCCGATCGCAGCCGGGGCGCGCGTGACGGTGGGTGACGGCGCCCGTCTGGTCCTGCGCTACGACGGCGTCGGGCGTAGCCATGTCGTGCTGCGTCGCGAGCTGGCTCCGGCTGCGCGTCGTCCGCTGGCGAGTTCGTGGTGGTGCGATGACGCCGTGCTGCCGTGGGCGGTGGAACCACATGGCGGGGAGATGGTCTGCCGCTGCCTCGCCCCGCCCGGCCTCGTCGGCTTCACCCTGATGGCGCACGGCGTGGTGGCGGCGTCCGTCGCCGGCGTGCCGGTCCCGCTGACCGAGACCGGCCGGCGTGAGGACGGGGCGCGCACCCTGGTCGGGACGCTGCCCCAGGCCCTACCCGAGCCGGCCGAGTTGCTCCTGCACCTGTGTACCCCGCCAGGATGGAGCGGCCTGCTCGCCCTGCCCGAGCCGGTGCGCTTCGCCACCGCCGTGGGTCGCCTGCCGGCCGGCGACTGGTCGCAAGTCGGCGTGCTACGCGACTATTCGGGCGCCGCCTGGTACCGCCGCGATCTCGACCTCGCTGAGGTCGCCGGCCGCACATGGGTCGATCTCGGGGCAGTCGGCGCCACCGCCCTGGTGCGGCTCAACGGCGAAGACATCGGCACGCTGCTCAGCACCCCCTGGCGCCTTGAACTGACCGGCCGTCTGCGTCCTGGCCGCAACCGTCTGGAGATCCGCGTCAGCAACACGCTCGCCAACCACTACCGCACAGTTCCGACCCGCTACCACGGCGACCTGGTCAGTGGGCTGCTTGGACCGGTCCGCCTGCTGCGTGAATCGTAGCTGGTCGTCTTCTCCGCTTGCGTTGACCCATGGAACCAGCTGAAGTCCAGACATGGAACGCCACCCCATCGCCCCCGAGGACTTCGCCTGCCGGCCGGTGCAGCTGCTGAGCGAGCGCTGGATGCTGCTGGGCAGCGGTGACGGTCCCGAGCGCTGGAACGCCATGACCGTGTCGTGGGGCGGCTTCGGCGTGATGTGGGCGATGCCGATCGCGCTGGTCACCGTCCGGCCCAGCCGCCACACCTACAGCCTGCTCGCCGCCTGTCCGGATTTCACCCTGATGGTCCTGCCTGAGCACCTGCGTCCGGCCCTCGACCTGTGCGGGCATCGCAGCGGTCGCGATGGCGATAAGTTTGCCGATGCTGGCCTGACGCCGCGTCCTGCCGTGGCTGGGCGTGCCCCCGATCTGGCCGAGGCCGAACTGTGCATCTGCTGCCGCACCGTCGGCTGGGTCGACCTGCAGACCGCCGGTCTGGTCGACGAGATGGTGGCCCGCGTCGAGGGTCCGCCCGCCGACCAGCACCGCTGGTTCGCCGGCCGCATCATCGGCATCAGCGGCACTGCCGCGTGGAGCTAGTTAGCATCAGCGTCAGCATCAGCATCGCGCTGACGCGCTCCTGGAGGGGTCTCGACCCCTCCAGACCTCCCCGACCGGGCTCTGCCCTGGACCCGCAAGCCCGGCTCGCTGACGCTCACCGATTGCGCGTCCCACGTCCAGCGAGGTGTGCTCGGCTCCGGCCAAGCCTACGCCTGCGCCACCATCAGGACGTACCTTCGCGACGTACTTTCGATCCGTAGCGCCGGCGTTAGCCGGCCCGGTCGGCAGGCTTCAGCCTGCCGCGTCGGCCGCCGTGGATTCCAAACCGCCTCGCACAGAGCCACCCAGGCTGGCCCCAAGCACCAATCCCAGGGCGGCGTGGAAGCCCATGCCCGGCGCTGCCTGCGTCGGCAATGGCTCGAAGATGGCGCAGACCACGGCCGCGACAGCCAGCCCGCAGCCGGCCTGGAAGGCTTCGGGGGCTTCGCGCCGACGCCGCCACAGCATCGCCAGTACGGTCAGGACCAAGGCCAGATGCAGGACGGCAGCAGGCAGGCCGTGCTCGGCCGCCACCGCCAGCAGCCAGTCGTGGGCGTGCGGGCAGCCACCCTGGTCGGCGAATTCATTCGGCGGACCGGGTGCCACGCGGTCGTAGGTGTCGTTCCAGGCCAATTCGAAGGCCTTGCGGTGCCCGAGGCCCAGCAACGGCCGTTCGCCGATCATCACCGTGGTGACCTGCCAGATCGGCAGGCGGCCATCCTGCCCGGCGAGCATCGAGCGCAGACGGTCGCCATCGGTCATGGCCAGTCGGGCAAGCATGGCACCACCCAGCACCACGGCGACGAGGCCGGCGACCAGCAGCCAGCGCCGTCCGCGCACCGCCAGCGCAGCGGCGAGGCCTGCCGTCCCGCCGAGGATGGCGGCCCGTGCCCCGCAGATGCCGACCCCGACCAGCCCGATCATCCGCCCGGCCCAGGCCCAGGCCGTGCCGGCCATCACCGGCACGCTCAGCGCGGCGAGGATGGCGCCGGCGAAGCCATAGCTGAGGTGGAAGGAACTGAAGCCGCGGGCATAAGCGAATCGATGCCCGTCGGGATCAATGCGCAGCGGCCCCTTGCCCAATCCGACGCAGAACTGCAGCAGGGCGACCGTCAGCGCAATGCCGCCGGTGACCACCAGGGCGCGCAAGGCGAAGCGCAGCCAGCGCGCATCGGCCGCTGCCGCGGCGACCAGGGGCACCGCCAGCCAGACGTAGGCCAAACCGCTAATGCGGTCGCAGCCCGGCTGTCCGCGCAGCCAGCCGCTGAGATTGCTGGCCAGCACCCAGGCGCCGAGGACGAGACCGACGTGCAGCGCCGGCAGCCGATGCAGCGGCGGGCGCGCCAGGATCGCTCCGACGAAGGCGACGGCGAGGCCGAACAGGCCCCACGGCGGGGTCAGGAAGATGCCGCACAGCATACCGGTGCTGCCTATCCACAGCAGCCAGCGTCCGATGACTGGTGCTGAGCGCGGCGGTGCGGCGTCGATCCGTGCGTTCCAGGCGGCGAGCATCAGGCGGTCACCTGCTGTTCACATAGCACGGCCAGCTGAAGGTTCCGCCTCAGCCTGATGATTCCGACGATCTTCGTGGGGCGGCTCATGTAGTGGCGTCCGGCTCGGTGATGTGCGGCTCGTCCCAGAAGGGGATGAAGTCCTTGCGATTGAGGGTCCAGATGCACGCGGCGCCGGCGCGCCGGAGGCAGACGACATGTAATGCGTCGTGCACCGCGCCGCCGCTACGACCGGCAGCAGCAGCGACGGCGCGGATGGCCTCCAGCTGGCAGGCTTCGTCCACCGCCACGACCTGCAGTCGGGCAGCCAGTTCGCGGCCGACCAGCAGCTCGGCGTCGGCGGCGCGGATCGCCGGACGTAGCGGCAGCCGGGTCAGCACCGAAAAGGTCTCGGCCAAGGCATGGGCGCAGATGGTTCCGGTGATGCCGTCGCGCTCGCAGCGTTCGAGCAGGGCGCGGCAGGCGCGATGGCGCGGGTGCGGCACGACCAGGGCGGCGACCAGGACCGAGGTGTCGAAGCCCCAGATCACGGCACCATGCCAGCGAGGCGGTCGGTCCGCTCGTCACGCAGGGTCTGCAGCAGGCTGCGTGTTGGATCTTGGCCATCGAGCGGGCCGACCCAGGCGCCGTCGTAGACCATGCGTCCCTCGGCCAGACGCAGGCCGCCGGGGCCGGCGGCGGCGGCGGGCTCAAGATGCACGGAGTTGGCATCCTCGCTTAGCACCAGGGTCGTGCCTGCCACCCAGCCATGGCGATCGCGGATCTCCTTGGGAATCACAACGCGACCGAAGCGGTCGATGGCAAGCGTTGTCATGGCAATGGCATTCTGTCAATGCCATTGCCATGAGCAAGCGTCAATACCCCCCCTTGCTGAGCAGGACGACGTCGCTGGTGGCCGCGAGCATCAGGCGGTCACCTGCCGTTCGTGCGCCACCAGTCGGGACACCACCCCGCGCCAATCGGTGGCGGCCGTCCAGCCGAGGCCGCGCTTCGCCTTGGCGGCGTTACCGACCGAGCGCATCAGGTCGGTCGGTCGCAGCAGGGCGGGATCGGCGTCGACGTGCTGGCGCCAGTCGAGGTCGAGGCTGGCGAAGGCCTCGGCGACGAATTCCTGCAGCGAGGCGTCGGTGCCGGTGGCGATGACGTAGTCGTCGGCGAGATCCTGCTGCAGCATGGCATGCATCGCCACGACGTATTCCGGGGCCCAGCCCCAGTCGCGGCGGATGGCGGTATTGCCCAGGCGCAGCCGTTCGCCGGAGCCGGCGGCGATACGGCAGGCGGTCTGCACGATCTTGCGGGTGACGAAGCGGGTTGGCCGCAGCGGACTCTCATGGTTGAAGAGGATGCCGCTGCAGGCGAAGAGGCCGTAGGCTTCGCGATAGTTGGCGACCAGCCAGTAGGAGGTCGCCTTGGCGACGGCGTAGGGGCTACGCGGGTGGAAGGGATGCAATTCGTCGGCGCCGGCTGAGGTCACCTCACCGAAGCACTCGCTGCTCGCCGCGTTGTACAGGCGCACTGGCCGGGCGAGAAAGCGGACCGCCTCCAGCAGGTTGATCGTGCCGATGCCGATGCTGTCCAGCGTTTCGACCGGTTGCTCGAACGACAGGCCTACCGACGATTGCCCGGAGAGGTTGTAGACCTCGTCGGGTTGGTGTTGGGCCAGCGTCTGGACGACGCTGCGGAAATCGATCGGGTTCATCGACGCGAGGGTCACCCGCGCCGTGATTCCCAGGGCATCGAGGCCTCCGGTGCGCGCCGTGCCGGCGTCGCGTGAGGTGCCGATCACGCGATAGTCCAGACCAAGCAGGTGGCTGGCCAGCCAGGCCCCATCCTGGCCGGTGGCTCCGACGATCATGGCGGTGCGGCCCATCAGTATGCTCCCTTGCCCAGTAGGACGACACGCACGGTGCGCGCCAGCACCACTAGGTCCAGCCACACCGACCAGTTGCGCACGTAGTAGCAATCCAGCGCGACGCGCTCGCCGTAGGTGGTGTCGTTGCGGCCGGACACCTGCCACAGGCCGCTGAGTCCGGGGCGGACCTTGCCGTACAACTCGTAGTGGACTCCGTATTTCACCACCTCATCCCGAACGATCGGGCGCGGGCCGACCAGGCTCATCTCGCCGCGTAGGATGTTCCACAGCTGGGGCAACTCATCGAGCGAGGTGCGGCGGAGGAACCGCCCGATCCAGGTGACGCGCGGATCGTCCTTCAGCTTGTGGTCGCGCTCCCACTCGGCGCGCAGCTCGGGATGGCGCTCGAGGTACGCCGCCAGCTGGGCGTCGGCGTCCTTGACCATGCTGCGGAACTTCCAGGCGCGGAATTCGCGCCCGCCGCGCCCGAGCCGGCGTTGGCCGTAGAACAGCGGACCAGCCGAGGTCACCGTCACCGCCAGGGCGATGCCGGCGAAGAGCCAGCTGAACAGCACCAGGCCGAGCGACACCGCCACCACGTCGACGATGCGTTTGATCACCCGCGCCTCGGGACGCAGCAGGTTCTGCCGCACCTCCAGCACCAGGGTGTTGGCGAACTCGCGGGTCTCGGCGATGACGTCCGGACTACCCGGCAGGGCCGGGGCGATGAAGACATGGCGCAGCTGGTCGCCGAGCTGGTCGAGCATGCGCGACAGCTGGTCCGGCGGCAGGCCAGGCATGGCGAGGATGGCGTGGCGGATGCCCTCGGCGTGGAGGCGCGGCAGGTCGGCGAGGGTGCCGTCGACGCGCAGGCCACCGGCCTCGGCGCCCTGCTTGGCGGCATCGTCATCGAGCAGCGCGACTGGTCGCAAGCCCAGCCACGGCCGCGAGCGCAGGAGTCCGACGACCTGCACCCCGGTGGCGCCGGCCCCGAGCACCGCCACTGGTACACCCCACCAGCCCGAGCGGCACAGCGCCCGGCGGACGCCGGCATGCAGCAGCGGCACCGCCGGCAGGGCGAGCAGCCAGGTCGCGGCGAAGACCTGGCGCGACCACGCCGTACCGCTCTGGCCGAGGAAGGTCAGGGCGACGGCGCCGACGATGACGATGGTGGTGCCCTGGCTCAGCCGGCGCAGCTCCTCGGCCGGGCCCCAGCCGATGCCCGGATACAGGTCAAGCAGGGCGTAGACGGCGGCTGCGCCACCGAGCAGCAGCGGCAGGGCCTGCAGGTACATGGCCAGTGGCAGTTCCGGGTTGGTCCACGCCTTGAGCCACCAGGAGACTGCGGCACAGGCTGCCAGCGCCGTCAGGTCGGCAGCGATCAGGGCGAGACAGGTCGGTAAGGAGCGGGCGCGCACGAGTCGGCACTATCTGGGGGGTCCGACGGGATCCAGGGCTGATCCAGGACTGCTCCAGGACCGCGGACTTCAGCCCGCGGTCCTGTCCGGCACCTACGGCAACGGAACCAGACCCAGCAGTCCGCGCCACCGCAGTGCGAACACCTGCGGATCATGGTCGCGGCGCAGATGCTCCTGGCCGATGACGATGGCACGGCGCAGGTCGTCCAGACGGGCCTCGGGATCGGCGATGAAGGCTGCCCAGGTGGCGTCGTCATCGGGCAGGATCAGTGGATACCCGGGCCAGTCGACGCCCTCGAACGCGGCCTGGTTACCAACCGCCGGGCAGCCATGCGCGACGGCCTCCAGCATCTTGGTCTTCACCCCGCCGGCCAGGGCTGACGGATTCAGCAGCACGCTGCGCCCGTCGTAGGTCGCGGCGGCGAGGTCGGCGACGAAGCCATGGCAAACCACCCCGGCTGGTGCCACGATGCCGTTTGGCTCGCGCCGGCCGAACCAGTGCAGCTCGCGACCGGCTGGAGCGTGGGCCCACAGGCGGAACAGGCGCAGCAGGGTCAGGCGGTTCTGCGACAGGTTCTCGCCACCGACGAAAATCAGGCGTGGCGGCGTGGCCAGTTCCGCCCCCGGACGCACGAGCACCTGGGCCGGCGGGACGCAGCGGATGCGCGCCTGCAGCGCGGCCGGCACCAGAGCGCGGTTGGCGGCGCACTCGGCCGGCGAGAGCAGCACGACCTCGTCGCACAGGCGGACGAGTTCGCGCTCGACCCGTTCCAGCGACCACGCTTCGTAGCGCAACACCAGGCCACCGAGCTGGGCGAGCAGCCAGCGCAGCGGCCGCGGTGCCAGCCGGGCGACGTAGCCGAGATTGGGTGGATCGCCGATCGCGAGCTGCAGCCGGGCGCGGCGTGACAGCAGGTCGTGCGAGTCGCACACCAGTCGGCGTCCTGGGCGGCGCAGGTGGCGCACCGCGGCGATGCAGCGCACACCATCGATGTAGACCGTCTCGGCCGAACCGACCTCGGCGAGCGCTTGGCGGAGCGCAGCCGAGGCTGCATAAAGCGCGCATTGCAGCGGCTCGGGTCGCAACGTCGCCAGCCGCCACAGCCAGTGCAGCCCGGCGCTCAGGCGTGCGCCCCAGCCCAGCTCCAAAGCGTGGCGCAGGCGGACGTGATGCACCTCGCGCAGCGCCCCGGCGTAAAGATCGGCGATGATGCGCGGCCGCCCGGCAGCGGCGTTGGGCTCGTGGTCGCGGGTCCACAGGGCGGCGCAATTGGAGTCGTTCACGTGGCCGTATTCCTCTCTGGATCGGGAGCGTCGTCCACCTGCCCGTGCGGCAATGCGAGCCAGGCCAGTGCGATCCATGGCGCGGGCAGAGCGAAGCTGTCCAGGGAGAGCCCGTCCAGCACAAGAGTCACTCCGACGAGGATGCCCATCAGGAGGATTCGCCGATCGGCGCGCCAGAGGCCGAGAAAATGCAGCAGGCTGAACACGGCAAAAGCGGCGAAGCCCAGCACGCCGGTCTCGGCGAGCAGACGCAGCGGCATGTTCTTGGGATTCGGCAGGGGGCCGGCAGAGCGGTCAAGGGTCGCTGCTGCTTCCCCGTTAGCTGGCATCTGCATGGCCCAGCCTGGGAATGATTCGATCATCGGCCAGGCTGCTAGACCAAGCCCCCATCCCATCAGCGGTTTTTCGAGAAACGATCTCCAGGCGGCTTCCCAGCAGGCGATGCGGAAGTGCGTGCCGGTGCGTTGCAAGGCCTGATGCGGATAGCTCTGTGCGGATGGGGCGGGTTGATCGCAGACGATTTCGTTGACTACCGTGCGGGCATAGGGCGAGCGTAAGGACAGCGCCAGCGAGGCGATCAGAACAAGCATGACGATGCTGGCGTCGCGTAATCGTCGCCATGGCTTGTGCGACCGGTCGAACAGTAGCCAACCAAACGCGACTGAGGCGATGGCGATCAGTTGCGCGGCCCCGCTGCGTGCAGTGCTCAGACCGACGATGAGTGCGGCGGTGGTGGCAACCATGGCACTAAGGCGGCCAGGTCTGGTTAACGCGGTAGACAGGGCGAGTGGGATGATCAGGACGCAGCATGTGCTTGCCAGCCAACTGGGTTCAAGCGCCAGCCCCCACGCGCGGCCACCCTGCAGCCAGGATTCAGCGGCATGCGTACCCGTGATGTGACGGGCCATCCACAGGGCGGCGTCGTGTGCCCATATGGCGCCCGACGTCGCCAGTACTTGGATCGCCACCGCGACGACGATGGCGGCCATCGCGAGGTACAGCATGCGTTCGCCATTGCGCCGAACGTCGGGATCTGCAGCAATCGCCCTGGTGGCCAGGTAGATGCCAGCACCAAGGGCCAGGGAGAGGACCCCTTTGCCCATGGCTAGCCACGGCGCGACGTGCTTGAGCGGCATCAAATCGGGCAGTGAGATCAGCGCAGCACCAATGCCGATCGCAGCAAAGCTGCCCAGCAGCCAGATGTGCCGTTCTCCACACAACCGCAGGACGGCCGTGCAACTGAGGATAAGGGCCATCGCGCACAGCAGGGCCGTTGGCGGTTTCACCAGAGTTGGCAGCGGCAGAAAGGCCGCCGTCGTCACGGGAAAGAACAACATACCCATATACCACAGCCAACGCGCGGCCTTTGGGCAGGAAGCGGTCGCCGCCGTGGATGCCAAACGGGGGGTGGTCTGTTCCGTCGCCGCCGGCATCTTCATAGCCCCAGCCTCTCCTTCACCCGATAGGCCCAGGCCCCACGCGGCACCAGGGATTTCAGCGTGTTCACCACGCCCAGTCGCCATTCGCTCAGCGCCCCGTTGAGCATCCCGTGCATCGCGCGGGCGCGGCGGTTCTCGGCGTGGCGGCGGCGCAGGTTGGCGCTGGCACCGCCCTGGTAGAATCGGGCGACGATCGCCGGGCAGGTCTGCGGCAGATGACCGCGGCTGATCAGCCGCAGCCAGAGTTCGTAGTCCATGGAACTACGGAAGGTCGGGTCGAAACCGCCGACCTCGCGCAGCAGGGCGGTCTCGCACAGGGTCGCGGCATGCCACACGCGGCAGTCGTGGCGCACCAGGTTACGCGCCTCGCCGGTCGGCGGAACGCGAGTGAACAGCACCGATTCATTCTCGCGCCGCACCTCGGTCCCGGCGGTGATCCAACGGTGCCGGTCGCGGTCCCAGGCGCGCAGCAGCGTGGCCAGGGCGTCTGCCCCAGCGAAGGCGTCGCCGGCATTCAGGAACAGCACCGCCTCGCCAGACGCTCGCGCCAGCCCCTTGTTGAAGGCGTCCGTGATGCCCCGGTCGGGCTCGCTGACCAGCACCGCGGGCGGACGTGGCAGGGCGCGCAGGTGTTCGTGGGTGCCGTCGGTGGAGGCTCCATCGATGACCAGCCATTCCAGGGACTGCGACTGCGCTGCGACCGAGTCGGCGGTGCGCTGTAAGGTCCCGCCTGGGTTACGGCAGATGGTGACGACGGAGACCAGCATCAGAGCAGGGCCTGGGCCGCCGCAAAGATCGCAGCGGCAAGGGTGACCGCGACTGGCACGGCACGCTGGCGCCAGCCCTGCTCGCCGACGCAGGCTTTGCACGCCAGGTACCACGTCAACGCGGGCGCCAGGATGGCGTTGGGCGGCAGGGCGAGTCGGTCGCGGGCCAGCCACACCGTGCCGGTGGCGGCGGCGATCAGCACCAGGTCGCTTGGCCCATCAATCAGCAGGTGCAGGCGGCGACGTAGCCAGAGCAACAAAATGGCGGCGACGAATAGTGCGGCAGTGAGGCCGCGGGCGAGGTAGATTGCTCGCAGATCCGTCGAGCCATTATGCCATTGCCCTGACTCCAGGGAGAAGGCGAGGGCGCCACCGCACAGGGCTGCCGCCAGGGAGGTGATGTGGTTGTCCCAGCGCCTAGTCGTCGCCAGCACTAGCAGGACCAGGCCGACTGCGCCCCCCGCCGCCAGGCCGGTCAGCGGGGCGTGGCGGCCGATGGTCGCGAGGTGGGTGACGGCCAAGGCCGCGGCGATGATACCGACGAGCGCCGCCAGCGTTCGCCCACGAGGCAGGCCGGCAGCCTCGAGGCACGCGGTGTTGCGTTCACGGCGCATTCGTTCGAGGCGCAGCGACAACCGCGACCACACCCGCGAGCGGCGCAGGTAGCGCAGCCCGAAGACCACCACCTGGGCGCAGCACAGCGTGAACAGGAACAGGGTGTCGTGCGGCCGGTGACGCAGCAGCACGGCGAGGCAGGCGATGGCGGCGCTGAACGACACCAACGTGATCACCGCCATGCGGTGGTCGAAGCCCAGACCCAGGACCTGGTGGTGGACGTGGGTCTTGTCGCCGCGGAACGGATTGCCGCCGTGCAGCAGGCGCGACAGCATGACGTAGGCGCTGTCGGACCAGGGGATGACCAGGACCAGGAGGACGACGAACGGGCTGTAGCCGACGCCCTCGGCGCCGCCGCCGCGCACCAGCGCGAGGCCCAGGACGTGGAGCATGAAGCCGATCACCATGCTGCCGGTGTCGCCGAGAAAGACGCGGGCAGGATGGCTGTTGAAGGCCAGCGCGCCGAGCAGGCAGCCGGCCAGGGCGGTGCCGGCGACGCAGGCAGGCACGTCGCCGGCGAGACCGGCGAGGCCAGCGAAGGCGAGGGCGGCGACGCAGCCGATGCCCGCCGCCAGACCGTCGAGCCCGTCGATCAGGTTGGTCGCATTGATGATGCCCAGGCCCAGGCCCAGGGTCACCGGCCAGGTCACCCAGGTCGCGGTCAGCTCGACGCCGACCAGCGGGATGGGCACGGCGGGCAGGATCCAGCCGCCGGCCATGGCCAGGGCGACGGCGACGGCCTGGGCGAGCAGCTTCGGCCCCGGCGCCAGCGAGCCACGGTCGTCGATGATGCCGGCGACCAGCAGCACGGCGAGGCCGGCGAGCAGCCAGGCGGTACCGGCCAGCGGCTGCACCTGGGCGGCCAGGGCGGCGGCCAGCACCAGCGTCACCGCCACCCCACCGACGCGCGGGATCGGATTGACGTGCACCCGCCGCGCATCGCGCCCCGGATCGTCAACCATGCCCAGGCGCGGCGCGGCGCGGATCAGCCAGGGTATCAGCACCAGCACCCCGGCGGTGGTGATCATCCCGGTCAGCAGCGCGCGATCGAGGGGCAGGCCCATCATGGTGAGACCCAGTCCACCTCGGAATCGGGGCCGCCCCGCGGCGACGCCTGGAGCGCCGGCGTCCCGCCGGCACGGACCTCCCTCACGGCCTCATCACAGCTGCCCCGATTGCTCTCCATCCCGTTCATCTCCCTACAGCACTCCGGCGCGGATCTGCGGCAGCAGATGCTCGTACCCCGGTTCCACCACTATGCAGCCATTGCTGTAGCAATGCCGGTCGAGCTCATTGCTGGCCTGGGCGGCGCGCAGGGCCGCCGCCGACAGCCGGGCGAATTCCGCCGCCGGCAGCGCCGCCAGGTCGAGGTCCTCTTCGGACAGGAAGCGCCGGGAGGGGTCGTCAATCAAGGCCACGGCGCCACCTCCGGCAGGACCCCGGCTGCCGCCGCGCACATCGGTGCGTGGGCCTGCCCTAGCGGTTGCCCGTCGAAGCCGCCCGTGCGGAAGCGTCCCGACCATGGCTCCTGGGCCGCAGCATAGGCACGGATGCGGCGCTCGTCGTCGTTGCGCATGCGCCGCACCTCGGCGTCGATGCACCCCGCCATCGCCTCGGCGGTCTCTGCGCCAGCGCAGGATGGGCGCAGCTCGCCGAGGCGGCCACGCAACTGCGGATGCTGTCGCAGGAGCCCCAGCAGATGCTCGGGGTCGAGGGTCCAGCGCAGCTGATCTGCCGGATCGGGCAGCTGCGTGGCGAGGCTGCCGATGAAGGCATAGTCCTTCAGCCGCATGGTCTGCTTGAGCCGCACCAGGTCGGTCCGGCCGACCACGGCGGGCGCACCGGCTGCGACCTCCCGCCACATGGCGGCCAATCGTCCAGCTGCCAGGCGCGGCGGTCGGGTGACGAAATCGAAGCGCAGCCGCAGTCCGTCGCCGGCCACGGCCTCAAGGTGGGAGGACCAGCCGGCCCGTAGCCAGCGCAGGTCGAGGGGCGCCCCCAGCCGGTAGCGCGCGCCGAGCCGGGCCAACTGGGCCCGTACCACAGCCAGGGCCTCTTCGTCCTCTCGAACCAGCCAGTCGCCATCCTTCGAGGCCAGGCTCAGCCGGTACCAGACGCAGGCTTGTCCACTCGACAGGATGACCACCGGACGCTCTGCATTGCAGGCGTCGGTGAAGTCCACGTAGGGGTTCCCTGAACCGGGGCCGAGAATCCAGCTTGGCGTCACCGCGGCAGCCTAGAACCCCTGGCAGGCGCTGCCAGCCTCACCCAGCCCGGCCGGCCGTCTCGATCAGGTCGGCAATGCGCGCACAGTTGCGGCCACGGTCGAAGCGCTCGCGGGCGAAGGCCTGCGCCGCCAGACCGCGCCGCCGGCGCTCGGCCGGGTCGCGCGCCGCTTCGACCGCGGCGCACAGCCCGGCCACGTCGTCGCAGGCGACCACCCAGCCGCCGCCGCTCTCGCGGATCCACAGGGCCAGTTCGTTGTCCTCGCCGCCGACGAACAGCACCGGGCGACCGGCACGGAAGGATGAGGGCAGCTTGCTGGGGACCATGCAGCCCTGCCAGGCCGGCTGCAGGCTGGCGAGGTGCACGTCGGCGGCGGTGAGGTGCTGGTGCAGCCGTTCCAGCGGAACGTAGCCGCTAAGCGCGACAGGCGCACCGGGATGGCCGCGCACGAAGTCCTCGACCTCGCGCCGTCGCGCCCCGCCGCCGGAGAACTCCCAGCGCGTGTCCGGGCAGCGCTCCGCAGCGGCGAGGAACTCCTGGCAGCGGTGGCCAAGGCCGAGGTTGCCGGCGTAGAGCAGGCGCAGCGGCCCGTCCGGTCGCGGCTCCTCGGCGGCCGGCTCCAGGCTGGCGTCGCCCCACAGCGGCACCCAGGTGCTGGCCGCGCCCGGCGCGAGATGCCGGCGCAGGCGCGCCTCCATCATCGGCCCCAAACCCAGCACCAGGCTGGCCGAGGCCCACTGCCGCCGGGCGAGGGTGGCCAGCGCGTGGTAGGCCACGGAGCCATCGGCGCAGGCGCCATGCGCGGCAAGCACGTCCGGGTACAGGTCCATAATCCAATGCACCAGTTTGGCCCCACGTGGGGCTGCCGCCTGTACGGCCAAGCCCAGGTAGGGCGGCGTGGTCAGTGGCACGATGACGTCGCCGCTACGCGCATGCGTCGCCAGCCAGGTCGCCGCGCCAGCGGCGAAGGATCCGTACCCGGCAAGCCGCGCCAGCGGATGCCGTCGTCCGCCACCGAGGATGCCCAGGCGCACCACGGCGTAGCCGTCGACCAGTTCGCGTGACCGGCTCGTCCGGCTGCCGTCATCGTAGCCATCGGCGGCGCACAGCACCGTCACCGTATGTCCGCGCTTCGCCAACGCCCGCGCCAGATCAGCCATCACCTGCCCGGTCGGCGCCACCGCCGGCGGGTGGAACTGATTGATCAGGATGACGCGCATGGGGGCGACTCGGCATCGCGGCGGGCGGCGGCAAGGGCCAGCACCACCCACATGGTCGGCAGGGCGAAGCTGTCGAGGGAGAAGCCGTCGCCAATCACCGCCAAACCGGCAAGAGCGGCCATCAGCCGCACCGGCGGCGGATCGGACCGCCTGGGCCAGGCGATCCAGCCGACGAAGGCGAGGAAGGCCAGCAGTCCCGGCAGTCCGGTCTCGGCGGCCAGGCGAATCCACAGGTGCTTGATGTTGGGCAACGGCCCAGGCGCGGCGCTGATCCACTCCTGGGTCTCGGCGTTGTCGCGCAGCGACCACTCGGGCAGATTGCGCACCACCTGCCAGGGTGCGAGACCAAGGCCGACGCCAGCCACGGGATGTTCGCGGGCGGTGGCCAGGCCGGCGTTCCAGGCGCCCAGACGTGCGCCCATCCCGCCGCCTGCGGCGCGTTCGGCCGTGGTGGTGCCGGACAGCGCTCCGCTGGTGGTGCTGCGCAGGTGAGGGTTGCAAGCCGCCAGGGCGATCATGCCGGCAGTGAGCAGGGCCAGCCAGCCGGCGGTCGTCCCCAGGCCGCGCCGGTCGCCGGCCCGCCACCACCACGCCAGCGCCACAGCTATCGGGATCAGCAGCACCGCCATACCCAGCCCGGTGCGGGCGCGGCTCAGTCCCAGTCCCAGGCAGCACATCGCCAGCACGGCCCACGGCAGCCAGCGTGGTCCGTCGTCCTGGTGCGGCGCGCACACCCGGGCCAGCGCCGGAACCAGCCCGACCACGGCCAACTGGCTGCCGAACAACGACGGCTCGGGTGAGATACCCCACGACCGGCCGGGAGTCCGTCCGTCCAACATCATGGCGCCGCCGAGGTAGTGCGCGCACCACTCCACCACGGTCTGGCAACCTGGCATGCCCAAGCTGGCGGCGGACTGCACCACAGCCACCGCCACCGACACGGCGAGGCCGCCCCACAGCCAGCGCTCGGCCAGTTCTATCTCACGCGGGCTGCGGACCAGGCAGCGCAGGCCGACCCAGGTCCCCAGGCCAAGGGCCAGGCTTGCCCAGGCCTTCAGCGCGGCGGCGGCGGGCGTCGAGCCCTTCAGCGGCGCCAGCCCGGCGGCCAGGCCGACGATGGTGGCGAGCAGCGCGATGCCGACGAAGGCCGCCAGCAGTTGATTCGGCCGTTCCCGCCGCAGTTCGGCGATCAGCGCCGGCCGCGCCGCCAACGCCAGCAGCCCGGCCAGCCCAGCGAGCACGGCGCTGACCGGCTTGATCATCCACGGCAGCGGGATCAGCTCCCACGACGGCAGCGAGGGAGGCGGCGAGCAAAAGCCAGGCGAGGCGGGCCAGCCCGGCCTTCACGCGTCGGCTCCTGGCAGGCGGGCGAATGCGGCCCGGCCCAGCGGTGCCAGCCAACAGCGCGCTTTCAGCAGCTTGGCCCAGTGGTAGCGGTTGACCGGCGTGTTCAGTCCGGCCCGGCGCAGCGTTGTCAACGCCTCCCCGTGCGCCTGCAGATAGGACGCGTAAGGCCCGCGTAGGGCCGGCGGCACGGTGAATCCGTAGAACAGCAGCACTTGCGTAGCATCGACGCGCCGGAAGCCCTGGAAATGGTAGAAGACCGGCTCGCTGGTGCCAAAGCGCTCGCGGTTCCACGGCGCCTGGGCGGCGTCCGCCCGGCGCAGGATGTGCACCGTCTCGGGGAAGAGTTCCGGCCAGCGGTCGAGGTACATCTGGTCGCCAAAGCGGCCCGGTTCATAGCGGTCGAAGCACCATTCCAGGCAACGCTCTTGCCACCAGCGACGGACGGCCGTCGCAGTGTCGGCCCGCGTCATGGTCAGGAACTGGACGCAGAAGCGGCCGGAGCGCTGCGCGAGATGGGCGTAGCGTGGTGCGAAGGCGTGCTCGGTGATCAGCACCTGTTTGCCGGCGTCGAGCATCTCC
>JBBREK010000002.1:0-65427 GCA_038203025.1 Planctomycetota bacterium
GCCATTGCGGATGTCGATGCCGGTGGGGCAGACGCGGACGCACAGGCCGCAGTCAATACAGTCGCCGGGTCCGACGACGGCCCCGGCGACTGCATTGACTGCGGGTTTCGGGTTTCGGGTTTCGGGTTTCGGGGCCGGATCGCCGGCCGACGCGCGTGCCAGATGACCCCGCGGTTCGCCGCGGCCGGCGTCGTAGGCCACGGTCAGCGTGTGTGGGTCGAGCATCGCGGACTGGAAGCGACCATAGGGGCAGACGATGGTGCAGGTCTGTTCGCGAAACCAGCCGAAGTTGAACAGGATGACGCCAAACAGCACCGACCAGAACACCGTGGCGTAGGGATACGCCGTCCAATCAAGCAGCAGGTAGTGACGGAAGGCCTCGGCGCCGATGAAGATGGCGGTGCCGGCGTTGGCCAGGCCGCCGGCGATCAGGGCGAACACCGCCCACATCAGGCCGGCCCGCCACCACACCGTCTTCAGCGGATTGCCCGGGCCCCCGAGCAGGGCGTGCTCGACCGGCCGGAACAGCATCTCAAGGAAGACGTTGTGCGGGCAGAACCAACCGCAGAAGACCCGTCCCAGCCAGGCAACGGTAAGCAGCGTACCGATGAGGCCCAGCAGCACGAGGATGACGAAGTAGCTAAGGTCCTGCGGCCAGAAGGCGACGCCGGCTATCCACAGCCTGCGCGCTGCCAGATCGATCTGAAAGGCGGGGTCGCCATGGATGCGCGCGAAGGGGATGGCGCAGTAGAAGACGATCAGCGGAATGGCGAGAAGATAGCGCAGCCGGCGCCAGCGCCCCCACACGATGCGTGCCTCGACCCAGCGCCGACGCCCTGCCTTGTCGACCGTGGCGAGGACGGACTTGAAGTCGGGCTTCTCGGGCAGGACCGGCGTGGTCACGTCACCAGTCCAGCGGTCGTTCCTGCTCGTCCGACGCCGGCGGCTTCGCCGGGTTGGCCTTCAGGCCGGCGCGGTTGAGCGAGACGATGAAAACAGCGAGATTGCGCACGCCCTCGGTGCCAAGCTGGGCGAAGCTGACCATACCCTTGCCGGGACGGCCGCCCTTCTCCAGCACGCCAATGAGGCCGGTCATGGTCGGTTCGCAGAGCCAGTTGCGGTCGCGCAGGTTGGGGCCGACCAGGCCGAGGCCCTCGGCCCCATGGCAGGCGACGCAGTTGGTCGCGAACAGGGCCTTGCCGGTGGTGATGCGTGCCGGATCGGCGGCAAGGGCGCGCAGGCCCGTCTCGTCGAGGGAGTCGCCAGCCAGAGCCGCGCGCCGCGCCGACAGCTCGGTGAGATCGTCGCGCAGCTGCTCGGCGCCGACCTTGCCGCCGCCGCCGTGGTAATAGGGGATGTACCAGATCGACCAGATGATGGTCAGGACGAACAACCACAGCCACCAGCGCGGCAGGTTGTTGTCGTACTCCTGGATGCCGTCGAACGCGTGCCCCTCGTCCTTGAGGGTGTCCGGCTTGGGCTCGGGCTCAGACATGGTGATCGTCCTCCAGCGGCAGGTGCTCCATGCGCTGCAGATGGTGCTTCCGGCGGTCGCTGACCACGTACCAGATGATCAGGCCGAACAGGGAGACGAACCCGAACATGGCGATCAGCGCCAGTGGGTTGGCGTTGGTGAACACCTCGCGAATCATGGCGTGACCCCTTTCGGCAGATCGGTGCCAAGCCGCTGCATGTAGGCGATCAGGGCGATGATCTCGCGGTCCGGATCGATGCGCGCGCGATCCTGCTCGTCGGGGTTCTGGGCGCGCAGCTCGTCGGCGACCTGGCGGGCCTGGGCCTTGGCCGGGGTGACTGGATCCTCGACCTCGGCGCGGCTGTACGGCGTGTACAGCGGCATCCCGGCAAGTACGCCGATCTTGGCTGGCAGGCTGGCGTAGTCGGTCTCCCAGCGGTACAGCCAGGGGTAGGCCGGCATGGTGCTGCCGGTCGACTGGCTCTGTGGCTTCTCCATGTGCGCCCAGTGCCAGAAGTGGTTGTACTTGCCGCCCAGGCGCCACAGGTCCGGGCCGGTGCGCTTGCTGCCCCACAGGAACGGCCGGTCGTAGATCATCTCGCCGGCGCGGGTGTACGAAGCTCCGCCGGCGTACTCGGCACCGCGATAGCGCTCGGTCTCGGCGCGCAGGGTGCGCACCATCTGCGTGTGGCAACCTACGCAGCCCTCGCGGATGTAGATGTCGCGTCCGGCCAGCTCCAGCGGGGTGTAGGGCTTAATCGCGGCGATTTTCGGCGTCACCGCACCCTGGATCAGCTGCGGGATGATCTCGCACAGCCCGCCGATGGCGAGGGCGATGGTGATGCCGACGATCATCAGCGTCGGCCAGCGCTCGACCAGGGCGTGCAGGGCATTGAGCCGGGCGGGCGCAGTCGGCTGGTCGATGGCTTGGTCAATGTGCGTGCCGACCTCCAGGTCCGGGGTAAGCCGCGGCACGCTGACCGTCACCGCCTCCATCGGCGCAGGGGCGCGGCGGATGGTCATGGCGACGTTCCAGATGCACAGGAAGATGCCGCCAAGATAGAGTACGCCGGCGAAGGTGCGCAACCAGTAGAACGGGATGGTGGTGTTGACGATCTCCATCCACACCGGGTACATCAGGTGCGCCTCATCGTTGAACTGCAGGGTCATCAGGCCCTGGGCGATGCCGGCGATCCACAGCGCGATCATGTAGAGGAAGATCGAGGCGGTTGCGGTCCAGAAGTGCAGGTTGGCCAGGCCGGTCGAATGCAGCTTGGTCTTGTACAGCTTGGGGATCAGCCAGTAGGCCAGAGCGAAGGCGACCAGGCCGTTCCAGCCCAGAGCGCCACCGTGGACATGGCCGATGGTCCACTCGCTGTTATGCGACAGCGCGTTGACCGAGCGCAGCGAGAGCAGCGGCCCCTCGAAGGTGGCCATGCCGTAGAAGGTGACGGCGGCGACCCAGAACTTCAGCACCGGATCCTGGCGCACGCGATCCCACGCCCCGCGCAGGGTCAGCAGGCCGTTGATCATGCCGCCCCAGCTCGGCGCCAGCAGCATGATCGAGAAGGTCACGCCCAGGGTCTGCGCCCACTCCGGCGTCGCCTGGTTGAGCAGATGGTGCGGGCCCGACCAGATGTAGAGGAAGATCAGCGACCAGAAGTGAATGATCGACAGACGATAGCTGTACACCGGCCGCTCGGCGGCCTTGGGCAGGTAGTAGTACATCAGCCCGAGGAACGGCGTGGTCAGGAGGAAGGCCACGGCGTTGTGCCCGTACCACCACTGCACCAGGGCGTCCTGCACGCCGCTGAACACGCTGTAGGCGTGCAGCGGACCGGTAGGGATGGCCAGCGAGTTGACCACATGCAGCATCGCCACGCCGATCTGCGTCGCGAGCAGGAACCACAGCGCGACGTAGAGATGGCGTTCGCGTCGCACCATGATCGTGGCCACGGTGTTGACCGTCCATGCCACCCAGACCACGGCGATGGCGACGTCGATCGGCCAGATCAACTCGGCGTACTCCTTCGACGACGTCAGACCGAGCGGCAGGGTGATGGCGGCCGAAAGGATGATCGCCTGCCAGCCCCAGAAGTGGAAGCGGGTCAGCGCGTCCGACCACATGCGCGCCTTCAGCAACCGCTGCGTGGCGTAGTAGAAGCCGGCGAAGATGGCGTTGCCGGCGAAGGCGAAGACCACCGCGTTGGTGTGCAGCGGGCGCAGGCGGCCGTAGGTCGTCCACGGCAGATCGAAGTTCAGCGCCGGCACCGCCAGCTGCAGCGCCAGCAGCACCCCGACCAGCATGCCGATGACGCCAAAGACCAGTGAGGCCCAGATGAACCACAGGACCGGCCGGTCATCGTAGGTGACGATGTCGAGCGCGGCTTCGCGCGGGACAGGCATGGGGACATCGGTCATGTAGGATCCTGGGGACTGGTCGGTTCCGGCCGCGTGGCCGCAATATCCTCCGCCAGCATGCGCGCCGGCGGTGTGTCGAGATCATCAAGCTGCCCGCTGCGTACCAGTCCGATCAGGGCGGCTACCGCCACCACGAACAGGACCAGACCGATACCGGTAAGCAGATAGAGCATGAAACGGCGGACGTGCCTTATACCCCTGCGATTCCTTGGCAAATGGATATAGAGATAGGATTAACAAGAAATCGTGCGGAATACCAGTTTCGCGTCCCAGCAACGTCCGCCAAGAGTCTGCAGTGTCAGTGATTACACCAGGACCGTGCCTAAGCTTCGCGCCGGGCCGTGCGCCAGGCGCCCGGGGTCATGCCGGTGCGGCGGCGGAACCAGCGGCCAAACCATGCCGGGTCGGCGCAGCCGCAGCGGCGGGCAACCTCCTGGATCGGCTGGTAGCCGTGGGTCAGCAGATGCTGCGCGGCGGTCAGGCGATGCCGTTCCTTCAGGGCGCGGAACGACAGGCCGGTGAGTTCCCGCAGCGCATGCCGGGCGCGCTCGGCGGACAGTCCAAGATGGGTCGCCAGCGCGGCCACGTCCGGGTCCTCGGCAAGATGGCCGGCGAGGTAGGCGTCGATGCGCGTCAGCCGCTTGTCGCCGCCGACATCGCGCCCCTCGGCCAGGCGTACCGCCAGTTGGACCAACCAGCCGGCGAGCAGCTGGCCGGCTGCCTCCAGCCGCGCGGATCCGGCCGCTGGTCCGAGATGGATCAGCGCTTCCAGCCGGCCGGCCACCCGCACCGGCACGATCAGCTCGCGGATGCCGGCATGGCAGACCCGCCAAGCCGGGGCTCCACCGGTGGCGAACGCCGCCGGCAGGTCGCACAGATCATGAGCCCGGCAGGCATCGTTGCCGCCCGCCCGCTTGGCCCGACGGCAGGCGGCAGCGCGGTGATAGTGCCAGCGCGCCGGCACCACCGCCGCCCCGTGCGCGTCGCGCAAGGCCTGGCCGAAAACGTGGCAGGTCAGACGGACGCGCCAGACGGCCTCGACCCCGGCGAAGACGGTGTCGACCTCGGCGCGCAGGACGGCGGCATCGGCCATGCCGGGAATGATGCCTGATACCGACAAGACGCAACGGCGACCGCCAAGTCCTAGCGCACGACCGCCCGCCCGTCTTGCCGAAGCCGGGGTCTGGCTGCTATGCTGCCGTCATGAGCCCCCGCCCGTCCCGCATCCTGCTGCGCTCCTCGTGGCAGATCGTCAACCTCGGCGACATCGCCCACACCCCTGGCGTCCTCGCCCTGATCGAGCGGCACCTGCCCGGCACCGAGGTCGTGCTGTGGGCCTCTGACGACCTCTCCGAGGCGGTAGCGGCGATGGAGCACCGCCGCTTCCCCGGCCTGCGCATCGTCAAAGGGCGCATCGGTGATGACGGCACGCCTGGCAATGCGGATCTGGCCGAGGCCCTGGCCTGGTGCGACCTGCTGCTGCATGGCTCGGGCCCGTCGCTGGTCGCGAGCCGCGACGTCGCCGCCTTCGAACGTCACATCGGCAAACCGTTCGGCGTCTTCGGCATCACCTATGCCGGCGGCGATGCCGATCTGCGCTCGCTGCTCGGCCGGGCACGCTTCCTCTACTTCCGCGATTCGGTGTCGCTGGCGCTGGCGCACAGCGAGGGCATCAGCGCCCCGGTGATGGCCTTCGGCCCGGACGGCGCGTTCGCCTGCGACCTGCGCGACGACGATCGCGCCACGGCCTTCCTGCGCGCCAGCGACCTGGAGGACGGCCGCTTTCTCTGCTGCATTCCACGGCTGCGCTTCACCCCCTACTGGCTGATCCACGGCCGGCCGCGCGACGAGCAGCGCCAGGCCCGCAACCAGGCCATGGCCGAACACGATCATGCCCCGCTGCGCGCCGCGATCTGCGCCGTGGTGCGCGAGACCGGCCTGAAGGTCCTGCTCTGTCCCGAGGACCGCAGTCAGATGGCGGTTGGACGCGAGTGGGTGCTTGATCACCTGCCCGAGGACGTGCGCGCCCAGGTGGTGTGGCGTCCGGACTTCTGGCTGACCGACGAGGCGCTGAGCGTCCAGGTCCGTTCCGCCGGACTGTTCGGCCACGAGATGCATTCGCCGATCATGTGCATCGGCAACGGCATCCCCGCCATCGTCGGCCGCTTCGCCGAGCAGACCAGCAAGGGTCTGATGTGGCGCGACATCGGCCTTGGCGACTGGCTGTTCGACCTCGACGACGAGACCCAGATGGAGCGCTTCGTGCCGACCGTGCTGGCGATGGCGCGCGACCCGCAGGGCGCGCGGGCGACCGCGGCGGCGGCGCGCGAGCGGGTGGCCGGACTGCAGGCCGGCATGTGCGCCGAGCTGGCGCGGACGCTGGACGCTACGCGGCGCTGAAGCCCTTCCGCGCAACGGGCAGAAACGCCTAGTAGCAGCGCACCTCGACGATCGACGCTGCCGCATCGCCATTGGTCGCCAGCACGACAATGCGCAGACGCTTGCCCTGCACCGCAGCGGGCAGGTCGTGGCAGCGGCGCCAGGCGGTGTTGCCGGTGACGCGCAGGACCTCGACGCCGTCGGCCTCGATGGCGTAGTCGCGGGCGACCTGCGGCTCGACGTAGAACGGCTCCTCGCGATGCACCTCGCCGAGCAGTTGGCCGGGGAAGGTCAGCTCGACGCGCGTCAGCCGCTGCGGCGCGTCCCAGGCCAGCTCCAGCCACTGCGGAAGGCCGGCGCCGGAGTCGGAACGCCACAGGTTGGTGGCCGCACCCGGACGGGTGACGCCGCTGAGCACCTGTTCGGGACCGACCGCGTCCTGGGCCGGCTCGACGCGATAGGCGAGCGCACCGTGGAGGCCACGCCAACGGGTCGGCGAGAGGTGGCGGAAGGCGACGTGTCCGGGCAGGACGGCGGCGGCGTGCTGCCAGGCCAGGCCGGGCGCGGCGCCGGTTTCGAGGCGCAACCAGCCGGGTGCGACGCCGTCGAGGGCGACGTCCCAGGTGAGCCAGCGGCGCGTGCCTGGGGGGACGGTGAGGAGACAACTCGGCGCGGGCTGAAGCCCGCGGTCCTGACCGCCCTTGCGGTAGTCCCAGACGCCGTCGACGCGCACCAGGTAAAGCGGCAAGGCCACCGGCGCGTCCGTCGGGTTGTCCAGACACAGCGCCAGGCTGTCGATCCGGCCCGAGCACCACACCAGCTGCGCCAGCCCCTTGGCGAGATCGGCGGTGCCGCGCGGCATGCCGCGCAGGCGCGTGCACGGCCCGTGGTCGTCCGGGCCCAGTCCATGCAACCGCGCGCTCGACGAGGCGCTGACCCTGGCGCGTCGCGCGACATCCTGCTCATCGCGGTTGGCTATCCCAGGGATGAAAGCACCGTCGCGCAGCAGACGCTGCTGCACGGCGCAAATCGCCGGTCCGCCGGAGGCGGCATCGGCGGCGAGTTGCGGCAGGCCCAGTTTGCGGCGCAGGGCCTCGGCGGCAGCCGTGCCGACCGCCTGGCCCATCATCGCCGTCGTGCCCATGACCCGCACCGTGCCCAGGGCGGCGCGCGTCGTGCTGATGCAGCGGCCGGCGAGGAAGAGGTTGTCGACATCGCGGGCGATCAGGCTGCGCAGCGGGATGCCGTACGGCCCGACGTAGCTCTTGGCCGCATACTCGCTGTCCGGGGTGTAGCCTTCGGCCGAGGCCGGTTCCGAGGTCGGCGCCAGCAGCCCGCCCGGCGTGTGCAGATCGACGAACCAGCCGCCGTGGCAGATCGCATCGGGGAAGGCCTCGCGGGCCTGCAGCTGCGTCTCGGTCAGCCAGTGATGGCCGACGACACGGCGGCTCTCGCGCTTACCCGGCACCTGGCCGATGAAGTCGAGGGCGTAGTTGCGGCAGCGGTCCATGGTCTTCGGATCGCGGTTCTTCATCCAGTCCCATACGCCCAGGGCATGGCGGGTCAGCTCGTGCCGGATGGTCTCGTTGTCGTGGATGGTGTGCCAGGGCACGCCGATCTCGATCCACCAGAATCCGCCACGCATGTCGTACAGCCCACGCCCCTGCTTGTAGAAGAAGTCGGGGTCCTCGTGACGCACCGCCCACGGTGGCGGGGCGAACGGCGCCGGCCGGCCGATGTCCTTGGCTCGGATGTGGATCGAGTTGCCCATCGTCTCGGTCGAGGCCGTGACCGGCGCGTGCTGCTCGCCGTGCTCGGCCTGCGCTTCGCTGCCCATGCGCCAGGCACAGCCGGCGCGGTCAGCGACGATGGCGTCGCCGGTGCAGTCGGCGAACAGCGGCGCGCTCAAGCGCAGCTCGACCTCGGCCGAGAGGGTGCGGGCGATCAGCGCGCTGATCCGCCGGCTGGGCGCGCAGGCCTCGCGCTCGTAATAGCCCTTGCGCGTATGCGGCTGCACCTCGACCTGCTCGGCGCCGTCCAGTTCGATGCGCAGCACCGGCGTATTCAGGTGCAGGGTCAGGTTGGCTTCGCGCACGCAGGCGTCGTACAGCACCTGGTCGAAGACGCTGTTGGTCCAGCCGTTCTCGTTGATCTCCTCGTGGTTGCGCGAGCGCTCGTCGGCGAGCAGCTCGGCGATGATGCCGGTCTCGCGGCCGTAGGCGTGGTGGCAACCGGCGCCATGCACGGTGACGCGCATCTCGCTGGAGGCGACGCCGCCCAGCACCGGCCGCTCGTGGACCAGGCAGGTCTTCAGTCCCTGGCGGGCGGCGCTGATCGCCGCGCAGACGCCGGCCAGGCCGCCGCCGGCGACGATGAGGTCGAAGGATTGCTCGATGCGCTTGGTCATGCTGGCTCCGTGAGGGCTGCTGCGACGGCGATGGCGCCGGCGGTGAGGTGGGGCAGGGGATCGACGGCGGCCTCGCCGACCAGACCGAGGGCCAGAGGCGGATGCCCGGCGACCGCGACGGCGATGGCCGCGGCGCCGTAGCCCGGCCGGCCCCAGCCGTCGATGCGCAGTACGCCATCGACCAGGCGCTTGCGTGACTCGGCCAGGCAGGCGGCGGGCGTCTCCGGCGTGCCGGCGGTCGGCCGTTCCCAGCCGTAGCGCTTGGCCGCAAGTTCCAGGCAGCCACGCGCCGCCTTGACCGGCTGATCCAGCAACAGGCGCAGCCCGACCACCGACAGGTGCAGCGGCCAGCCGCCGGCCACCGCCGACACCGCTTCGCCGCCTGGTGAGCAGCGATGCAGATACAGCACCTGATCGCGATGCAACGCGGCCAGCGAGGTCTGCAGTCCGCTGCTGCGCGCCAGCGCGGTGATCGCGACGCGGGTCCGCTCTACGGCCGGCAGCCGGCCAGCCGCCGCGCCGGCCAGCGCCAGCACACCGAGGTCGGGCGCGAACGAATGGTAGGATGGCTTCCTGACATAGCCGTACCGAGCCAGCACCGCCAGGGTGCGCGAGACGTTGGAGACATGCAGGCCGACGCGCTCGGCGATGGCGGTAGCGGTCAGCGGCGCCTCGGCCTCGGCGAGGATGCGCAGGATGTTGAGCCCGGTGGTCAGCACACCCAAAGCATATTGCGAATATCGCAATATACAAGCAGGCCGCGCAACACCTGCGCGGAACACGGGTTGTGCAAATGGGCCAGGATGGGTATCCTGCCGCCCGATGCCCGACGAACAGGCTCCGTCACCAGCAGCGAAATCCGGCCTCGAGGACCTCGAGCGCCGCCTCGCCTCGTTCGAGCAGTCGACCAAGCGCCTCGGCCGTTCGGTCAACGACCTGGCCGAGCCCGGCCACACCTCCCCGACCCGCCCCGCCACCCGCCGCCTGAGCGACGGCGGTGGCAGCGACCACCGCAGCGAGGACATCAGCGGCCTGCGCCCGGCGATGGCCGCGCAGGGGCCGCAGACTGGGGCGCTGACGGCGCGGGCACGGGGCGGAGCTGGCCCGACACCGGGCTTCACCTCGGCCTTCGGCAAGCCGGCAATCCCAGAAGCGCCGACGCCAACTCCCGCCCAGCACACGGAACAGATTTTTCGCGCGGAAATCCGGGCTGCCCAGGTCCGGCCACAGCGCTGGCGCTGGATCGCCATCGGCGGTGGATCAGCAGCGCTGCTCGCCCTGCTGCTGCTGCCGCGACTCTTCCCGGTCCTGCGCGAAGGGGCGGTTTGGGCGGAGGAATCCAGCGCCACCGCCAACGCCAGCGGCCTCGTCGCCGCCATCCCCATCCGCGTTGGCGACCACGTCGTCGCGGGCCAAGAAATCCTACGCATCGCCAACGCTCCCCAATTGGCCCCGCACGATGGCACCGTTGTCCGACTGTTCGTGTCAGTCGGACAGCGCATCGCTGCTGGCGAAGCGTTGGCTTCGCTAGCTAAGCCACCCGTGCGTGTGGTGGCATCACTACCCACCTCCCTGACTCCGCTGATCGGCGACCGGGTGCGCGTCCGGCTGCTGGGTGAGGACCGCTGGATCGATGCGGCCGTCGAGGCAGTGCTCGAGGCCGGTTCCGCAGGGGCCGGCAATGCGACACAGAGGCGGGTCGTGCTGCTTCCCGCCCCATCACCGCAACCGCTGCTACTCAATCAGGGGGCCCAATCCATGCTCCTGGGTCCGCCCAACACCGGCCGGCAGTTCCTTGCCGCCATTCGGCTCGCCCTGCCATGGTGATGCGCCTGCTCGTGCTGGCGTTGTGCTGCACCGCCCTGATGGCGGCCGAGGCTTACCAGCTCTTTCCGGGCGACCTCATCCGCATCGAGGTCTATGGTAATCCAGACCTCACCACTGAAGCGCGGGTCCCAGCGGGTGGCGAGCTCACCTTCCCGCTGATCGGCGCGGTGCCTGGCGTCGCAGGCCGCAGCGCCGAAGCCCTGTCCAGCGAACTCACCGCCAAGCTGGCTGATGGCTACATCCGCAACCCGTCGGTCACCGTGCAGGTGCGCGAATACGGCCCGCGCACAGCATGGGTGGTCGGCGCCGTCAAGGCTCCGGGGCCGGTGAAGCTTGATCCGTTGCGGCCCAGCAGTGCCCAACAGGCAATCGGCGCCGCTGGCGGCTACGACGAGGACGCCGACCGGAGTGCAACCCAGGTAGTGCGTGACGATCCGGCCAAGCCTGGACAGAAGGCGGCCCTGCCGCTACCGCACGACCAGATCGGGCAGCAGGACGTCGAGTTGCGCCACGGCGACGTCATCGTGGTTCCACGGGCCGACCGGATCTTCGTCCTCGGCCAAGTGCAGTATCCGCGTGCCGTGCCCATCCCCTCGCGAGAGACCCTGACGGTGAGCAAAGCCATCTCCCTCGCCGGCGGGTTCGGCCGCTACGCCAAGGACAGCAGGGTCCAGCTTGTACGCCGGGATGTGCAGCCATTGGTCGTTGACGTCAGGGCTGTGCTCGATGGTGAGGCCGGAGCTGTCGATCCCGAGCTGAAAGCCGGAGACACCGTCTTCGTGCCGGAGAGCCGCTTCTGAGCCGCGTAGCGCTCCTCACTGCCTTGCTCGCCGTCGTGGCGCTGCTGCCAGCAGAGGAGGCCGAGTCACCCCAGGACCGGCCGGCACCGGTTCTGCGCGGCTTCGTCCCCTACACCGAGGTCGAGAACGACGACACGGCTGTCGCAGTCGACGGCTTCAAGTTACTGCCGTTGGGTCGCCTAGAAGCCGGAGACCGGGCCTGGGGATTCCATCCCAAGGCCCTGGTAGGCATCGCCCTGGACGGCAATCCGCTGATGTCGCCGGACCAGGCAGACAGCGACCTCCAGACCCGGGTTGGAATTGGCTTCGAACTGCGCGGCATCGGTCGCGATGGCTGGAGCGGTGGGATCGACGCGATGCTGCGCCACCAGCAATACGCTGAGACGAGCGGTCGCAATTTCACCGGCGGCGACGCCAGGGTCCAGGTCGTCCGCACCGGCCAGACCGGCCGCTTGGCCGCTACCGGCTCCTGGGAGCGCTCCGCAGAGCCGGTCATCGATCTGCCCCAGCAGCTGGAGCGCGAGCGCTTTGCCGCTAAGGCCGCCCTGTCGAACGAGACCCGCCGCAGTCGCGTGCTGCTGGAGGCGGGCTGGGATAGCCTCGACTATCTCGAGGATGCTCCTGGATTCGATCGCAATGCCCGCGACTACCAGCGCTGGTCGGCGAAGGGCTCCTGGTGCCTGATCGGGGCCTTCGACAGCCTGCTCGGGGTCGAACTGGCCGGTGAAACCGTCGTCCGGCCACCTGCCTCGACCGCCAACCCCTATGATAGCATCTCGCTGGGTGGACGGTGGCGTCACGCCCTGGGCCGCCGGCTTGTCAGCGACCTGCGCCTCGGCGGCAGCCTGCAGGCCTATGCCGACGACACGCTCGGCGTGAGCGCCAACGACGACCACCTCTTGTTGTCGCCGACCTTCGACGCCCGCTTGATCTGGGCCGTCGATGAACGCTCGACTGCAGTGCTGGGCATCTCGCACAAGCTTGCCGAGGGCGTCACCGCCTCTGCTAACGCCTCCGAGATGACGGCGTTGGAAGCCAGCCTGCGGCTGCGACTGCTCGACCGCCTCGACGCCGTCGGCACGCTGTGGCATGCGCACCGGATCGACTCCGCTCCGACCGGCCCCTCCGGCACCGAGCAGCTCGATGACTCGTATGTTCGCGGCGGCCTAGACTATCGTCTGAGCAACGGCCTCGGCGTACGCCTATGGGCCTCGTGGCAGGGCCACGAGGCCGCGATCAGTTCTGATTACCGCCGATTGGTGGTCGGGCTAGAGCTGGTGGCAGCGTTGTAGTCCGACGGCCTGCGACCGGCAGGCGGCGCAGCAGCAGGAGCAGAGGAATGGCGATGGCGACCCCCACGAGATCGCCGACCTGGTCGCCCCACTCGAAGGTGCGCGCCGCCGAGCCAAGCTGGGCCAATTCATCCGCGATGGCGATCGGGACGAACAGAGCAGCCGGGAGCCAGGGCAACATCCGCGGCGTGAACAGCCGTGTGCCCAGGCCGAGCCACAGCATGACCAGCAGGCTGGTGATGATATGGAGGTGGAAGTCCGACCGCAGCAGTAGCGGGGGATTGGCGCCGACGCCATACCACGCCTGGAGGCCCAGGATCAGACCGTGGATACGAGCCGCGTCCAGCCAGGCCAGCCCGGCCAAGAGGCCGAGGGCACAGCCCCAGCCGATCCATAGCGCAAGCAGGAGGCCGACCGGAACCATACCCCATGGTCGCAGCGGGAGCGGCCTCCTCAAGCTGGCGATCGGCGGTTCTCGCTCCATCATCGCTCCTGTCGTATGATCCCTCCGACCGAGACCCCGCTCCAACTCGCCGATCTGTGGGCCATGCTCGTGCGACGGCGGCACGTGGCCGGCCTGGTGGCGATGGCCGTGGCCCTGGGCGTGCTTGTGCTGCCGACAGTCGCCAGTCCGACGTTGTACCGGGCTGAAGCGACGCTGACACTGCTGCGTGGACTCAAGCCGGTCAGCTTCGGCAACGACACCGCACCCACGCTGGTGCCGGAGCAGATGGTCAATACCCAGCGTGAACTACTGGCCTCCAAGGATGTGCTTGAGGCAGCACTGGTGATGGGCGGCCTGACCGCGAATCCAACCTACGCCGGGGCCGCCGACCCGCTGTCCCTCCTGCAACGCCGCCTGCGCACCAACGTGGTACGGAACTCGTGGGTCATCGCCGTCACCTTCGATGATGAGGACCCGGTGCGCGCCGAGACCGGCCTTCAGTCGGTACTCGACGCCTACCTCGCCCACCAGGCCACCCGGGCCCGGGCGAGCAGCGCAGAAGACCTCTCCTTCGTCAAAACACAGCTGGCCGGTGCGGCGGCGAAGCTGCTCACGGCGCGCAATGCCGAGCGCGTCTTCCGTGCAAAGCACAGCATCGCCAGCACGGATCCCGACCACAACCATATCACCGCACGCATCCAGACCCTGGCCGAGCGCCAAGCGATCATCGACGATAGGCTGGCCGCCAGTGCCGCCCTGTTCCGCCAGGTCCGCGCTGCCGACGCCATTGAGGACCGCCAGCAGCGCATGTCGGCCTACCTGCGCATCGACACCATCTCCACCGCCACCGTCGTCGGCACGCTACAAAAGGACCTCTTCGCCCTGCAAGGGTTGGAGGCGGAACTGTCAGCCAAGTATCTCGACAAACACCCCCGGCTTATCGAGGTGCGCAGCCACATCGCCGCCAAGCGAGCGCAACTCGAAGAAACGATCACCGGCGCCCGCGCCTCCATCGAAGCCGATGTCGCGCTGCTCACAGAGCAGCGTGCCGAGTTGGCCCACGCCCAGGAGGACCTGCGCTCCGATCTCAACAGCTACCGCGAGTACCTTGTAGACCTGCAGCGCCTCAGCTTGGAATCCCAGGCGTTACAGAAGGTGCACGACGAACTGCAGACACGCCAAGCGCAGCTGACTTCCATCGCTAGCTACGACGAGCGAAAGATGAGCATCGATGGCCGGCCGCGCAGCGCGGTAATGCCGAAGCAACTCGGCAGCGGCCCCCTCGCCGCACTCGCCCTTCTCGCGGCGATCGCCGCTGGAGTGTCCGCCGCCGCGGTGGCCGACAGCGTCGACCGCACGGTGCGCGATGGGCGCCAGCTGCGCACAACCACCGGCCTGCCCCTGTTTGCCAGCCTCCCGGCCATCCCCGGCGTGACCAGCCTGCGCCAGTCCGGCCCCGCCGAACCGCCGCGCCTCGCCGAAGCGATGCGCGGCCTGTGGACGGCCCTGCGCTATGCCGCCCCCGGCGACGGTTGCCGCATCATCCTGGTGGCCTCGCCAGATGCCGGGGACGGTCGCACCACCCTTGCCGCCCGGCTGGCCGCCGGTGCGGCGCTGGCCGGTGCCCGCATCCTGCTGGTCGATGCCGATCTGCGCCGACCCAGCCAGGCCACGCAGTTTGGCGAGGCGCGCCCCGTCGGCCTGGTCGATCTGCTGTCCGGCGTGCCCGAACTGTCGCCTTCGCCGACCTTCATCCCCAACCTTGACCTAATGCCGGCTGGCCAGACGCCGCCAAACCCCGGAGAACTGCTCAACAGTCATTGGCTCGGGGAGTGGCTGGCGCACTGCCGGGACCACTACGATGCGGTGGTCCTAGACGCCCCAGCTCTCGCCGACTGTGCCGATGCGCTGGTGCTTGCGGGGCACAGCGATCTCACCTTGCTGCTCGCGCGCTGCGGCCATTCGCGTATCGATCACCTGTCCGACGCAGTCCAGCTCCTCGCGCCTGTGCACGCCCAGTTACGGGCGGTGCTGCTCGACGGTCAGGCACAGGCGGGCCACGTCAACGGCTGATGGCGACGACCCGCTTCCCTGTCGGTCGCCTCGGGGCGTTGGTCGGCAGCCAAGGCGTCTCGGCCGGCCTCGGCCTGGTCAACATCAGCCTTGCTGCCCACGCCCTGCCGGCCGCGGCGTTCGGCATGCTTGTCACCGGCCTCGGTCTGGCCCAGGGCCTGCGGCTTGCCTGCACAATGCAGTCCTGGCAGGCGCTGATCCGCCACGGCGACGGGGGCGCGCTCCGCCTAGCCGCCTCGCTGGCCTGGCTTGAGCATGCGCTCGGCGCCGCAGCCGGCGGCATCCTGCTCGTCATCTTGCACTGCGGCGGCGGCGACGCTCTCGGCCTTGGCCACGCCGGGGTCGAGGCCCTGTCCTGGTTGGCCCTTGGCATGGCCTGCAATGCCGCCGATCCCTGGCTCGGCGTCCTTCATGCTCGAGGCCGACAGGGTCTGGCCGCGGCAGTGCAGGCTGGTGGCGCAGTCCTGCGCTGCGGTGGCGTGATCCTCGCCGTGGTTGGCGGCGCGGGAATCGGCGGTTTCGTCACCGCCCACATCTGCGCCGATATTGCCGCCACCGTCGCTGCCATCCTCGCTGCCGCTCATGTCCTCGGCGCTGACCCGCACCGTCTGCTGCACGCCTGGGTCAGTCCCCTTTCCCCGAAGCGGTTGGCAAAACGCTTCCCGGGACTGGGCAGGCTGCTCGCCACCGGCTCGATGACCGCCGTCCTCGGCGCTCTCGCCTCGCAGTTCGACGTTCCGCTGGTGGCGCTGGTCCTCGGGCCTGAAGAAGCCGGCCGCTACCGACTGGTCCGCGCCCTGGCGGCGCTCGCCCTGGTCGTCTCCGTCCCGGTACGCCAGATGTGCCAAGCGCACTGGACTGGTTCCACCGCGACTCACCTGCGGTCGATGCTGCTGCGCTCCTGGCTGGTCGCCCTTCCCGCCGGCGTCCTTGGTCTCGCCGTCATCGCGCCATGGCTGGACCGTCTGATGCCGCTGCTGTTCGGCAATCACGCGCTTGGCCTGGGCGGAGCGGCAACCGTCATGCTGGGAGCGGCCGGACTCGCCGTGCTCGCCGCGCCGGCCCAGGCCGTTCTGGTCATCCTCCGCCGCGAGTCGTGGATTGCCCTTGGACAGGCCATTCTCGTGATGGTCCACCTCGGTCTCTTGCCTATCCTGGCCGCCGCCGGCGGTCTGGGCTTTGCCGTGTGGTCCCTTGGTTTCGCCAGCGTGGCAATGGTCCTGACGATCGGGTTGGCGGCCTGGCTGATAAACGGAGGCCACGGTGGGAACTAGGATCGCGGTCGCCGGAGAAATCTGGTCGACCAATCTGGGGGACCCCCTGATCCACCACTGCCTCGCGGATCTGCTCCGCCAGGCTGGGGCAGAGGCGGTGGTGCCGATCGACCTCGAGGACCGCCACGGTTTTCCCGCCGAGGGTTTCGCCCCTGGCGGACAACGGCGATTGCCGCCCACCGTCCGGACCGCTGCCTGGTGGCTGCTGCGACGGGGCGGGCGCTGCGCCTCCTGGCGGCATCAGCTGGAGGGCTGCGATGCCCTGCTCCTCGGCGGTGGCCAGCTGATCGATGACATGGACATGCTCTTTCCGCCTCGCCTAGCCGCGTTAGCCGACGCCGCATACCACCTGGGAATACCGGTGGCAATCGCTGGCTGCGGGGTCGGTCAACGGTGGACGGCACTGGGACGGCGCCTGCTCGACCGCCGGCTGAGCCGGGTGCTGCGTTCGGTCCTGGTGCGTGACGAAGTCTCGGCCTCCCGCCTCGCGCAGACCTTCCCGCAATGGCCAACCGCCGCCACTGCACCAGATCCTGCGGTGTGGGCCGGCCGACTTCTCGGACCGGCGGCTGGGTCGCCCAGGGGGGCGACCATTGGTCTTGGCATCGCCCGACTCGACGGCCTGGATGACGAGGGAAGCCTGGCGTGGTGGCGGCAGCTGGTCGAGCACCTCGCCGGTGCAGGTCGGCGGTGCGGTGCGTTCACCAACGGAGCCCCCGAGGACGAGGCCCTGCTGCGCCGGCTGGACGGACTGGTCGAGACTGCCCCGCGGCCGCGATCACCGGCTGCGCTGGTCGCCACCATAGCAGGCTACTGCTGTTTGGCCTCGCCCCGGCTGCATGCGGCGATCACCGCCTTCTCACTCGGCATCCCGGCGCTGTCGCTCTCCCCGCTCGGCAAGGTTCGCGGGTTCTGGGACATGGTCGGGGTACCGGGCCGCGCGCCGGGCGTGCCGTCCCCCCTCGAGTCGGCAGGAGCCCTCGTCGGGCTTGCCGATGGTCCAGGCGATCCGCCCGGGTCGCTCGACCGCGCCAGGTCAATGGTCGCCGAATCTGTCGGCCGGCTGCTCGCCACGACCGTCGCCTGAGGCCGCCGTCGGCGGCAGAGACGGCTGCGCACGACGAAGCCCAAGACCGGCAGGACGAGCCCGAACGGCTCGATCAGATAGCGGTGCCACATCCGGCGCGGATTGGCGGCGAAGCGGTGCAGCCACTCCAGACCCAGCCTTCCCAACCAACGAGGTGGGGTCGGCTCGGCCCCGATCAGATACTTGGCTGCCGCCCCGCAGGGCAGCAGGACCGCCTGCGGAAAGCGATGACGGTGCCGCTGCAGCCAGCGCTCCTGCCGCGGCATGCCCATGCCTGCCAGCACCAGTTGTGGTCGGTGCGCCGCCACCGCCACGGCAACTGTGGAGTCCTCCCCGCTGCCCTCTGCGAAGAAGCCGGGCGCACAAGCAAAAGGAATGCCCGGCCAGCGGACCGCGAAAAACGTAAGGAGCGATGCCACGCTGGCCGACTCGCCGCCAACGTGATAGACCCGCCAGCCGTTGCGGTCAGCTTCATCAAGGAGCGGTTCCAGCCAGTCAAGGTAGGTGGTCCGGTATGCACGTCGGGCCGGGTGGCCGGCAAGACGGGCGACCAGCAACGCCATCATGCCGTCGGCATGGATGATCTCGGCCTCGCCAAACCAGCCGGATGGGAACGCCCCCTGCCGATGCAGCGCCAAGCTGTGCAAATTGTGGTTGGCCACCACCGCACCGCGACCGGCGCGAACCCGTCCGCCGATGGCCGCGACCAGCTCGGCCGGAGTGAGGCCGTCGATCCAGGTATCGAGGACGGGGAAGCGCGGCGGCTTCATGCCACCCCCAGCAGGTGGTGCCAGGATGCGACCATCGCGCCGACACCAAACTCCTGCGCCCGCGTGATGGCGGCGGCGCGAAGGCGCGCTGCAAGCACAGCGTCGTCAAGCACGCGGCGCATCGCCTTCGCCAGGGCAGCCTGGTCGCCAGTCGGGATGAGGAGGCCGGCGCAGGCCGGGTCAGCGCCAAGAGCATCGCGGTTGCCGGGGATATCACTGGCGACCACCGGGCAGCCAGCCTGCATCGCCTCCAGCAGAGCCAGGCTCAGACCCTCGAATCGCGATGGCATGGCGAACAGGTCGGCGGCGGCAAGCAGATCGGCAACCTCCTCGGCCGGCAACGCCCCGAGCAGATGCAGCCGCCTCGTTGCCCCGCCGACTTCAGCCTGACGGCGCAATCCTTCGGCCAACGGACCATCGCCGGCGATGGCTGCGTGCAGGTGCGGGATCGCGATCAGGGCCTGGATCAGATCGCCGTGCCCCTTCTCGGGTGATAGTCGCCCCACCGCAACAGCGAGGCGGTCTTCGGGCAGCAGGCCCAGTCTACGGCGCATGGCGACGCCGTCGCCCGGCCGCCGTTCCTCGATCCCGTTCGGGATGACCACCGGCCGCAACCAGGGCGGGCAGGCCCGAGCCACGCTGGGGGCAATGGCAACCCTTGCTGTGGCGGCAGGATGGAGGCTTGCACACAACTCCGCGCAACGCGCCACCATTGGCAGGCTGCCGAGAGGGGAATGCAGCACGGCGAGGCGCTGGCCCACCCCTGCTGCACGTGCCGCCGGCGGAACGAGCAGGTTGGCCCAATGAGTATGGGCAACGACGGCATGCGGCCGGCACCGCGACAGTTCGCTGCGCATGCGGGCGAGCAGGCCGGACAGGCCACGTAGGGACGGACGCCTGGACAATAGGGTGCGCACTCCCGGTTCGCCGGGAAACGCGGCTTGCTTGCGGTAGAGGAACCAGGTTTCGGCCGGAATGCCCGCCGCGCGGTGCGCCCGACACAAGCGGACAGCGAGACGCTGCGCACCGCCGGACTCCTCCTGAGTCACCACGTGGACGATCAAGCCGACCCCGTCTGGACGGGCCGAAGCAAGTGGAAGAACGAGGCGAGAAAGGCCGTCCACAGCAATCCGTTGGGCTCCAGCAGGGTGGTGTCAGACAAGCCCTGCAGCGTCAGCAACCCGACGATGCCCAGCGACCAGATGGCCTGCCCGACGGCCAAGGCACGCCAGCGGCTCCACAACAGCAGGATGCTGGACACCACCAGCGCCAGCACCATGGCCACGCCGAGCAGGCCGAGTTCAAGCATGGTGTCGATCCAACTGCTATGGCCGTTGGCCGCCTCCCAGCCAGTGGCATTCCACACCTCCAGGCTCGGGCCGAGGCCGGACCAGAAACCACGGAAGCCGTACCCGGCAATCGGCCGGTCGGCGATGTACGGGGCCAGGGCATTCCACAGGGTATAGCGACCCGTCGCCGTCATATCGCGCCCGAGTAGGGTTATCTGCTCGGGCCGGTCTGCCGAGTAGAAGACCTCCATCACCGCGATCGCCGCCGCAACCAGGACCGCCACGCCGACAATGGTGACCACCTGGGCCGCGACCCGACGGTGCCGGGCCAGCGCCAACCAGGCGGCGGTCAGCGAGACACAGGTGGCAAGGAACCAGGCGGTGCGCGATCCGCTCATGATGATGCCGGTCACCGTGATCAGCCCGAGGACGACCGACCAGCGCCAGCGTGATGGCCAGGCGGTGCCGGCGTTGGCGAAGGCAGCCAGCAGTCCGACCACCATAGCCGTGCCAGCGACATTCTTCTGGATGAACAGGCCTCGCCAGTCGCCGTCGTGATCGCCACCGTGGTGTACCGCCCATTCGGGGAAGAGCAGGCTGGCCACCAGCGAGCTGCCGCAGGCGATCCCGGCTGCAATACCGAGCAGGCGGGAGAGGCGTGGCCAGTCGCAGCACCACCCCAGGTGCATGGCGAGAACGCTGGTGCCGACAAGACCAACCAGGCGGCGCAGGGTGATGGCCGGCGATTCCGACCACAGCAGTGAAGCGGCGGCGAGAACGACCACGCCGATGGGTAGCAACATCTCCATTGGCAGCCGCAGCGGGCGGACACGCCGCAGCAGGACAAGGCCGGACACGACATAGCAGCAGCCGATGACCCACTGGAACAGCGGAGTCCCCCCCTGCAGGGTCAGGGCACGGGCTCCAGCAGTGACGCCTGTCTCGACGTCGAAGCCGATCGAACCGCTGCTCTGGCTGTACGCCAGCGGGATGAGCCAGCTGAAGACCAGCAACAGGACGCCTATCAGATAGCCGTCTTCGATGCGCCAGCTCAGGCTCCTGTTTGGCTGCGATTCATGCACGTGGCGAGTCCCAGGGCATCAAGATACAGCCTGGCCACCGTGCGCAGGTGGAAATCCTGCGCACGGGCACGCAAGGCGGCTCGATCGAACGGCCGAGCCAGGGCGGTGACGATGCCGCGCGCGAGTCTATCCGGCTCGCCGCAGGGCACCAGGACCCCATGCCGTCCACCAGCGAGGATCTCTGCCGGGCCAAAGGGGCAGTCGGTCGCCACCACCGGGGTACCGCAGGCTAGGGCCTCAACCAGCACGTTGCCAAAACCCTCGTAGCGTGAGGTGTGCACCAGCACGGCGGCTCGGGCCATGGCCGGCAGGGGATCAGCCAGCATGCCGGTAAAGGCGATGCGACCGGACAGCTCGGCTTCGCGGACCTGCCGCTCCAGCGCTGCTCTTTCTGGCCCGTCCCCGATGATGACTAGGCGCAACCTGGCGAGTTCCGGCCTGGTCATGGCCGCGATCAACGTGGCGTGATCCTTCTCTGGCGATAGGCGCCCGACAGCGACCAGCGGCGGATCTCCCTCCCCGAACCACGGATGCGGAGCGGCCGCTGCGGCCCGGCCGGGGAAGCCATCGTCAACGACCGGGTTGTGTATGGCGACGCAGCGTGCCCGGCTGCCGGACAGGCGCCGGCGCCACTCGTCCGCCATTCCTTGCGACACCCCAATCAGGATGTCCGCGTCCCGATAGGCGTAGGGCGCAAGCAGCAGTGAGGCACGATGCCCTACCGACACCGCCCGTCGACTGTGCGCTGCAAAATGCGCATGCTCGGTCACCACGAGCCGACCGCACCAGGACGGCGCCAGACGCCTGGCTATGACCGCCGCGACATTGGCGTGCTCAAGGAAGGAGATGAGCGCCGCTGGTCTTCTGCGGGCCATATAGCGAGCGAGATGCGGTATAGCCGTGGCGGTCCGACCGCCGAGGGTAACGACCCGGACGTCCGGAGGCAGTCGTGCCAGCATGGCGCCATCGGCAACAACCAGCACGACCTCGACTTCTGCCCCATGCGCGCAGAGACCAGCAGCCAGGTTGACCAGGACGGCCTCGGCTCCGCCGGTGCGGAGGTGCGAGGCGAACAGCGCGATGCGCGGACCCGGTCTGTCCCCCAACCGGTTCAGCCTGGCCCCGCAAGCGTGACACGCACCAGGCGCAACGCGTCGGTGCGCAACGGCGTGCCGCTACCAGGCAGCGAGCGCACCTCGATCGGCCAGACATTGGTCGGAGCAAGGCGGATCAGACCGAGTTCGACCCAGCCAGAGACCGCCGGGGCCTTTTGCTGCAACTGACCGAGGCCGTCGGTGCCATCTGCGTCGCTGAGGCTGAATACGGCGGTGCCGCCGTTGGTCGGATTCACCACGCGATAGGCCATCACCATGTAATCGCCCTCAGCCGGCGGGGCGTACCAACGCGCTGCCGCAGTCGCCACATCGCTCGAATAGCGGGTGGGGCCGCCCGTTGCTCCGAGCGTGCCACTGCTGGTCCACCACGCACCAGCCTCCTCGCGGTAGCTGATCGATGACGTCGGAATGGTGATATCCTCGGTAGGCAAGGCCTCAAATCGCACCGCGTCGGCCCGCACCGGTCCATCATTTGAAACGCCCTGGAGGGTGACTCGTCCCTGGCCGGCCAGGATCGGAACGGTTCCGAGCTCGACCCACCGGCTGACGCCCGCGGTCTGGTTCAGCAGAGTCGTCGTGGTGCCGAGAGCGTGATCAAGGCCGACCCGCACCTGGTTGGCGCTGTTGAGGTCGCAGACGCAGTAGACCGAGACCTTGTAAAGTCCTGGCGCCAGGACCGGCTCCCATACCGCCGAGGCACCGGGGTCGGTGCTGTAGCGGCTGGTGCCTCCGTTCGGGCTGGGAAGGATGCTGTCCCACCACGCACCGGAGGTTTCACGATAGCCCTGCTGGCCTCGGTCGAGTGTCACCGTCGTCTCGGGAGCGGCCGTCGGAGTGAGCCGCACTGCATCGGCGCGGAGGATGCCGGCTACCCCTGGCTTGCTGATGTCGATCATCGCCGCCCCCGGTCCCATCCAAACCTTGCCGAGGCTGACCCATCCGGCGCTGCCGGAGCGGAGGTCAAGATGCTGCGTCCAGGCACCGTGCAGACCGGTCATGCGGACCGCGGCCAGGTCTGACGAATTGGGGTCATAGACGGCCCACACGCCAACTTCGAACCAGCCGGTGAGGTCGAGGTCGAAGGTATACGCGGCGCGCGCTGACGCATCGGCGCTCCAGCGGGCGGTGCTGCCGCTCCAGCCCTGGTGGACCGTGCTGTCCCACCAGGCTCCCGTCTCGGCATATCCGGCTTCGCCATTGTCGATCAACCAGACCGGATCGTTGTCGGCCTCTACCACCAGTTCCGCTGGGTGGTCCACGACAACGACCCCGGGCGATGGTACAACTGCGACCTGCAGTGATTCCTGCGGTTCGCGGATGTCGTCATCGACTACCGCTATCACCACAGAGCCTTCCGTCGACCCGGCTGCAATTGTCACGCTGTTCGGGATCTGGTCCAGATCACGGCCGGCACGCAGGCTCCCGCCAGTGCTGAGCTGGAGGACCAAGTCTGTGTTATCAGGCCTGTTGCGCCGAGCCGTCAGCACCAATGTGCCCCCTTCTTGCGCCGTCCCTCCAACCAAGGACACCTCGGCTGGATCGGCAACCGGATTCACCGTCACCGCAACGCTCGCCGTCGCGCTGCCTCCGTTGCCGTCGCTGACCGTCAGGCCGAAGCTGTCGACACCAGCAAAATCCGCGTTCGGCTGGTACGTTACCGCACCGGTGCCCGCGTCGACCGTCGCCGTGCCGTTGGCCGGCTGGCTGGCCAGCGACCAGGTTAGGGCGCCGCTATCTACATCGCTCGCCACCGCCTGGCCGGCGATGACGGTGTCCTCATCGCCGGTCAGGCTCAAATCCTGCGCCACCGGGGCGTCGTTGACCGGGGTCACGTCGACCGTGGCGGTGACCACGTTCGAGGTGCCGCTGGCGGCGGTGACGGTGACCGAGACGGTGCGCTGGGCGACGTCCGGGGCCTGGCTGGTGTTGTCGTAGGCGACGCTGCGCAGCACCGCCTGGTAGGCGGCCGGCGTCGCAACGCCCGACAGGGTCAGGGTGCCGCTGGCGTCGTCCCAGGCCGCGCTGAGGCCGGCCTGCAGGGTGGCACCGAGGCGGTCCTGGCCGGCCCGGTGGTTGCCGCTGATCTGCGCCACGGCGCCGGTCAGCTGCGCGACGCCGAAGCCGTCGACGGCGAGGGCCGGCAGCACCGGCACCGGCGCTGCATCCTCGACGTAGGCGACGCTGCCCGAGCCGGAGAGGCTGGGGACGATCGGGCTGAGGGCGAGGTCGTCGTAGTAGACCGGGCCGGTGCCGTTGGCGTAGAGGTCGACGGCAGCGAGGTTGCGCACGCCGGTGCCGGTGGTTCCCTTGGTCCAGCTCTTCTCGTAGAGCTGCACGCCGTCGTAGAAGAAGCGCTGGCGGTCGGCGGCAAAGTCGATGTCGACGCGCAGCGCAACCCAGCGGCCCTTGATCAGTGCGGTCTCGGCGTTGTCGAAGTCGGAATGGACGCGGTTGTTGCCGCCATTGAAGTAGACCTGCGTCGACCAGTTGCGGGCCGCGTCGTTGTCCTTGTAGGTGTTCAGCAGGATGAAGTAGGTCTTACCGGTGAAGCCAGCCGGCACGTACTGCCAGGCGCTGTAGCTCCAGCCGCCGGCGTCAATGCCCTTGTACTCGTGCACCAGATCAGTGGCGCCAGCGATGGCCACGCTGTTGGCGCCGCTGCGCGCCTGCGCCGCGCTGACCGTGGCGGTAGCGGCGGCGTTTGCGTCCCAGCCGTGCCAGCGGGTCTGGCCCTGCAGTTCGAGCTGATGCAGGTCGCTGCCGGCAGGCAGGCCGTCGAATCCTTCGCTCCACGGTGGGGTGCTGCGCGTAACCACGGCGACGGTGCGGGCGGCGGCGTTGGACTCGCTGCCGTCGCTGACGGTGAAGGCGATGGCGCGGGCGGCGGTGCCGGGGAAGGCCTGCGTGCTGCGCCAGGTCACCGCGCGCAGCGCGGCCTGGTACTGCGCCAGGGTGGCGCTGCCGCTGAGGGTCAGGGTGCCGGTGCCGGCATCCCATGTCCCACTGATGCCGTTCTGGTTGGTGAAGGCCAGGACATCGCCGGCCTGAAGATTGCCGGCGATGCGCACGCTGGCGCTGCTGAGGTTGACGCTGTCGACGTCGCTGACGGTCAGCGCACCGGTGACCTTGAGGGCAGGATCGCCGTCGCGGAACCAGGCCAGGCCGGTCTCGATGCCGGCCAGGACCGGGGCGTCGTTGACCGGCGCCACTGCCACCGTCACCGTCACCGGCACGCTGACCGTGCCGTCGTTGACCAGCAGGACGAAGCTGTCGCTGCCGTTGAAGTCGGGGTTCGGGGTGTAGACGACCGCGCCGCTGAGCAGATCGACCACGCCGAGGGAGCCGTTCGCCGGGTCGGAGCCGAGCGACCAGTGCAGCGTGTCGCCGTCGACGTCGCTGGCCGACGGGGTGACGGTGACCGCCACGTCCTCGTCGGTGGCCGCGGCGCCCGAGGCCACTGGCGCGTCGTTGACCGGCGCCACCGCCACGGTCACCGGCAGCTCGACGGTGGTGAAGCCGTCGTAGACCGCCAGGGTGAAGGCGTCGCTGCCGTTGCTGTCCGAGTCCGGCGTGTAGACGACCGCACCGGTAGCGGCGTCGACCCTCACCGAGCCCTTGGCCGGCTGGGTGACCACGCTCCAGGTCAGGGCGTCGCCATCCGGATCGGTCGCGGTGGCGGTGCCGGAGATGACGCTGTCCTCGTCGCCGGCGAGGGCGAGCTCATCGACGGTCGGCGGCCGGCTGGGCAGCAGGCGCCACGACGGCACCACCTCGCGCGGCTGGCTGGCGCTGCTCCACAGCAGGGTGGCGCCGGCGGCGCCGGAGATGTCGCTCTTCTCCACGCGGATGGCGTGGGCGTGGCCGGCGGTCAGGGCGACGGCGGCGCTCAGCGTGCGATGGCCGCGTGCCCGCCAGTCGTTGATCACCTGCACGCCGTCGACCCACACGCGCACGCCATCGTCGGCAGCGACGCTGATGGTGTAGGTCTCGGTGAAGCGCGGGATGATGGCGCCTTCCCAGCGCGCCGACCAGCCATCGGCGGAGAGGCCGGAGGCGGGGGCGGCGATGCCCCAGCGCCAGTCGAGGCGCGGATCGATGCGCACTACGGCCGGTGTGCCGGTGAGCGTCGTGTTGGCGAACAGGCTGGCGGCGAGACCGCGACCGGTGCCGTCGGGGACGCTCTGCACCACCGGACGCAGGGCGCCGGTGGGAATGTCACGCCGCGACATGCTGGCCGACTGCCACTGCAGACGCACCGAGGCATTGCCGCTCAGCTCGACGTACTCGACTATTAGCGGCAGGGCCTGGCCGGCGACCAGATCGATCGTCGCGGTGCTGGAGCCGGTGCCATGGAAGCGGTCGATGATCAGCTGGCCGCCGAGATAGACGCGGGCTCCGTCGTCAGCGCTGAGACGGAAGGTGGTGGCTTCGCTCCACGCCGGGATCACCTCGCCTTCCCAGCGGGCGGCGAAGAAGTCGCTGGGCAGGCCACTGGCCGGTGGCGCGGTCTGCCAGTTGAAGTTCAGGCCGGTGTCGGTGCGCGAGAGCAGCGGCGCGGCACCCGGATTGGTCCCGCCAATGTAGCTGGCGAGCAGCCCGCCGTTGGGTCCGCCACCAAGCACGGTGACGCTGCGGCTGGCGACCGGTCCCAGCTTGCCGTCGGTGCCGCGCACCGCGGCGCGCACGTTGGCGCTGGCGGTAAGGGTGAGCAGGCCGCCGGCGACCGCCGGGCTGGAGGCGGTGGGCGCGCTGCCGTCGAGGGTGTAGATGATGACGCCGCCATCGAGCGGCGTGGCCAGGCCAAGCTGCACACTGCCGGTGCCGCTGGACGGGCCGGTGATCACCGGCGGGAATTCGTTGAGCTTGTCAGCCGAGCGCAGCTGGGCCTGCGGGATGATTTCGGCCGGGCCGCCGTCGCGCGACCACGACAGCTTCGCCGAAGCCTTGCCAAAGTTCTCGTAGTACTCGACGCGGATGCTGACCGCCGTGTTCTTGTTCAGCTTGATCGGCGCCGAGCTGACGTCGCGCGCCGACTGGTTGACCCAGCGGTCGATGACCAGGTTGCCGTCGATGTAGAGGCGCACGCCGTCGTCGGTGCGGGCGATGAAGACGTAGTCGCCCTTGTCGGGCGGTTCGACCGTGCCGGTCCAGGTGGCGCCGAAGCGGTTGGCGGGGATGCCGGTGGCCGGCGCGCCGCTCTTCCAGTCGGCGTTGATGGACGGGGTGACGATCTCGACGATCGGGGCCGGGACATCGAGCGGATAGAACTCGACGCTGAGTCCGGGCACGCCTTCGGTCCCGGCCTGACCGGCGAACGGCCGCACCGCGGGACGCAGGCCGCTGGAGAGGTTGCCGACCTCACGGCCCAGGCGGGCCAACTGATGATCGGTGGCGTCGACCCCGGACGGCAGTCCGGTCGCGCACCACAGCAGGGTAGGAGCAATGGATGTCAGCATGGCGTTCTCGCCCGTATGCTAGACCCCGAAGGTGGCGAGATAAAGCATTAAACGCCAGGAAATATGCAGTGTTTGCCGCGCGCGACGGGGCAGATCGGCCCGCTTCGGGATGGGCCTCTGACCATCGCAGCTCGACGGACAGGAGACCCAGCGACTCATTCACCTTAGAAAACGCAGATGCACAGGAGGACCAGAGATACCAGAGGCACGACGCACAGGAGGACCGGAGAGAGCAGGAGGACCGGAGAGAGCAGGAGAGAGCAGGAGAGAGCAGGAGGGAGCAGGAGGGAGCAGGAGGGAGCAGGAGAGAGCAGAGGCAGCGTTTATGGCTCGCGGGCAAATCCTCCAATGGGTGATACGTCCGTCGTTGCTTAAACCCTTTCCCACTCTGGTCACTCTGGTGCTCTGTGTGAATCCCATCGTCGGTTTTCGGTTCACCCCATTCTGCTCTTTCGCATCTCTGCGTCTCCTGTCCTGCACCTGCGTTTCCGCTTGGCAGCCAGTGATTGTGCGGGGCTTGGATGTACCCATTCGGCGTTCCCGAACCACACCGCTGGGACAGGACGGTTCGGACCCCACATCCCACACGGCACAGCGCACGCCAACCCCCCTCGACTGGCGTCGTGTCTCGGCGCCCTTAGTATACCATTGATCGTGTCGACGCCGTCCCTGCCTCCCTCCTGGCGCTTATCTGTCTGGGCGATCGATCTCGCTGCAGCGGCTGGAGCCGTCCCGTTGGCAGCGCGCCTGGTCGACGGGGCCTGGCTGGGCGGATCTGCCCAGCTCGCTGCGCCCCTCGCCGCCGTCCTCGCCGCCTTGCTACTGCTGCTCGCAGGGGCGCCGCTGCCGGGCACCGGTCGGCCCTGGTCGGCCACAGCGCACGGCGCGCTTGTAGTCGGCACCGCTGCCGGGCTCGCCGCTGTCGCTGCCGCCTTGCTTGGCCCGCTGTCGTGGCCGGCCGTCGCCGTTGCCGCAGGGGCCGTACTGCCGCCGACCATCGCCATCCGACTCGCCCTATGGATGGCCCTGCGCAGCCGGCCACTGCGCCGCATCGTGCTGATCGGACCACTCGACTGCCGCCTGCGCCTGCGCGAACATCTGCTGCGCCATCCCGAACTGCACTGCGCGGTGGTCGCCGAGGTCGGACCGGGCACCGCGGTGATGAGCGACTGCCCGAGTCATCCGCTCGCCGAGTTAGAAGAGGCGGTAGCCGAGGCCGATCCCGATGAGGTGCTGCTGTCCACCGGCTTCGACGACCGGCTGCTGCTGATGGATGTGCTGGCACGGCTGCTGACCCGGCCGCTGGTGGTGCGCTATGTGCCCGACCCCGAGGCGGTCCCGCTGTTCTGTCCGCGACCGGCCGACATCGCCGGCCTGCCCGCCATCGACCTGTCCAACGGGCCGCTGAGCGCCGGCGCCGAGGTCGCCAAGTGGGTCGAGGACAAGGTGGTCGCGATCATCGCCCTCTTCTTCCTCGCTGGGCCCATGCTGCTGATCGCCGTGCTGATCAAGCTGACCAGCCCCGGGCCGGTACTCTTCGTGCAGGAGCGCCAGGGCCGCTGGGGCCGCAGCATCCGGGTATTCAAGTTCCGCACCATGCGCCGCGACGTGTGCTCCCAGGACATCACCACTGGCCGCTTCCGCCAAGTCGAGCAGGGCGATCCGCGCATCACCCCGCTGGGGCGATTCCTGCGCAATACCTCCCTCGACGAGACGCCGCAGTTCCTCAACGTCCTGCTCGGTGACATGTCGGTGGTCGGACCGCGGCCGCATCCCATCGCCCTCAACCGCCGCTTCGCCAACGAGATTGGCGAGCTGATGCGGCGCCACTACGTCAAGCCGGGCATCACCGGTCTGGCCCAGATCAACGGCGCCCGCGGCGAGACGCGCACGGTAGAGGACATGCGCCGGCGCATCAACCTCGACCTGGAGTACCTGCGCACCTGGTCGCTATGGCTCGACCTGGCCATCATCCTGCGCACCTTCGTCGGCGGCTGGATCAATCGCCAGCCGTGACGTGAGTGGGCGGCTCAGCCGAGCAGGCGACGGAAGTAGTCGACCGTACGACCCAGCCCCTCCTCGAGTTCAACGCAGGGCTGCCATGACAGCGTCTCCTTGGCGCGCGTGATGTCCGGCTGGCGTTGCTTTGGGTCGTCCTGCGGCAGCGGACGGCGCACCAGACGCGAACGGCTACCGGTCAGGCGCAGGGTCATCTCGGCCAGCTCCAGCATGGTGAATTCGTTGGGGTTCCCCAGGTTGATCGGGCCGGTGATGCCATCGGGCGCGTCCATCATGCGCAGCAGCCCATCCACCAGGTCGTCGACGTAGCAGAAGCTGCGCGTCTGAGTGCCGTCGCCGTAGATGGTCAGATCCTCTCCGCGCAACGCCTGCACGATGAAGTTCGACACAACCCGACCGTCGTGCGGGTGCATGCGCGGACCGTAGGTGTTGAAGATGCGGACGACGCGGATGTCGACGTGGTGCTGGCGGTGGTAGTCGAAGAACAGGGTCTCAGCGCAGCGCTTCCCCTCGTCATAGCAGGCGCGCGGCCCGATCGGGTTGACGTTGCCCCAGTAGTCCTCTGTCTGCGGGTGCTGGGTCGGGTCACCGTAGACCTCGGAGGTCGAAGCCTGGAGGATGCGAGCCTTGGTCCGTTTGGCCAAACCGAGCATGTTGATGGCACCGTGCACGCTGGTCTTCACCGTCTGCGCCGGGTTGAACTGGTAGTGTACCGGGCTGGCCGGACAGGCGAGATTGTAGATCCGGTCGACTTCGACTCGCAGCGGCTGGGTCACGTCATGGCGCAGGAACTCGAAATGCGGACCGCCGAGCAGGCCGGCAATGTTGTCGCGGCTGCCGGTGAAGAAATTGTCGACGCACAAAACGTCCGCACCATCGGCGATCAGACGTTCGCATACGTGCGAGCCAATGAAGCCGGCGCCGCCGGTGACGAGGATACGGGGGCTCAAGGCGTAGGCAGTCATGGGTGGAGGCTACTCAGATCGCCGCCTGTCGCCATCGCGCCTGTGGCATGTACCCCTCACCCTGCCACCTCACTCGACGTGCCCCTCGACGTCCTGGTCAACGATCGTTTTCAGGACACCTGGCGCTAATGCGCCGCCAACAGCCGCCACACCCGCAGCGCCTCGCTGACGCTCCACGCCTGCGCGTCGCAGCCGCGCTGGGTGTGCGGGGCATCGCCGTCGAGGATCTCGGGGATGTGGCCATGGCAGCCGACGTCGAGCAGTTCGTCGACCGAGCCAAGCCAGGCGCGCGCCGTCGCCACCGCCGCCGGGGCGTGGTCCCAGGCCACCGCCACCGCCTCGCAGAAGGTCGGCAGCTGCCACGGCCAAGCGGTGCCGTTGTGGTAGGCCGGCTTGCGCCGCGTGTCCTCGTCGCCCTGGTAGTGGCCCTGGTAGGGACGCAGCGGATCGGCAAGCATGCGGCCGGCGGCTGAGCGGATCTCCAGCGGCGGCTCGACCGGCAGCGGGGCGAGGGTGCGCATGGCGCCGGGCACCAGCAGGAAGCGCTCGCCGGCGGCGCAGGCACGACGCGCCTGGACGCCGGTGGTCAGGCCCAGGGCGATGGCGAGGTACTGGTTGGGACGCAGGCTGCGGTCGGGCACCGCCTGCTCGGCGGCCTCGCCGTGCGGCGCCAGCAGGCAGTCGGCCAGCCAGCCTTCCGGTTCCAGCCAGAAGCGCGCGAACGAGGCGGTGGCGCGATCGGCCCAGTCCTTCCACGCGCCGCGCGGCGCTGGCGCCTTGGCGCGCTCCAACTGGCGCAACAGGCGGATCCACAGGGCCTGGATGTCGACCGGATAGCCGGTGCGCGGGGTGCACGCCGGGAAGTTGGTGTCCATCCAGGTGAAGTGCGGCGGGCTCCACGCCAGGCCGCTGGCGTGGTCGACGCGGATGCCGTTGGGCGTGCCGTCGATCCAGCCGGTGGCGATGTCGGCAAGAGCCTGCAGCAGGCTGCGGCCCGGCGTCACCTCGAGAGCGTGGCCAGGCTTGCGGTTGCGCGCCACCCACTCCTCGGCGGCGAGGGCGTACCACAGCGGTGCGTCGCTGGTGTCGCGGTTGCTGGCGTCGTCGCCGTTGAGTAGGTTGGGCAGGGTACCGTGCTCGACGAAGCGGCCGAAGGCGCAGAGCAGGCCGCGCACCTCGGCGTCCAGCCCGCCGGCAAGCATGCCGCGCGCAGCGATGAAGGTGTCGCGACCCCAGTCGAGGAACCAGGGATAGCCGGCGATCACCGTGGTGCCGGTGCCGCGCTGCACGACGAAGGCCTGCAGGGCGGTGGCCAGGGCGCGGCCAAGATCGTCCTGGCCGGGCAGATGGGCGCGCGCCAGGGTGTCGGCGACGCGGGCGCGACGGGCCTCGATGAAGCCGGCGACCTCGGCCGCCGGCGGATCGGCGGGATCGGCATGCAGCAGCAGCGTGGCGGCCTGGCCGGAAGCGAGCGGCAGTTCAAACCAGCCCGGACTCCAGGCGTCGCCGGCCCCGGCCATGCCGCGATCGGCCTCGACCGGATGCGGGATGCCTTCGCACCATTCCGCGGCCTGATGGAAGGTGCCGCCGTTGGCACGCGCGACCAGCCGGCGATCGGCGCCGAAGGTGCAGGTGAAGCCGTCCACGGCGGGCGCGGTGGCACCGGCGAGGTGGGCCTCGGCCTCGGGGCTGCGCCGGGTCTCGACGTGGAACGAGCGGTCCTCGACGTCGACGCGCACAGTGACGCTGACCCGCGCTTCAGGCGGCAGCGACCGGCCCCAACGCGGGGCGGTGGCCGGGCGCTCAAGGCGCACGACCACGGCGTTGCGCCCGTGCAGCAGATCGATGACCAGACGCAGTTCGACGGTGCGTCCGTCGCCAGCGTTGGCGACAAAACTCCACTCGGCCGGCGGGCCGGCGGCGAAGGTCGCGAGATTGACGGCGTCGAGCGGGGTGATGAAACCGTCGGCGTCGACCCAGGCGCGCAGGCGCTTGGCCAGGACGTGGCGGTCGCTGGGCGCGTCTGGGTGCAGGTTGGCACCGAGCAGGCAGTCGTACTTGCTGGCGATGCGCCCGAGGTCGGCGTGCACCCGGGCCATGGCGCCGCGGCCGTTGGTCAGCAGGGCGAGGCCATCCTGCGGCCGCCGCACCGCCGGGTCGGGCGGCAGGGCGAGGAACAGCAGCCGCATGCCCACCTGCGTGCCGCTGGTGGCGAAGCGCTCGAAGGTCAACTCGGCGCAGCCGGCTTCGGGCTGGGGCGCGATCACCGCGACGTGACCGCTCTCGACCGGCACCGAACGCACACGCAGCGCCGTGCGCCCACCTGCTCGGGTAAGCGCGGCGGCGAACGGCGTGCCGTCGCGCAGCAGCAGCCAGTTTCCGGGCGGGACCATGGCGACGCGGTTGAGGTCGCGCGCGGTCAGCACCGTGACGCGCGGCTGGTCGGCGACGGCGGCGGCGGCATCGAGGGCGGCGGCGAGGTCGACGCGCGCCGCCTCGCAGTCGAGGCGGCTGGCGGCAGCGAGGAAACGCACCGGGTCGGCGCTGAAGCGGCTGGCCAGGCCGGTCCACGGCGCCGGACCGCAGTCCTCGTCGGGGATGGCGGCATGCAGGGCCTGGATGGCGGTGGCGGCCTGGGCGCGGGCGGCGCGGTAGGCATCGCCGGCCAGACCGAGCGGTTCGGCCTGGGCCGCCAGGCAGTACGACTCACCGGGGCCGAGGCCAACCGTGAACTCACCGCCACCCTGCGGGATGATCGCCGGCGCATGCTGGCCGAGCAGATCGATCGATGGCGAGCCCATCTCGCGCATCACCGCTTGGCTCAACGCGATCGACTGCTTGGTCGTCGTGTCGAGGTTGACCAGCACCAGCACGCTTTCGCGCGGCCCGGCCTCGGCGGAGGAGTCGCGGCGCAGCGCCAGCAGCGGCGAACCGTCGGGCGACAGGCGCGTGACCACAGCATCGGCATGGAAGCAGGGGTGATCGGCGACCAGGTGGTCAAGGCGGGACAACTCGTCGACCAGGTTGTCGGCGGCACCCCAGTTGAGGGCGCGGGCCTGGTGCACCTCCATGCGTTCAGCCGCCAGCCACTCGACCCCGGCAGTGAAGCCGAAGGCGCCGCCCGGCGCGGTCAGGGCACACAGCCGGTTGCGCAGCAGCGACCAGGTGCGGCCGCGCGCCGCGAGGCGGTCGTTGTCGTGCGTCTCGCTGTAGTTGACCAGCAGGCCGACGCGGCCGTTCTGGCACAGGGCATGGTCGAGGTAGCTGGAGACCTGGCCGCCGTCGTAGTTCTGGAACAGCTCGGAGTAGGCCCACTGCAGGCCGCCCTCGGTGAGCAGCGCCTCGGTTGCCGACCACGCCCCGCCAAGACCCTCCAGCAGAAAGACGCAGTCCGGGAACTCCTGCCGCACACGGGCGGTGATGTAGCGCCAGGCCGGCATCGGCACCATGTAGCCGGCGTCGCAGCGGAAGCCGTCGACGCCGCGCCGACACCAGGTGAGAAAGGCCTCGGCCAACTCTTCCCACAGCGGCACGTCCTCGTGCGCCAGTTCGACCAGGTCCTCCCACACCGTGCCCCAGGCGCCGGGACTGCGGAACGAGCCGTCGGGGTTGCGCTGGAACCATTCGGGATGCAGCTCGTGCAGACGGGCGCCCCAGCCAGTGTGGTTGATGGCGATGTCGAGGAAGACATGGGCGCCGGCAAGATGGGTGGCGTAGGTCAGTTCGCGGAACTGGTCGACGCCGGTGGTGCGTTTGTCGTGCTCGACCAGCGCCAGATCGATGCCGATCAGGCTCTGGGCGGCATAGGGGCTGCCAAAACGGCCCATGCGCGCGTAGGTTGTCGGAGTCGGCGTCACCGGCAGGAGATGGAGGATGCGGCAGCCCAGCCGGCCGGTGATGTGCGGCAGCTCGCGGATCAGGTCGCGCAACTTGCCCGACGGCGGGATCACCGTCCAGCCGTGCTTGTCCATCGCCGCGATATGGTCTTCAAGCAGCGGATCGCGCGTCGTCGTCCGCGTCTTGTTCGGCCCGAACATGCGCGGGAAGGCGCAGTAGATGACGTTGCCACTGCGCGCCCGGTCGGGGTTGATGCTGATGCCAATGTCATCGCCGTCCGGCCAATGCTGGCGGTCCTGGGCGTCGATGGCGTAGGCCTTGGCGCGGAACCAGCCGACCTCAGCGAGCGGCAGTTCGAGTTCCCAGCCGCCCTCGACCTGGCGCATCGGCACATCGCGCCAGCTGCCCCCGGCGAAGGTCCGACTGCCGGCCCGGGTGGCGACGATCTCGTCGCGCAGCACCACCGCCCGGCCGAGATTGGTGCGCAGCCGCGCGCTCCAGCCGCACTGCGGTCCGCCAGAGCAGCGCAGGGCGAAACGCACTCGGTCGCCGACGAAGCGGAGCAAGCGGCCACCAGGCAAGGGATCCATCGACAGTTCGGTCATGCAGCTGTGGAGGCTGGCCGCTGCCGCCGGGAGGCCAGTGGAAATCGGTGCCGGGTGGGGGCTTGCGCCCGCTACGGCCGGCCAGGGCCGGCGCTACGGCGCGCCAAGCGCGCGAGCGAACACCGCGTCGTAGCGCCCGCGGAGCGAGCCGTAGCGCGAAGCCGCCGCGCGAGTGAAACGAGCCGCAACGCGCTAGGTCCGATAGCGCTCGCGGAAGGCGCGCGGTGACAGGCCGGCGTGGCGACGGAACCAGCGTGAGAAGTGATAGATATCAGCGAAGCCGCAGTCCGCGGCGACGGCGCCGACTGCGTCGCCGCCCTGGGTCAGCAGATGCCGGGCCCGGTCGAGCTTACGGCGCTGCCAATATTGGCGCGGAAACAACCCGGTCCGTCGGCGGAAGGCCTTGCGGAAGGTCTCGAAGACCAGCTGCTCGCGGGCAAGGAAGTCCTCGAGCGGACAGGTCTCGGCGGCGGCCTGCTGGTCGGCGCAGCGGATGAACAGCGCCACTGCGTCGTCACGTTCCCCGGTCTTCACGCCACTGCCGAGGGCATCAACCAGCAGATCGATGGCCAGGCTGGTGACGCGCAGGTCGGCGGCCGGCCCACGTAGCGCCAGGTCGAGCAGGTCGAGCCAGCGCTCTGCCAGACCCGGCGGGTCGGCGGCGCGGAACAGGCAGCGCTCGGTGCCGGCCAGATCGGCGACCAGGCGGTCGGCGAGCGGTCCGTCGAACAGCAACCAGCTCTCGGTGAGATACGAACCCGGCGCCGGGTCGAAGCGGTGCCAGGTGCCGGCGCGCAGCAGCAGCAGGGTGCCGGCGTCGATCAGCGCCGATTCACGCTCACTGCGGAAGCTGCCGCTGCCGGCGTGGAACAGGAACAGCCCATGCTGGCCCAGGCGACGACCGTCCGGCGTCTGCTGCTGCTGCTGCCGACGCTCCTTGCGCGCGATGTGGCCGACGGTGAAGACGCGGAAGCCGGGCAGCGACGCCACCGCCGAAGGGAAGGCGGCGGGCATGGAGCGGGCGGCTAGCGCGCGGCCAGCGCCGGCACGTAGGCCAGATCGCTGCCGGCGATGTGCTCGCGGATCCAGCCGCCCATCAGCGCCAGGACATCCTGCGCGGTGTCGAAATCGTCGCCGTGCTGGGCGGTGAGTTCTGCGAGGCGGGCGGCAAGAGCGGCGTGCACGGCGCGGTGCGCTTCCAGGTCGGCGTAACCGGCCTGCCGCATCGCCTGCTCCTCATCGTGGAAGTGCCGCTGGGTGTAGCTGACCGCAAAGGCGAGGGCCTGGGCGACGGTGCGTTCGCCGCGGCCCGCCGCCACCGCCTTGCGCAGCGTCTCCAGAGCTTGGAACCATTCGACGTGCTGCCGGTCGATTGCCTGGATGCCAGTCCTGAGGTCGCTGGTGAAGCGGAATTCCTGCTGCGCCTGCATAGTGCCTCCGAAGCCGCAGCATCGCGATTCCCCAGGCGTGGCAATGAGGCGCCTGGGGCCGCGCACCGCTGGCATGTCCGGGGCAATGATCCGACGCGCGCTGAATCCCGCGGTCCTGTCGATCGTCGTTTTGTGCTATTCACAGTCGAATCCGGATATGGATTCCCTGCCTATTCCGCCTACCGTCCTGGCGAAACCTGCGAGGACCTCATGATCGACCGCATCCCCGTCCTGCTCGACACCGATCCCGGTTCGGACATCGACGACGCCATCTGCCTGGCCTACCTCCTGGCCCAGCCGCGCTGCGAGCTGCTTGGCGTGACCACGGTCAGCGGTCGCGATCCGCGCCAGCGCGCCAGCATCGTCGACGCCATCTGTCGCGTCGCCGGGCGGACCGAGGTTCCGATCCACGCCGGCGTCTCGCTGCGCTATGACGAAGGCACGGTGGTGCAGCCGGAGGTGCCGCACTACGCCGCCCTGAACCGCTACCCGCATCGCCCGGCCGAGGAGTTCCCCTCCGCCACCGCAGTCGAGTTCCTGCGCCAAACCATCAACCAGCGACCCGGCGAGATCACCCTGCTGGCGATCGGCCCGATGGGCAACCTCGGCGCCCTGCTGGCGATCGATCCCGAAGTGCCGCGCAAGCTCAAGGCCCTGGTGCTGATGTGCGGCGTGTTCACCAACCAACGGCCGGGGGTCGGGCCGCGCGAGTGGAACGCCTTCCAGGACTCCTGCGCCTGCCGCGCCGTCTACCGGGCGCCGGTGGCGGTGCACCGCTCGGTCGGCCTGGATGTCACCACCCAGGTGCAGCTGGAGTCGGGTGACGCCATCCGGCGCTTCCGCGCCGCCGGCGGTCCGCTCGACGTGGTCGCCGATTGCTGCGAGGTGTGGCGCCAGCACGCCAGCCATGTCACCTTCCACGATCCGCTGGCGGCGGTGTCGATCTTCCAGCCAGACGTCTGCGGCTGGCAGCGCGGCCGGGTGACGGTCGAACCCGGTCAGGGCCGGGCCGGTGGTACGACCTGGTGGGACCGCGATGAGGCGGGACCGCACGAGGTGGCGATGACGGTTGATGCCGCACGGTTCTATGCGGAGTACTTCGGGATGGTGACGCGGGGCAAGCCCACCGCGGGCTGAAGCCCGCGGTCCGTGGACAAGCCCGCGGTCCGTGGACAGGCAGACCAAAATAGCCAAATCCGACCGGGCCGGCCATTGCGGCCTGGGTGGGGTCGAGTCTATCATCGCGCGCATATGCCCGTGAATTCGGCCGGCGTGGACGGGAACGTCCCCGACGCCATGCGCGAGACCCATCACTATGGCCTGGGTGAGATCGGCCGGCGGCTGTGGCCGCTGCTGCGGCCGCACCGCTGGCGACTGCTGACCGCCGCCGCCCTGGTGGCCTGCGTCGGCTTGGCGGTGGCGCTGCAGCCGCTGCTGGGCAAGTACATCATCGATGTCGCCATCCCGGCGCGCAGCGTCCACCTCGCGCTGGTGGCAGCCGGCGTGTTCCTGGCCGTGATGTTCACCCGCATGGCCCTGTGGTTCGCCGCCATGCTGCTGGTCTATCGCGCCCAGCAGGCGATCGTTTTCGCGCTGCGCGCCGCCGGCTTCATGCATCTGCAGCGCCTGTGCCTGAGCTTCCACGGCCGCTACCCCTCGGGCTTCCTCTACGAGCGCGTCTTCGGCAATTCGATCAACACCCTGGGCACCTGCATGCAGGCGGTGTTCGCCAACCTGGTGACCAGCGCTGTCGGCTTGCTCTTCAGCCTCGGCTTCTGCCTGTGGCTGAGCCCGGCCCTGACCGTGGTGATCCTGCTCGGCGGCATCGGCTTCGTCGTCGCGGCCAAGACCCTGTCGGGGCGCATCTATGCCAAGACCCGGGCCGCCAACGAGGCGGCGATGGACATCGTCAGCGCCATCATGGACAAGCTGCGCGGCCACAAGACGGTGCAGTGCTTCGCGCTGGAGGATCGCGTCGAGGCGCAGTTCGCGCAGCAGCTGCAGCCGGCCATGCGCACCTGGCTGGCGAGCGTGCTGGAGAACATGAAGCTCAGCTTCATCACCGAGGCCCTTGGCTACATCATCACCGCCGCCGTACTGGTGATCGGTGCCACGCTGGTGATGCGCGACGCCGCCGCCCTGCCTCTCGGCACCCTGGTCGCCTTCCTTGGCTACCAGGCGACGCTCATCGGCATGCTCTCGGCGATCACCAACATGTACGGCCAGCTGATGGGCGCGCGCAGTGCCTTCGACCAGCTCTACACCGTGCTCGACACGCACAGCACGCTGATCGAGCAGCCGGACGCGGTAATGCCCGAACTGCCGGCCCCGCGGCTCAGTCTGCGCGGAGTCGGCTTCGCCTACGACCGCACGCCGGTGCTGCAGGGCCTCGACCTGGAGATCGCTCCGGGCCGCACCACCGCCCTGGTCGGGCGCAGCGGTAGCGGCAAGTCGACCATCGCCAACCTGCTGCTGCGGCTGTACGATCCCACCGCTGGCGCGATCGAGCTGGACGGCCACGACCTCCGCGAGCTGCCGCTGCGCGCCTACCGCTCGTTGTTCGGCGTCGTGCTGCAGGATCCCTACTTCTTCGACACCACCATCGAGGCCAACCTGCGCCTGGTCCGTCCGGACATCAGCGAGGCCGAACTGGTCGCGGTGCTGCGCAGCGCCGGGGCGTGGGAGTTCATCAAACGCCTGTCTGACGGCTTGCAGCACCGGGTCGGCGAGGGCGGCGGCCAGCTCTCGGGCGGCCAGCGCCAACGCCTGGCGCTGGCGCGCTGCCTGCTGACGCGCAGCCGCATCGTCATCCTCGACGAGGCGACCTCGGCTCTCGATCCCGAGAGCGAACGCACCGTCCAGCAGGGCGTCGAGGCGCTGTGCCGCGAGCGCACCGTCGTGGTCATCGCCCATCGCCTATCGACCATCCGCAACGCCGACTGCATCGCCGTGCTCGACCAGGGTCGGGTCGCCGAGCAGGGCAGCTTCGACGAACTGCTTGCGCGCGGCGGCCTGTTCGCCCAGCTGCACGCCATCGCCACCTCGACCGGCGAGCACGACCGCAAGCTCGCCGACGCCGGTTTCGCCTGACCTTCCGGAGCCATCCATGCCCAAGTCCATCCGCCTCCACGTCTCCGCTGCCGCCACGGGAAAGGCCGACGGCAGCGCCGCCAAGCCTTTCGCCACGCTGGAGGCCGCACGCGATGCGCTGCGCAAACTGCGCCGCCGCGGTCCGGCGACGACGGCCGAGGTGCTGGTAGCGCCTGGCGTCTATCGCCTCGCCGCACCGCTCGCCTTCACCCCCGAGGACGGCGGCACGGCCAAGCATCCGGTGACCTGGCGCGGCGACGGCGGCCGCCCGCTGCTGAGCGGCGCGCGCGCCATCAGCGGCTGGAGCGACGGCACGATCAACGGCCGGCCGTGCTGGCAGGCCGTGCTGCCCGAGGTCGCGACCGGCAGCTGGTGGTTCACCCAGTTGTTCGTCAATGGCCGGCGCCGCCTGCGCGCCCGCCTGCCCAAGCGCGGCTTCCACCACTTCGCCGGCGTGCCCGCCGAGGAGGCCAAGGGCGATTCCGGCAAGATGTTCCACGGCGCCATGAGCGCCCTGTTCAATCCCGGCGAGGTGCGCCAATTCCGCAATCTCGCCGACATCGACGTGGTCGTACCCGACCACTGGTACGAGAACCACCTGCGCATCGCCTCGGTCGACGAGGAGGCCGGCGTCATCCACTTCGCCACCAAGGGCTACAGCCGCTTCTCGCGCGACGAGACCGGCCGCCACACCCGCTTCCGCCTCGACCACGTCGCCGAGGGCTGCACCGATCCGGGCGACTGGTACCTCGACCGCCCGACCGGCACGCTGTCCTACCTTCCCATGCCTGGCGAGGCCAGGACCGCCACCTTGGTCGAGGCGCCGGTCCTGCAGCGCCTGCTCGACGTACAGGGCGATGCCCTCGATCCGCAGCGCCGGGTCTGCCATCTGCGCTTCGAATTCCTCGACCTGCGCCACGCCGACTGGGAACTGCCACGCAACAATCCGGGGTCGATCCAGTCCGCCTTCCAGGTGCCGGCGGCGGTGCGCCTGGTCGGCGCCGAGGATTGTGCCCTGTACGGCTGCCGGGTTAGCCAGGTGTCGGGCTGGGGCATCGAGGTGCTGCGCGGCTGCCGACGCAACCGCGTCGTTGCCTGCGCCGTGCACGACCTCGGCGGCGGTGGCGTCAAGGTCGGCCACGAGGGCGGCCTCACCCGCCGCTGGGCCGACGGCAATCACGGCGCCTTCGCCGGTCTCGATCCCGTCTCGCTTGGCTGGGGTCCGTGTCGCGAGGACGCGGGCGGTCAGGTCGCCGGTCGCGACCGCGCCGAGTCGTCCGAGACCACGATCAGCGACTGCAGCATCCACGACGGCGGTCTGATCTTCCACAGCGCCATCGGCGTGTGGGTCGGCGACGCCAGCCGCAATCACATCCTGCACAACCACATCTGGAATTTCAGCTACAGCGGCATCTCGGTCGGCTGGACCTGGGGCTTCGCCCCGGCCTACACCTACGGCAACCGCATCGAGGGCAACCGCATCCACAGCATCGGTCACGGCGTGCTCTCGGATATGGGCGCGATCTACACCCTCGGTCGACAGGCCGGCGGTACGATCAGCCGCAACTACATCAGCGACGTGCACAGCTACGGCTACGGCGGCTGGGGCATCTACCCCGACGAGGGCACCAGCTGGATGACGATCGAGGACAACGTCGTCTGCGGCACCAAGTGCGGCGGCTTCCATCAGCACTACGGCCGCGACAATCTGGTGCGCCACAACCTCTTCCTCGACGCGATCGAGAACCAGGTGCAGGTCTCGCGCCGCGAAGTGGTGCGTTCGGTGGTGTTCATCGGCAACGTCGTGCAGGGCGCCGGCAGCGGCAGCCTGTGGCAGGGCGAGGGCTGGCGCAGCGCGCGCATCGATGGCAACGTCTACGCCGGCGACCCCGACCGACCGATGCTGTTCGGCGGCAAGTCCTGGCAGGCCTGGCGCACCAACGGACGCGACAGCAGTGGACAGCTGGCCGACGCCATGCCGCTCGACGCGGCCGGCGCCAGCCCGGCGGTGGCCAACCCTGCCGCGCTGGTGGCTGCCGGTATCAAGCCGAAGCAGGTCGCCGCGGTGGTCGCCGCCGCCGGCCCGCGCCTGCGTGACGTGCTGCCGGCCGGCATCGATGCCATCCCGACGGACGCCGAGGCCCCACGCCCGATCGTCGAACCCTGCCTGTGGCCGTGGGCGGCCGAATGGCCGACCGCCACCGGCGGCGAGCACCCGTGGTCGAAGCTGCCCAGCACGGCGCCAGTGCAGGCCGGGGTGGCCCAGCCGGTGTCGCTGACGGTCGAGAACCGCGGCGATGCCCCGGCCCGCGGGCGCTACAGCCTGCGCGTCGTCCCGTCTGGGGCGGCCCGCCTGAGTGGCCTGACGACGCTGGTCGTGACGTTGAAGGCCGGCGGCCGGACCCAGCTCGACACCACCGTGACGGCGACGGGCAAGGCTCGGGCGTTCAGCCTCGAGGCGGTGGCGAGCGGCCCCGGCCTGGTCGACACCTGCCTGCACTTCAGCGTGCCGGTGCCGGCCGGTCCGCCGCTGGTCCTGCCGCGCCTGCCCAGCGTGCCGGCGACCAGCCAGTTGCTTGAGACGCTGCAGGCGCTTCCCGCCCGGCCGGTGATCGGCAACGGCGGGCCGATCAAGGCCAGCCTGCGCCTGGCGGTCGCTGACCGGCAGCTGCTGCTGCTCGTCGATGCCGTGGACGCGGCCCCATCGCGCAGCGGCAACCTGTGGGACGGGTCCAGCGTCGAGCTGTTCATCGTCGCCGCACCCAAGTCCCCGCACCGGCAGGTGGCACTGGCGCCGGCAGTGGGCGGCGAGCCGGCCGTCGCCCAGATGGTCGGCGGCAACGGACTGGATCCCGCTGCGATCACGATCGCCAGCGCGCGGACCGCGACTGGCTGGATCCTTGCCGCGGCCCTGCCGCTGGAGCTGCTTGGTGTAGGCGAGACGTTCGCCATCAATCTCGTGGTCACCGGCATCCCCGCCGAAGGCCAGGGCCTGGGCAAGTCCTTCCTGGTCGGCGAACTGCCGCCGCATCTCGACAGCAGCGGTTATCAGGGTGTGGTGCTGGCCGGGACCGACGCGGGCTGAAGCCCGCGGTCCTGGGCGTCAGACCAGGCGGGCAACCGCGGCCTTCAGCGCCTCGCTGCCCTTGGCTTGGATGAAGCCGACGACCAGGCGGGCGATCGGCCCGCCCTGGCCGAGATCGATGCCCAGCTGCGACAGTACCGAGGCGATGGCGCCCTTGTCACCGAGCATCGCCGCCAGGCCCGACGGCTTTGGTGCGCCAGCGATCATCGCCGGCAGACCAGGGACGAGTGCACCGAGTTCGGCGAAAATCTCGGGCGAGAGGCGGCCCTGGGCGATCCGGCCGATGGCGCCGAGGGCACCCTGGGCCTGTTGCGGGGTGAGACCGATGGTCGAGGTGAGCTGGTCGATGAGCATGGATTGATCCTAAACTCGGCGATGGGATTCCCACGGAGCACCAGAGTGACCAGAGTGGGAGCGTGTAGAAGCAACGACGACAGTCTCACCCTGTGGAGAATCTAACCGCGAGCCATACCTCCCTGCCTCTACCTCTGGTCCCTCTGGTCCTCCTGTTCCTCTGCGTTTTCTAGGTTGATCGCGGTGCGCTGGTGCCCGCTCAGCGCGTCAGCATCTCGCTGCCGAGCTTGTCGACCAGGCCCTTGCGCTGGTTGTGCTCGAGGGCGGTGCGGATCTGCTCCCACTCGACCGCCTCGCCGGCGTCGAGGCGCTGGCGGGCGGCGGCGATGAGCATGTCGTCTTCGCTGACCTGGGCGAGCTGGTCGAGGGCACTGCGCGCGTCGATCAGGCGGCCCTCGGCCTGCAGCAGCTGCACGGCGTGGCGGTAGCAGCGCGCCGCCATGCGATCGTCACCCAGCCCGGCGGTGACCTCGGCGAGCTGCAGGGCGATGTCGGGGTCGCGCGGGTGGGCGGCGAACTGCCGCGACAGCAGTTCGACGGCGTGCTCGACCTCGCCGGCTTCCAGCAGGTGGTCGAGCAGTTCGCGGGCGGCGGTGCGCTCGCCGGCGGCGTCGCCGGCCCGGCGCAGCAACTCGACCAGCTCGGCGCGGGCCTTGAAGCGCTGGTCCTCGGGGACGACCTGCACACGGCGCCGGGCCAGCTCGACCGCCGAACCGAAGTCGGCGCGGCGGATGGCCAGGCGCAGGGCATCCTGCACCGCCGCCGGCTCATCCTCGTCGGCCATGCCGTGCAGCAGCTCGGCCAGGCGCAGGCGGGCGACCAGATCGTCGGGACGCAGGGCGGCCAGACGCAGCAGCAGGTCCTTGGCCTGCGCTGCGTCACCGGCGCCGCTGGCCAGGTCGGCGGCGCGGCGCAACTCGATCTGGGCGACGACGCGGTTGCCCTGGCGCAGCGCCGTCTCGGCGGCGCGCGAGCGCAGGGCGGCCGAGCCGGGCACGCGCGCCAGCGCCTCGTCGACCACCAGCTTGGCGGCATCGAGCCGGCCGGCCTCGGTGGCCAGATCGATGGCGCGGCACCAGGCGTCGACCGAGGCGTCGACCCGGCCGAGGCGGTCGTGCGCCTCGCCGAGCCGGCGCAATAGGTCGATGTCCTCGCCTCCGAGCACGACGATGCGCTCGAGCGTGTCGACCAGCCCATGATCGTCACCTGCGGTCTCCTGGCGGTCGGCGATCAGGCGCAGCTGGCGGGTGGCGCCGTCGCGATCGCGGCGCTTGGCGTAGGTCTTGGCCAGCCAGTCGTGGGCGGTGCCATCGCTGGGCGCCAGCCGGGCGAGCAGCTCCCAGGCCGCGAGCTGGACCTCTTCGGGGGCGTTGCCCGACTTGGGCAGGGCGGCCCGCAGCACGGTGGAGGCGTCGTCGGTGCGGCCGGCAGCGGCGAGCAACTCGGCGCAGGCGCGCGAGGGTTCGAGGCGGCCGGGCTTCAGCTGCACCAGGGCGAGCCAGGCCTGGATCGCCTCATCCTTGCGGTCCAATTCGGTGGCCAGGCGGGCGGCCTGCTCATACTGGATGACCGCCTGGGCGACGTCGCCGGCGGCGGCGGCCAGCCGGCCCATCATCACGCCAGTGACCACCTTGTCGGCGCCGAGCTGCTGCGCCTCGCCAAGCGCCTCCATGGCGCGGGTGCGGTCTCCGCGGTTCTCGTACAGGCGGACCAGGGCGAGCAGCGCCTCGAGCGTGGCGCGGTCATCGCCGACGGTGAGGTTCAGCGACACCAGCTGGGTCAGCGGCGACTCGGGGTCAGCGCCCAGGCGCAGGGCGAACTTCAGCGCCTGGATCATCAGCTGCGGCGTCTGCAGGAAGGGCACCGCGGCCAGGCAGTGGGTGGCGGCCGAGCCGGAGTTGCCGGCCTGCTCGGCGAGGTTGGCGAGCACCTCGCGGATGCGCGCCCCGTCGTGGCCAAGGGCGACGGCGCGCTCAAGGATGCCGTAGGCATCGGCATTGCGGCCCTGCTCGCGCGCCTGCTCGCCGAGGGCGGCAAGTTCCGCAGCGGTGACCACACGCAGCAGGCCGGCGCGGCGCAGTTCGACCAGGGCGCGGAGAGCACGGTGCGGCGGCAGCAGCGGATGTGCCAGTAGGTCGCGGCTGGTGGCGGCGCCGCCGCAGCGCTCGAGCAGCAGCTGCTGGTCATCGTCGCTGGGCGTGGCCGAGGACTGTTCCCGACGCAGCACATCCCAGGCATCGGGGATGAGCTCGCCAAGCTGGGCCCGCTCATCCTGCCGGCGCAGCGCCTCAAGCAGCAGGGCCGGCGCCGAGAGCACGAAGCCGCACTGGCGCTGGAAGTCGGCCCAGGGGTCGGCCGGCACGTTGGCCATGATGTCGAAGGCGGGTCCGGGCCACGACAGCACCGCCGCCATGTCCTCGTCGGAGCACAGGGCCAGCGCCTCGGACAGGGCGTCCGGCTGCAGCTCGCCGCGGGCACGCAGGTGGTTGGCCAGGGTCGCCGCATCCGGCTCACCGCCGAGGGCGCGCATCGCCTCGCCGACCACCGCCGGGGTGACGGCGCGTGACCAGCACAGCGCCCGGGCGATCTGGCCGCGCGGCGTGCCGCCCATCGCCACCAGCTGCCCGAACTCCAGGTGCAGGCGGCGTTCGTCGTCGCCGTAGCGGACCTGCAGCACACAGGTGCGCCGGGCCCCGGCGAGCGACTGGATGACCGAGGGCAGGTCGACCAGCGACGAGACGTTGACCGTGGGGCGGGGCGGCACGTTTCTGTTGTAGCATCACTTTGCAGCCGTCCACAGGGGTGCCGGCCGCCGGCCGCGCGGGTGGCGGTCACGCGCCCGCCGGCTAACCTGCCGCGCGGAGCCACCATGCCCCTGTCTGCCGACACCGTCGAGGCCCTGCGCGAGGCCCGCCTGGGCGATCCCTTCAGTGTCCTCGGACTGCACCCCGAGGGCGGGACGCTGCACGCCCGCGCCTGGCTGCGCGGGGTCGGCGCCGACAGCACGGTGAGCGTGGTGCGGCGCGACAACGGTAAGCGCTATGCTCTCAGCCTGCGCCACGCCGACGGGCTGTTCGAAGGCGCCATCCCCGGCGCCACCGAGCGCTTCGCCTACGACCTGGCGATCACCGGCAAGGATGGCGCCGAGCGCTTGCTGCCGGACACCTACGCCTTCTGGCCGCAGCTGGCCGACTACGATCTCGGCCTGTTCCAGGCCGGGCACCACTGCAACCTCGGCGAGGTACTGGGGGCACATGCCGTCACCGTCGACGGCATCGCCGGAGTGCGCTTCGCGGTGTGGGCCCCGACCGCCGAGCGCGTCTCGGTGGTGGGCGACTGGAACGGCTTCGACGGCCGCTGGCACGTCATGCGTCCGCGTGTGCCCTACGGCGTGTGGGAGATCTTCATCCCCGGGATCAAGCCCGGGATGCTCTACAAGTACGAGATCCGCGCCGCCGGTGGCGTCCTGCGCACCAAGGCCGACCCCTATGCGCTGCAGGCCGAGCGTCCGCCGGCCACCGCCTCGATCGTCGCCATGCCCGACCGCTTCGCCTGGAGCGACGGCACCTGGATGCAGACCCGACTGGGCCGCGACCCGGTCGACGGGCCGATGTCGATCTTCGAGGTGTGCATTGGCTCGTGGAAGCGAGGCCAGGAGCCCGAGGCGTGGCCGAACTGGCGCGTGCTGGCACAGCAGCTCATCCCCTACGTTACCGGCCTCGGCTACACCCATCTCGAACTGCTGCCGATCGCCCACCACCCCTACGAGGGCAGCTGGGGCTACCAGGTCACCGGCCAGTACGCGCCCAACGCGCGCCATGGCTCGCCCGACGACCTGCGCTTCTTCATCGACCGATGCCACGCCGCCGGCCTCGGCGTCATCGTCGATTTCGTCCCCGGGCACTTCCCCAAGGACGACTTCGCTCTGGCCCGCTTCGACGGCGGCTGCTGCTACGAGTACGAGGATCCGCGCGAGGGCGAGCACAAGAGCTGGGGCACCTGCGTCTTCAACTTCCGCCGCCCGGAGGTGCGCAACTTCCTGGTCGCAGCGGCGCTGCACTGGTGCCGCAGCTACCACATCGACGGCCTGCGCGTCGACGCGGTCGCCTCGATGCTCTACCGCAACTACGACCGCGAGCCTGGGGAGTGGGTACCCAACGACGACGGCGGCAATAGCAACGACGAGGCCAAGAGTCTGCTCCAGGAGCTGACCGCGTCCGTGCGCCGCGAATTCGCCGGCGTCGTGCTGTGCGCCGAGGAGTCGACCGCCTGGGCCGGCGTCACCGCGCCGACCGACATGCAGGGCCTCGGCTTCCACCTCAAGTGGAACATGGGCTGGATGCACGACAGCCTCGGCTATCTCGCCCAGGATCCGGTGATGCGCAGCGGCTGCCATAACCGCGCCACCTTCCATCAGTGGTACGCCTACGACGAACGCTGGATCCTGCCGCTGTCGCACGACGAGGTGGTTCACGGCAAGCGTAGCCTGATCGACAAGATGCCAGGCGACTGGTGGCAGCGCCGCGCCCAGCTGCGCCTGCTGCTCGGCTACCAGGTGGCGGTGCCCGGCCGGCCGTTGCTGTTCATGGGCGGCGAATTCGGCCAGGGCCGCGAGTGGGACTGGCAGCGCAACCTCGACTGGCACGAGGCCGCCGAGCCCGACCGCGCCGGCATCTTCGCCTTCCTGCGCGAGGTCCTGCATCTCTACAAGGGCAAGCCGGCCCTGCATGCGCACGACGACCGCCGTGACGGCTTCCAGTGGGTCGACTGCGAGAACTGGCAGGAGTCGACCCTGGCCTTCCTGCGCAAGTGCCCTGGCCAGCGCGACATCCTGGTGGCGATCAACTTCACCCCGAGGCCGCGCACCGACTACCCGCTGGGGGTGTGGAATGCCGGACCATGGAAGCGCCTGGTGAGCAGCGACGAGACCCGCTTCGGGGGCAGCGGTCTGGTCGACGCCGCCGAGATGACCGCCTACCCTGAACCGCGCAGCGCCTTCCCCTGCACCCTGCGCCTGACCCTGCCTCCGCTCGGCATCGCCTTCTGGGAGGCACCGGGGTGACCATGCGGCTGCCACGTGGCAGGTGCTATGTCACCGCTGGTTCGCGGTTCGCGGTTCGCGGTTCGCGGTTGGACAATCGTCTACCGACCTTGCTGGGACTCCCCGTTGGTCACCTGTCTAGCAGACACGACCAAGGCAAACGAGACACACCGCCACAACAGCGAACCGCGAACAGCGAACCGCGAACCGCTGTTTTTAGTCTCACCTGCCTGTTACTGCTGCTGGCCGTCGCCGCTCCCGCCGCCGAGTCCGCCCGCGTCATCCGCGGCCCCTGGTGGTGGCACGCTGCCGACGGTGCGCCGCATGTCGGCGTCGCCGTCGCCGGCCCCGCGGAGATCCCGTCGCAAGCCACCCTGGACGGCCGCAGCATCCCCCTGACTGGCGAGCTCAGGCCGCTTCCCGCCGCCAACGATGGGGCAGATGGCGTCGTCGTCCTGCATCTGCCCGTGGGCTGCGCCGGCGCACTGCGCCTCGAGCTCGCCGGGGCGGTGATGACGATGCGCCTGCGTCCGCCGCCGGCCGCCAATGCGCCGGCCCGCCTCGCCCTGGCGGGCGGCCGGGCGTGGCCGGATCGCGTCATGCTCGACGCCCTTGGCCGGGCCATGGGTGGCCCTGCACAACTGGTCCTGGCGCTGGGCGCCGGCGTGCCGGCCCGCCTCGGTACCGGCGGCTGGGAATCCGACATACCGATTGCGGTGGTCGCACCTGCCGATCCCGCCCTGGCCGCCTGCAGCGGCGGCGACGATGCCGCCTGGCGGCACGGCTTGCGCCTCGGCCTGCTCGGCCTGCCCGCCTCGCCCGACCGTGCCCGCGCCGATCTGGCCCTGGCCCGCGATCTCAGCCCGTGGCTGGTCTATCTCGACGCCCCGGCCGGCTGGGATCCCGCGATCAGCGAACGCCGGCCGTCCGATCCGAGCGGGCTCGGCGTGCTGCTCGCCGCCTGCCAGCGGCTGAAAGTGCCGCTGGCGCTGGGTGCCGGCGCGTCCGGATTCGTCTCCGAACCGCTGGCCATGCAAGCCGGCGGCAGCGTCGGCATCGCCGCGGGTGGCGTGCGCTACGTACTGCCCACACCGGCGGCCGACCAGGGACTGGGCCGGCTGCCGTCCGAGATCGCCCTGCCCCTCGAACAGCCGATGCTCGCCGGCCTGGCCGCCACCATCGACGAACTGCGTCTGCTGATCGTCCATCCCGGCGAGGCCGAGCCGGTGCATCTCGATTGGCGGCGGAGCGAGGACGGCGAGGCGGCGAAGGCGTCAGCGTTGCGTCAACTGGTGACCGCGGCCGAGAGCCTGGACACGCCCGAGATGCGTCAGGCGATCGCCACGTGGACCTGGTTGACGCGCCAAGACCTGTCCGCCGCCATGCCCGACGCCGAGCAGATCGCCCGCCTGCGCGACGAGGGCGGCTCCCAGGGCCGGACCCTGGCCCGACGCCTGGCGCTGATCGCCCTCGATGACCCCCAGGTCGCGGCGGTGCCCGGCGATGCCGATCCGCTCGTCGCCCGCGACCATCTGCTGTGGAAGCTGGCCACGGTGCGCGGGGGCGACGCCATCAGCTGGCGCGACCAGGCGGCCGCCACCACCGACCCGGTGGTGCTGCGCGCTTTGCTCGCCGACCTGGCGCGGGACGAGGAGCGCACCGTGCTGCCGGCCCTGGTCGCGCGAGTCGCCCTGCAGGCGGCAGGCACCCTGCCGCTGGACCCCGACCCGATCGACGAACACAACCTGTGCGCCGCGGTGTTCGACGACGTGCATCTCAGCCCGACCCCGCTGCGGCCGTGGGCGCTGATCCTGCGCGACCAGGTCGATCCGCTGGCGCGCGGGCCGATCGAGCGGTTCCTTGAACGGCACGGCGAGATGCGCCCGGTGCCGTAGGCGTTCAGGCCAGCGGCAGCGTCAGCACCGCCTCGACCCCGCCATCGCCCGCCTCGTCCAGGCGCAGGTCGCCGCCCTGGGCGCGGGCCAGGCGGCGGCACAAGGCCAGGCCGAGGCCGACGCCCGGAGCGCTACCGGCGGCGGCCTCGGCGCTGCGGGCGAAGGGCCGGAACAGCCGCGCCCGCACATCGGCGGCGAGGCCCGGACCGCGGTCACGCAGGCGCAGCTCGACCACGCCGCGGCCGAGCAGGGCGTCTAACCGCACCAGGCCGGTGCCGCTAGCGTACTTGGCGGCGTTGTCGGCGAGGTTGAGCAGGATGCGCTCGACAGCGGACGGATCGCAGCGCACCGCCCAGGGCGAGGCCTCGGCCACGACCAGCTCCAGGCCGGCGGCGGCGAGGCGCGCCGACAGGCGCGGGACCAGCGGCACCAGCAACTCGGCCAGGGCCACGGCGCGGGGCTCCGGCGGACGGCGGCGCTCCAGTCGGGCGTAGTCGAGCACGTTGTCGATCAGGTGCGCCAGTCGGCCGGCTTCGGCGCGCAGCACCTGCACGCGCTGGCCGCGCAGGACGGGGTCACCGGCGACGCGAGCGTCGGCCAGCAGGTCGGCGTGCAGGCGCAAGGCGGTGAGTGGCGTGCGCAACTCGTGGGTCACGGCGCTGACAAAGACGGCGCGGCGCTCGGCCAGGCGCTGCGCAGCGATCAGCAGGCCCGCGGCGCCAGCGATGCCGGCGAGCAGCGCGCCCCAGGCCAGCCCCAGCGTCCAGCGCGCCGCCGAGGTCAGCGGTACCTCGGACAATAGCCCGGGATCAAGGCGGATGGGCAGGGCGGCGAGGCAGCGCTCCGGCGGATCGCCAGACGCGCGCGGCAGCAGGCGGGCCTGTGGCAGCAGGTCGGCGAGGCTGGTGACGAGGTGCCCACGCAACTCGTCCCAGCGCAGTACCGTCGCCTGCAGCTCCTCGCGGCCATCGATGCGGGCCCGGCGCGCCAGCAGCAGCCAGTCCGTCCCCGCCCAGCGCGCCTCGACCAGTCCGACGGCACTGGCATGCACGATGGACGGTGGCGTCGTGGGCACCGACGCAGCAGCAGCAACAGCAACAGCAGCCGGGACGGGGGCGACCGGCGGCGCTACCTTGGCTGCCCGCTCGGGCAATGGCGACGCCTGGCTTTTCCCCGCCTGCTTGCGGAAGCTCAGGCTGCTGCCGTTGTCGCTTTGGGCCATGCGCTGGGCCTCGGCGACGTTGCTGGCGCGACTACGGTATTCGTCCTCGCCGGAGGATGTCGGCAGCGCCTGCCGCTTCGGCTCGACGACCGACTCGTCCCGATCCCTGGGCCGATCCGCCGCGGCCTGGACAGTGGGCGGCGGCGCAGTCTCAAGCACAGGCATGGTAATCGAATCTGCCGAGCTGGGTGGGGCGGGCAGGCCAGCGAGCAGCCGGGCGGGGTCGCTACCGAGCACACTGCGCAGGCCGGCAAAACGCCGCTCGGCCTCGGCCAGGTCGGCGGCCTCGACCAGGCCGGCAAGGGCGAGGCCGCGTTCGCGACCGACCGGCAGCTGCGGCGAAGTCAGTTCGCCGTCGCACAGGCGCAGATGCAGGTGCAGGGGCGGCGCGGGCAGCCCAAGCAGCGGCGACGGCAGGAGGACCCGGCCGGTACGCGTCAGGCGCTCGCCGAAGGCCTCGCTGGTCGACCAGAACGAGCGGTAGGATTCCGGCGCCCGGCTGGCCTCGCCGACCACCAGGGCGGTGGCACGGGCGTCGAGGCGCCACAGCGCCAGGCGCAGGACCTCGCCCTCGGCGCGCTCGTGCTCGCCGCGCAGTACGGCGCGAGTCAGCAGCAGCCCGGCGGCGAGCAGCGGCACGGCCACCATGAGGAGGACAAGCAGGCGCCAGCGCATGTCAGTCGGCACCCAGGCGGTAGCCGATGCCGCGCACCGTGACGATGAGTCGCGCCCCCAGCGCGGCGCCGCCGAGCTTGTCGCGTAATCGCGCCACCAGCATGTCGACGGCGCGGCTGCCAAGATCGACCCCGCCTCCCTTCCACAACAGGCTGTGCAATTCCTCGCGCGGCACCACGCGCTCGCGGCGTTCGGCGAGCAGGCGTAGCAGCCCGGCCTCCTGCTCGGTCAGCTCGACGATCGCGCCATCGGCCAGCCGGGCGGAACGCCGGCCGAGGTCGAGCTCCAGCCCGGGCAGGCGCAGCAACGCCGGCGTCGGCGCCGCCTTGGCCCCGGCCCGGCGCAGCACCGCCTCGACCCGCGCCAACAGCTCGTCGCCGCCGAAGGGTTTGACCACATAGTCGTCGGCCCCGCCCTTCAGCCCGCGCACGCGGTCCTGCTCGGCACCGCGGGCGGTGAGGATGATCACCGGCAGGGCCGGCCGCTGCTGGCGCAGCGCGGCAAGGATGTCGAGGCCGTCGCCGCCCGGCATGACCAGGTCAAGCAGCACCAGATCGACATCCATGCCCAACGCAGCCCGCCGCCCGGTCGGGAAGTCGGCGGCCTGGCTGACGCGAAATCCGGCCAGCTCAAGGATCGCCACCACCCCGCTGCGGATGGCGTGATCGTCTTCGACAATGAGCAGGTGGCCGCGCACGGGATTCAGGGTGTCTTGCCGAAGCCCGGGGTTAAGCGAGATCCAGGCGCTGGACCGGTCACTTGAAACCTTTCTTTCCGGCTTGTTCGGCGATCGTCGTGCGCATCGCCTGGCCGAGCGTCTGCGTGCCGGACGCATCGGCGAGCTTCTTCTCTTCCGCGGCGACGAAGACGGCGCGCTCGGCCGCCAGTTTGGCGATCTCGGCCTGGACCGCCTTGCGTTCGGCGCCCTTCTTGGCGACCGCCTCCTGCAGTTGTGCTGCGTCGAGTCCGCGCAGTTCTGCCGGCAGATCACTCTTGTCCACGGTGGACAGTTCGACCTTCTTGTCCTCCAGCGCGTCCACCAGATCCCAGCTGGAGTTGCGGTAAGCCGCTCCTGCTTTCGAGGCGATGCGTGCGGAGGCCGCTGCCGGGGCCGAGGCCTGGGCGTTGGCATCCTGGGCAGACTGCCGGGCCCGCATCTCCTCGCGCTGGTTGCCAAAGGCGAGGTAGGTGGCGTTGAGGCGGGTGTTCAGCTCGGTCAGCTGCGCGTCCTGCGCGGCAGCGATCTGCGGCGTGACCTTGTCCTGGTCGATGCAGGCGTAGCTGCCGTCGGCTAGACGGGCGCCCTCATCCCACTTGCCGGCGATCCCGGCCTGCGCTGACCCACAATGGATGGTGTTGACCTGGATGCCCTTGTGGATCGCTTCGGAACAGGCGCTGCGGTAGTCGACCCCGCCCTGGGTGAACGGCTCGTTGCCGGCGATGAAGATCAGCTTGAGGTCCTCGCGCCGGTCGCTCCAGGCCAGCTGGGTAACCGCGTTGTGGATGACCATTCCGCAGCATTCCGTGCCACCCCCGCCGTTGATCGCGAAGAGCCGCTGCGAGACCGCGTCGAGGTCGTCGCTGAGCGGAAGCAGCGGTTGGGCCAGGGCCGGGGTGTCGCCGTAGTGGTACAGCGCGACCTGCAGCTGTGGCCGTACGCCATCGCGGCTGGTCGCGACCAGCTGGTTGACCACGTCCCAGAGGTGGGCGCGGGCCTGATTGATCAGGCCGTCCATGCTCCCCGAATCATCGAGCAGGATGGCGATCTGGATGAGCGGGCGTTCGGCCGGCGCGGCGATCCGCGATGCGGTCTCGGCGGTGACGGCCCCGCCGAGCGAGGAGAGGAGGAGGAGGGTGGGGATGAGACGCATGATGGACTCCGGGGCTTGGATGGGGGATTCAGCGTGCCGCTTCGATGAGCACGATCTCGCCGCGGTCGCGCAGCTGGATCTCGCCGTCGTTGGCGAGTAGGGATTGGCGACCTGCGCCGGCGAGGCGCTCGGCCAGAGCGAGATGCTCGGCGCTGGCGAAGGCGATGCGCCGGGCCGGAGCGCCGTCGGCGCCGACCTCGACCCAGCGCCCATTGCGGCGCCAGAGGCTGCTGTTGGCAACCTGCTGCACGCCCGTGAAGGCCTGCGTCCGACCGTCAGCGTCGAGGATGCGGTTGTCGGCGGCGGCCCGCTCCGTCTCGCGTAGACGCCCGTTGTTGATCGACGAGGCCTGGGCCTGGGCGCCGGCGCGCGGCGACAGCCCCTTGCTCTGCAGCTCGTCGACAGCGCGCTGCCTCGTCGGCGCCGCGGCGGCGTCCCAGCGCTCGCGCTCGGCGCGGGTCAGCGGCATCGGGCCGGCCGGCGGCAGCGGCGCGCCTTCGGTGGCAAGGAAGGCGGTGTATTCAGTGAGGACGCCGTACTGCGTGCTCAGCCGCACGATGTCGGCGGTGAGTTCGGATAGCCGGGCCGGATCGGAGCGGCCATCGGCGCCAAGGTCGCGGGCCTGCTCGACCAGCTCGGCGATGCGCCGCTGGGCCCACAGCCGCGCCACCCACGAGGCGAAGGGGTCGGCGGCGGCGGGGTCGAGCACGGCGCTGCGCTGCCAGCGTGCACCGTCGGCGAGGGTGCCGGCAAGCTCGATGCGGATGGGCGCGCGACCGGCATAGCGGCCGGTGACCAGGATCTGCTCGCCGGCGAAGGCGTCGCGCAGGCGGCGCGGCTGCCGATCGAGGATCCGGCCGGCCTCGGCGACCAGCTCGGGCGCGGCCAGCACCGGACGGCCGAGCGATGTGACCAGCTCGGCGACGGCCAGCTCGATGTCCGCCCCCGGCGGCAGATGGCGGGCGCGACCGCGGCCGGCCGCAGCGAGGTGGTCGAGCAGTGGCGCGTTGGCGTCGTGCCCGACCCCGACGCAGAACAACCGGCGGCCGGCGGGGTTATCGCCAGCGCGCTGGCGGATGGCCAGCTCGCTGGTGATGCCAAGGGTCGGCAGTCCATCGCTGATCAGCAGGACCAGCGGCAGCGTCCCCGGCTTCGCCGGCTGGGCCAGGGCGGCGGCCAAACCGTCGTACAGGTTGGTGCCGCCACTGGGCCGGGCCGCCGCCAGCCAGCGGCGCAAGGCCTGTTGGCCGGCCTCGTCCATGGCCAGCGGCGTGCGGGCAAAGGGATCGACGCCCTCGTTGAACAGCAGGACGTTCGCTGTCTCTCCGGCCCCCAGCGAGGCCAGCACCTGGGCCACCGCGGCGCGCGACTGCGTCCACTTGTCGCCGGCCATGCTGCCGCTGCGGTCGATGAGTACGGTGACCTCGCGCGGGATCGGCGCGGCGGAGCCGACCGGCGGCGCTTCGGCAAGCACGGCGAAGACCCCGCCGTCGCCTTCGGGGAAGGCGACCACCGACAGCGGCGCGGCGCCGCGCAGACACCACGACAGGCGGATCGCGCCCGGATCGGCGGCGCCGTCAAGGCGCAACTCGACCGCACGGCCGTCGCGCGAGGTCTCGGCGAAGCGTTGCATCGGCGCGAACACCGCGCCGATGGGCACCGACGCCGCCAGCCGCGCACGAATGGTCCACGGCGCCGCTCCGGCCAGGGCCTCGGCGCGCGGCAGCACCCACTCCAGCCGGCCGTCGCGCAACTCCAGCACCTGCTCGAAGCTCAGGCGCACCGCCTGGGTCCGGCCCGGCTCGACTGGGAACACCGACGAGCGCAGCAGCTGCGCGCCGGCAAATTCCAGCAGGGCTGGATCGCGCATGCGGCTGACGATGACCTGGTAGGTGGAGCGAGCCTCCCCGGCCGGCAGCAGGCGCGCCTCCAGCTCGCCGCCCGGGCCGGAGAAGCCGAACGAGCGCACCGCCGCCCCGGCTGGCAGCGGCAGCAGCAAGACGGCTTCGGCGCTGACCGAGCCGCGATTGCGCACCTGCACCGTCATCACCGTGCGCACCAGCTGGTCCTTGGCGTCGATCTCGACCGCTACGCTCTCGACACTGATCGCCGCATCCGTCGGCGTGCGCATCACCGGCACCAGCGGGTGGACGTGGGCGTGGGCCGCCCACCACGCGGATTCGCCAGCGGTCAAGCCGCAGACCAGGAGAAGCAGCAGGACGAGGCGGTGGTTGGGGCTCATGCCCCGGTCGTATCCGGTCGTAACGGGCCGGCATGTAACCGGCTCGTAACTGGCGGGAGATCCCTACTTGGCCGCCGCGACGCGCAGCCAGGCGGCGACCAGATCGTCGCAGGCCTTGGGCAGGTCGGGGAAGCAGGGGACCATGCGCTGGAGGCCGATCATCTCGATGACCTTCAGCACGCCGGCGCTTGGCCGGATCAGGCGCAGGCGCGAGCGCTGGGCGTTGCTCGCCAGCGCCGCCAGGCCCATCGAGCTGATGTAGCTGAGGTAGACGCAGTCGGCGAGGATGCCGTAGAGGTTGCGCTGGTCGATGCCGCTCAGGGCGTCGGAGAGCTGCTGCGCCCCCTGCTGTTCCAGCCGACTGGGGAAGTCGAGGTGCGAGATGTGGAAGGAGTTGCTGAGGACGTAGGCGTAGAAGCCAGACACCTGGTTGCCGATGGCACCGACGCGGACCCGCTCGCTGGCCACCTTGGCCCCCTGCCCGGGATGGCGCATGCGCGCCAGGGCCTCGACCAGCACCTGGGCGGTGGCGATGGCGCCGGTCGGCGAGGTCGCCACCGCGTCCACCTGCACGGTAAACAGCGAGGCGGTTGGATCGCCAACCAGGGTATAGGGGACAGTGACGGGTATCTTATGAAGCGGCATGACCACCTAGGATTAGGGCCCCGTCGCGCAGCGATGGGGCGGCCGCCGAGTGGCGATGGCGGCATAGAATCGGCGCAGCCGATGCCGCCACGATTCCGGAGCCGTGCGACGGAAGCGAGCCACGACCAAGGCCGGGGGTAGGCCCACAGGGCCGTAGGGGCCAAGCCCCTGAACAAAATGGAGCGGGTGATGGGAATCGAACCCACGTCACCGGCTTGGGAAGCCGGCGCTCTACCATTGAGCTACACCCGCGCGCATATCGGGAGTGTGGCGGTGCATACCCGCCCCTGCAAGGGGAGATGGTCGGAGCGACAGGATTCGAACCTGCGACCTTTGCGTCCCGAACGCAACGCTCTAGCCAAGCTGAGCTACGCTCCGATGTGTCTGTCAAGCCGCCTACGGCGGGGCAAGGGGTTTATCGGGGCAACCGGTCCGGTCAACGACCGCGTTGAGCCCAAGGACCGCGGGCTTCAGCCCACGAGTGGCTAGCGCCGCGGCGGCGGGGCGAGCTCGCCGGAGGCGGTGTACTGCAGCCGCTCGCGGGCGAGGAATTCGACGACGTAGGGGTCGTCGCGCTTGAGGCCATCACGCAGCGCCTTGCCGCGTTCAATTTCAGACTGCAGACGCTGGGTCTCCAGGCGCTCGGCGTCGGCGGCCTCGCGCACCTTGTCCAGCTCGGCACGGCGCTCGACGTAGGACGAGACCAGCCAGCCAAGCAGGGCGACGGCGAAGGCAGCGTGGAGCAGCCGGATGGCGACGCTCAAGCCTTGGCCTCCGCGACGTCAGCGGCCGGCACGTCGCCGGCGATGCCACCGACAATGCGGCGGTGACGCTGGACCAGCGCGGTGTAACCGGCGGCGGCGGCCTTGCGTGGCTGCAGCGGGCCGTGCCGGCGGACCATCGCCTGGATGGCGGCGTCGAGGGTCTTATGCACGCCAACTGCCGGTGCGGCGAGGATGGCGACGCCGGCAGCGGCGGCCTCGGCCACCGGTGCGACATCAACGGCCCGATCCAGGACGTCGGCGAGCACCTGCGGCCACAGGTTGCCGGAGGCGCCAGGGCCGGCGGCGATGACCCGTTCGATCGGCGTGCCAGCGGCCGCTGCCGCGGCGAGCACTTCGCGGGCAGCGAGCGAACCGCCTTCGTAGGCAGCGCGCACCAAATGGCCGCGGCCGATGCCGGGACGCAGGCCGAGGAAGCCGCCCAGTCCGCGACCGGCCGGAATGTACAGGCAGCCGTCGGCGCCAGGGGCGATCTCCGAGGCGAGCTCGGCGAGAATCTCTTGTGGATCGCGCTGGTTGCGCCGCGCCTGCGCGGTTTCGCTGGCGAGCACCGTCTCCATCAGCCAGTCGAGTCCTTCGGCGCCGGCGATGCCCACCGCCTCGTGCGCGGCCCGGCCGGGCGCGACGTGGCAGGAGACGCGCAGGCGACCGCTGACGTCGCGGCCGGCCTCGTTGGTGGAAATCAGCACCGAGCCGACCGAGCCGAGCTCGACCACGGCAGTGCCGACCGCCATGGCACCGGCGGCGACCGCCACCGCGGCGGCGTGCCCAGCCCCGCCGATCACCGGCGTGCCGGGGGCGAGGCCACATTCCTTGGCCGCTGCGTCGGTGATGCGGCCGGTCATCGCCGTGGCGGCCACCACCGGCGGCAACCAGGCGAGGTCGACGCCCAGGACCTGGGCGACCTGCTTGCTCCAGGCCCGCGTCTTGGGGTTGAACAGCAGGGTCGCGGTCGCGTCGCAGGCGTCGGTGGCGGCCACACCGGTCAGCCGGTAGCGCAGGAAATCCTTGGCCGGAAGGATCCAGCCGAGGTCGTGCCACACGCGCTTCTCGTTGGCCTTCAGCCACAGCAGCTTGGCGGCGGTGACCGCACTGCTGGCACCGCCGCCGCTGATGTTGGCGAGGTTGCGCGGACCGATCACACGCGCCAGTTCGGCTGCGTCGTCCTCGGCACGCGCGTCAGGCCCGAGCACGGTGGCGCACAGCGATTTGCCGTCCTTGTCGCAGGCGGCGAAGCCAAAGCTGTCGCCGCTGACGCCCACCGCACGGATGCGGTCGGGATCAAGGCCGCCCTTGCGCAGCAGCTCTTTGATGCCGGTGCGGGCGGCCCGCCACCAGTCCTGTGGATCGATCGGCTCGCCAGTGCCCTGGCCGAAGGCGCGACGGGAGGTGGCCGCCACCGCGCCGTTGCCATCAAGTACGACGAGTCCGAGACCGGTGCGACCGACGTCGATGCCCAGTAGATAAGCGGGGGTGGCCATTGTGATCCGGCAGGCTAGGCCCATTTTCCGTATCGGTCAAGGAAGATCGGAGCCGAGACCGACCTTCCCCGCTACCGCAACCTGCCGACGCTACGTGGCATGCGTCCGCTGCTCCTGCTATTCGCCGCCATCCTCGCTGCTGGCAGCCTGCCCGCCGACGAGGTGACGCTGGCCGACGGCACGGTCATCGACGGCGAGGTGCTGGTCGAGAACGCCCAGGAGGTGCGCGTGCGCTTGGTCCAGGGCGGGATGGTCGCCGAGCGCAGCTGGCCGCGCAGCCAGGTGACCCGTATCGTGCACGGCCAGACCCCGCGCCAGCGCACCGTCACCGCCCTGCGCGCCGAGGCCACCGCCCTTCCCGCTAAGGCCCCGACAGCAGCAACGGCAGCGGCCTGGACCGCCCTGGCGCTGCGTGCCAAGCCGGCCGATCCGGCGTTGGCGCGGCAGTGGGCAGCGCGCGCTGTGGCCTGCGACCGCAACCAGGCCGAGGCACAGCTGCTGCTCGGCCGCGAGCTGATCGGCGGCGTGTGGCTGCGCCCGCACGAGGTGGCGACCGCGCGCGGCGAGGTGTGGCACGACGGTAGATGGATCACGTGGAGCGATCGCGAGCGTCTGCGCCAGGAGGAGCTCGAGCGCCAGGAGCGTCAGCGCGCTGCCTTCGCCGCCGCCACCGAACGCACCGAACAGCGGGCCCGCGCCGCGCAGCGCATCGACTACGGCAGCTGGCAGTGGCCGCAGCGCTGGAGCCAGCCAGCCCGCGTGCTGTGGTGGGGTGGACCGGTGCAGCCGTGGCCTAATCGGCCCTGCTATGGCAGCGGCTCGAATGTCGCCATCACCGGCGGCTGGGGGTCGGTCGACTGGAATATTAACCTTACCTGGTGATTGGGCGGGTAGGGGGTGAGATATTCCTGGCTACGGGCCGGCGGGACGCCGGCGATCCCGGGCTTCATTGCCACGGGCCGGCGGCTAGCGGGCGCCGAGAGGTAGGGTGGCCGCGGGGCTGACGATGACCCGGGCGAAGGCCGGGAACTCGTCGCAGGCGATCTGGGCGTTGGCGCTGGTGAAGGGCGCGCCGCGGTCGACGTGCGGGAAGCCGAAGCCGAAGCGACGCAGCGGCCGCCGGCTGGCGTCGTACAGCACCACGCTGATGTTGGGGTTGGCGGCGGCAGCGGGACGCTGCACCACCAGGCGGGCGGCGACGCCGCCGCCATCGGCCGGGTCGAGGCGCAGGCTGACCATGTAGTCGCCAATCAGGGCGATCGGCGTACCGGCCTTGACCGGCAGCAGCGGCTGCTGCGCCGCCTCATCGCCAAGCACGCTGCCAAGGTTGGCATCGGCGACGCGGGCGAGGTAGCCCTGGATCACCGTATTGCTGGCGGTGAGGTCTTCGCTCAGACGACGTTCGCGCGCGGCCAGCGCAGCACGCTCGGTACGCAGGGCCTCGACCTCCTGGCGCACCGTGGCCAACTCGGCGGTGAGCTGGTCGGCGCGGCGCTCTTGCGCGACCCGTTCGCCGACCACGGCGTCAAGGCGGGTATTCTCGCTGCGCAGGTGGCGCACGCCGTCGGCGAGGATGCCACCGACCCGTTCCTGACGCCGCAGCTGTTCGGCCTGCTCGCGGCCGAGGCGCTGGGCGTCAGCCAGACGTAGGGCCATGAGCGCGGCGCGGTCATCGGCGTCGCGCAGGCGGGCGACATCGGCCTCGGCCGTGGACAGGCGGCGGCGCGCGTCCTCGGCCTCGGCCCGGCGCATGCTCGCCTCGTCGCTGGCCCGGGCGACAGCGGTGCGGCCGGCGGTCTGTGCCTCCTCGGCGGCAGCCAGGGCGGCCTGCAGCCGGCGCACCTCGGCGAGATTCGCCTCGGCTTGGCGCGTGCTCGCGGCCAACTCGGCGGCTAGACGTACGGTATCCTGCGGCACGGCAGCGGCGGCGCGCAGACCCCAGGCACCGACCGCGGTGCCAGCGATGGCCAGGACGGCGGCGACCGCGGCGACCGCCAGCCACGGGCCACGCCGCGTGCGCGACGGCACCGGCGGGCCGTTGGGTCCGGGCGGCGCCACCAGGTCGCTGGCCGCGACGGCAGCCGGACGCAGCGCGGAGGGGTGGGCGGCGGCGCGCTCCCACACCCGGCTTTCATCGGCGCTCGGATCATCCTCGGCGGGCTCGGGGCCGGCGACCGCGGCGGCCAGGTCTTCGGGCAGGCCGGTAGCGCCGGACAGCCGCGAGCGGCGGCTCCAGCGCAGCGAGCGCAGGTCAGCGCCGGTGAAGTCGGCACCGGTGGCGCTGGCACCCTTGAGCACGGTGCCGTCGAGCACGGCGCCCTCGAAGCGCACGTCCGCTAGGTCGGCACCACCGAGGTTGCTGCCGGCGAGGTCGGCCCCGCGCAGGTCGGCACCGCTGAGATCGGCGCGCTTGAGACTGGCCCGGCGCAGCCGCGAGCCCGCGAGGTTGGCGCCAGACAGCCGCGCCCCGTCGAGCACGGCGTCGCGCAGGTCGGCGCGCGACAGATTGGCGTGGGCCAGGTTGATGCCCGGCGCCTGCACGCCGACGAGGTGTGCCTCGGCGAGGTCGCCGCGCGCCACCCGTGCCGCCTGCGCCACCAGGCGAGCGACGTAGGCGTCGCCCTTGTCGACCAGCGGGTTGTGCCACACGCAGGTCGACGACTCGGGTGCGGGCAGGTGCGGGCAGGGGCCGTGGAGGCCGCCAAACAGGTGATTGCAGCCGGCCACGGCCGGGGCCGCCGGCCGGGTCTCCTCGTGATCTGGGTCGGCGTCCGTCATGGCGACCTCAGTGGTGTCCAGCCGGGGCGTGCTCGGCCGGAGCGGCCTCATGCGCCGGCACGACGGCCGGGGCAGGATGGGCGGGCGGGGCCAACTCGGCGGGCGGACCGGGCTCGGGCGTCACCGCCTCGGCGGCTGGCGGCGGTGGCGCTGCCGCAGCGGGTGCCGTCTCGCTCAGGCGGAAGGCGCGACGGCGCAGGGCGTGGATCTTCTGCGCGTCGGGGTGCAACTCGTAGTAGGCCGAGGCGTGCTCGGTGGCCTTGCGCGCGTCGGGCCGATGGTCGGTGTAGATCAGCGCCTGGAGGTAGTGGCACTCGCGGTCGACGACGCTGTTGGCATCGAAGGCCCTGCCGTCGATCTCGCGTTTGAGGTGGCGGATCGCCTGGTCGTAGTCGCCGATCTGGAAGAAGTACTGCCCAAGCAGGCCGTTGGCCTCGGGGAAGTCCGGGCGGGCGGCGAGGATGGCGAGCAGGCCGTCGCGGGCCGCCAAGCGACGTGACGGCACCTGGCGCAGATCCCAGCGCACCTGCTGCCAGCGCGCCTGATCGAGGGCCGGACCGCTGGCCACCGCCACCGCTTTTTTCAGCGCGGCCTCGGCCTCGGCCACCTTGCCGCTGCGCTCGTAGGCCAGGCCGAGGTTGACCAGCACCTCGCTGCGCCGCGGGTCGGCGGCGAGCGCGGCGTCGAGATGGGCGATGGCCTTGGCCAGGGCGTCGGGCTCCTCGGCAAGCGGTCCGAGAAACAGCGTGCCGAGATTGTAGTGCGCTCCGGCATGTGCAGCGGCGATCTGCAGGCAGCCCTCGTAGGCACGGCGCGCCTCCGACCAGTGCCCGAGTCGCTCGCGCGTGGCGCCGAGGTTGAACCAGTAGTCGGCGGCATCACCGGGGCTGGTCGAGCCGGCGAGGTTGGCGGCGTCCTGGAAGCGGCGCTCGGCCTGTTCGTAGTCGCCGGCGAGATAGGCGAGGTAACCGAGGTTGCACACCACCTCGTGGTGATCCGGTCTGGTGCGCAGGGCCTCCTCGTACCAGCGCCGGGCCTCTTCGGGCTTGCTGATCGACTGGAAGGCCAGGGCGAGATTGAATTGGGCGTAGAAGTAGGCCGGCTCGAGGCTCAGCGCCTTGCGGTACTGCTCGATGGCGCTCTCGTATTTGCGCTCGGAGAGCAGGACGTTGCCCTGCAGGGTGTGGAAGGCCGGAGTATCCTCCTCCAGCACCACGGTCTCGGCCGCCGCAAGAGCGCAGACGAGCAGGCTGGCAAGTAGGATGCGCACGGCTCCCCCGGATCAGCGGCCGTGGCCGAGCAGCAGGTCGGCAAGTTCCCCGGGGTCGGCGCGATAGCTGCCGTCGGCGATACGCTCCTTGAGCTCGTCGATGCGCTGCACGTCGGCCGGATTCATGTTTTTGAGAACGTCGACCAAGCGCGCCACGGCAGCGCTGTCCGACCCGGAGAAGGTCGCATCCGGCTTGCCGGCGTCGCTCGCCGGGCCGCTCTGGCCCCGGGCCGCGTCGATCTGGCGACGGCGGGCAGCGGGGTCGGGGGGGAATGCGCCGTGGATCTCCATGATCACAGTATCGGGAGCCCTGCTGGTGGCTTGAGGAGGGATTGCCGAGACTTCGGACAAAGCCGGAGCAGCCCACGCAAGGCATTTGCCAGCAACGGCTTGTGCGGAAACCCGGGCCCAGGACCGCGGGCTTCAGCCCGCGTCGACCCCCCTACCCCTTCTCGAACTTGATCACCTCGACCGGGCACCCCTCGGCCGCCTCGATGATCTGGTCCTCCAGGGACGACCCCTGATCGGACTTCAGTGGCAGCTTGCCCTCCAGATTGGTGTCATCAGCGCCATCCTCACGCACCTCGCCACGGATGTGGCAGGTGTCCTCGGTGACGTGGAAGACTTCGGGACAGGCGGTCTCGCAGGCGTTGCAGACGATGCAGCCGTCCTCGATCCAGACCTTGATGATGGCCATGATGCTCTCCGTCGGGTGGGGGTGTATCCTGGAGGACGGCACCGCCAAGCCGGGATTCGTGCATGGAGGCCATGCGCGGAAGGTTGCGAGACCGGCGACACCTGGCATCTGACGCGGTCTTTGCGCGCTGGCCAGCGGGCGCTGGTCGTTAGCCTGCCGCGCATGGCCATACGTAACCTCAAGAAGCCCATGCAGTACCGTCCCTTCGGCCGTGGTGGGCCGGAGATCTCGGTGATCACCCTCGGCGGCATGCGCTACAAGCACGGCTGGGAGCAGCCGCGCGACCAGGTGCCCGCCGACATGCGCGAGCAGTGCGCACAGATGATCCGCCTGGCTCTCGACGCCGGGGTCAACCACATCGAGACCGCCTACGGCTACGGCAAGTCGGAGCACTGCTACGGCCTGGCCCTCAACGACGACCTCAAGGTGCCGCGCGACAGCTACTGGCTGATGACCAAGGGGGCGGCCAACACCGCCGACGACATGAAGCGCATGGTCGACGAGCAGCTCGCCGGCCTGAAGACCGATCACATCGACTTCTACGGCTGGCACGGCATCAACACCCAGGACCTGCGCCGTACCGCCACTGCCAAGGATGGCCCGGTCGAGGCGCTGCACCGGCTCAAGGAGCAGGGCGTCATCGGCAAGGTCGGCTTCAGCACGCACGGCCCGCTCGACGTGGTCATGGACAGCGTCGCGACGGGAATGTTCGACTTCGTCAACCTGCACTACTACTACTTCTATCAGCGCCTGCGTGGCGTGGTCGACTACGCCGGCGCCAAGGGCCTGGGCGTGTTCATCATCTCGCCCAACGACAAGGGCGGCCAGCTGTTCAACGCCCCACCGCTGCTCAAGCAGCTGTGCGCGCCGCTGACCCCGATCCAGTTCAACGCCCGCTGGTGCCTGAAGCACCCCGAGATCAGTACCCTCAGCTTTGGCCTGACCGAACCGGCCCACGTCGAGGAGATGCTCGGCACCTTCCCGACCAGCGTGCCGCTGTCGGCCCGCGACCTTGCCGTCCAGCTGAAGCTGGACGCACGCCTCAGCCAGGACCCGCAGGCGGCGTGGGACGGCTACGAATACGCCGACGACGCCTCCGGCATCAACATCCCCGAAGTCCTGCGCTTCCGCCGCATGCTCAAGTGCTGGGACATGGAGACGTTCGGGAAGTACCGCTACAACATGCTGGAAGCCAAGGGCCACTGGTTCCCCGGCCACTACGCCAGTCCCGAGCTGATCGCGCAGGTCGATGAAGCCAAGGCCCCGCCCGGCATGCCGCTGAAGACGATGCTGGGCGAGGCGCACCAGGCCTTCTTCAAGCCGAAGGACTGATCAGCCGGTAGCGATCAGCGCGGCGCCCAGCGCGCCGGTGAACTGCGGTTCCGCGGGCACCACGACCGGCACGCCCAGGGCAGCGCCCAGGGCGTCGGCGAAGCCGGGGATCAGCGCCACGCCGCCGGTGAAGGCGACCGGGCCCGCCAGGTCGCGGCCGGCGAGGGCGGCGACGCGCGCCGCGACCGCGGCGACCACGCCAGCGGCAAGGTCCTCGCGCCGGCGGCCCTGGGCCATCAGGCCGATGATTTCGCTCTCGGCGAAGACCACGCACATCGACGAGATCGCCGCCGGATCGTTGGCCGCGGCGACCAGCGCGCCGTAGCCGGCGAGGCCGCAGCCGAGACGCTCGGCGACGACTTCGAGGAAGCGTCCGGTGCCAGCGGCGCAGCGGTCGTTCATGGCGAAGTCGGTGACCCGGCCGCTGGCGTCGAGGCGGATGACCTTGCTGTCCTGGCCGCCGACCTCGACCACGGCACGCGCCGCCGGCAGCAGCTGCGCGATGCCGCGCGCATGGCAGGTGATCTCGGTGACGCGCCGGTCGGCGCCGGGGATGACGGCCCGGGCATAGCCGGTCGCCACCAGGCGCGTCACGTCGCTGCGCTGCAGGCCGGCGGCGGCGCAGGCCTCGGCCAGGCAGGCGTCGGCCACAGCGGCGGCAGCGGGACCGCTGTCGCGCAGGGCACGGCCGACCACGCGACCGGACGCTGCGTCCCACAGCACCGCCTTTACCGCGCGCGAGCCCCCGTCGATGCCGGCCGTGATCATGCCTGCACCATCCGGCGCCCACGCGCCGTTTCCATGAGGGTCTCCAGCCGGCCACGGATCTGGCCGGCGGCGCTGTCGGCCAGCGTCGGCACCTCGATGCCGGCGACCGGCCAGCCGCAGCCAGCGACGGCACGGACCATCGTCGGTCCCTC
>JBBREK010000003.1:0-48962 GCA_038203025.1 Planctomycetota bacterium
GATGTCGGCGCTGTCCGTCGCCGACATCGCCAGCCGCACCGGCTTTCCCGATCCCAACTATTTCAGCCGCGTCTTCGCCCGAACTTACGGCCTGCCGCCGCGCGCCTATCGCACCGCTAAGGCGGTGGGCGTGTGAGGCTCCCACGGGAGGGTCCGCAGATTCTGCGCAGCAGTCAGACTGAGAACAGTGCGGCACGGTGTGCGGCGATGCCGTCACTCTCCCGCACATCGCACTCGATCAGTCGCATGCCGGGAACCGCCAGGGCGGCCGCAAGCGCCGCGCCGCTGGTGCAGCGTACGTACGGCAGGCCGAACTGGGCGGCGGCGTGCGCGAAGTCGAGGCGATGGTCGGTCCGCACCAGTTGGCGATAGCCGGGCACGCGTGACACCGGCAGGGCGTCGAAGATGGCGCCGCCGCCATTGTTGAGCACGACGATGGCGCCATCCGTCCCGGCGACGAGGGCCAGCGAGTTGAGATCGTGCAGGCAGGCGAGATCGCCGATCAGGCACAGCCCGCGCGTACCCAGGGCGCGGCAGGCGCCGAGAAAACTGGCGATGGTGCCATCGATGCCGTTGACGCCGCGGTTGCACAGCACCCGACGCGCGGTGGGGGCCATCATCAGATTGGCGTCGCGCACTGGCATGCTGCTGGCCAGCCACAGCAGGTCGAAGCCCGCGGCATTGCAGGCCAGGGCACTGGCGGCGGTGGCGTTCCAGCCGGCGGGCGCGGGCAGGCGGTTGCTCCATTGCCGCGTCCAGTCGGCATCGGCCCGGCCGAGAGCGGCGATCAGGCGGTCGATGGCGGCCGCATCCGGATCGACCAGGCGGTGCGTCGCGCTGCCGATGAAATCCGTGTTGCGCGGACCACCCAGCACGATCTGCGGACAACGTTGGCGCCCCAGCCATTCGTAACCGGCACGGGTCAGCGGCGGCGGACCGACGCGGATGATGACGTCCGGCTCGCCCGGCGGGCGGGCAACGAGCGCATAGAGTGCGTCCGGGCACGCCGCCAGATGCGGCATGTCGGGCCGCCGCAAGCCGCTGCACGCATCGGCCAGCACGGGATAGCCGGTGGTCTCAGCGAGCCGGATGACCAAGGCGGGATCGAGGCTTTCCGCCGGCCCCGCGATGATCAGGCCACGCCTGGGAGCGACGAACTCCAGCTCGTCGCAAGGCCCCGCCGACGGGCTGGAGCCCGTCGGTCCCAGGGCCGTCCCGGTGAATGGGGGCGCCGTCCACCCATCAGCGATGGGCGGTAGTGGATCACGTAACGGCACGTTGAGATGCAACGGCCGGCGGGCCTGCGAGACGGCGGCATGGATGCGCCGGCGTAGTTGCTGCAGCACAGCATCCTCGGCCACCGGCTCGTCGATCGCAAGCTCGTCGGCGAAGACGCCGAACATGCCGCGCTGCGGCATGGTCTGCGGGGCACCGCAGCCGTGCAGCTCCAACGGCCGGTCGGCGGTGATCAGCACCAGCGGGATCCCGGCGGCATCGGCCTCGCACGCTGCGGGCAGGAGGTTGGCTGCGGCGGTGCCGCTGGTCACGCACACTGCCACCGGCGCGCGCAGCGCCTTGGCCATGCCCAGGGCATGGAAGGCGGCGCCGCGCTCGTCCCAATGCATGGTCAGCCGACCGTCGAATACCGCTGCCAGGGTGAAGAGCAGCGGGCTGTTGCGCGAACCGGGGCAGCCGACGACGTGGCGGCAACCGGCCTCGGCGAGAGCTTCGGCTAGACAGCGACCCCAGAGCGCGTTGAGATTGGGATCGTTCATGATTCGGCCGCCGAGCGGCGGTGGGCGGATACGATGGGCGAAGCCCATCCGCCCACGGTTGCGGAGCGCACGCGACGGAACCGAGCCGCGACAAAGACCGTGGGGGCAGGCCCGCAGGGCCGTGGGGGCGAAGCCCACAAGCCGAAAGCGTCAGGCATGGCCGATACGTAAGCTGTGGCGGATCAGCTGCAGCTTGAGTTCCGTCTCCTCGTACTCGAGCTCTGGGACAGAGGTCTCGACCACACCGCAGCCGGCGAAAACGCGGGCCAGCTTGCGATCAGGCGACAGCAGTGCGCCGCGCAGCGGCACGATCGCGCGACAGGAATCTGGTGCCAGCCAGCCGAGCGACCCGCAGTAAAGGCCACGCCGCAGCCGCTCGTGCCGCGCCAGCCAGCTGGCGGCGGCAGCGGCGGGCAGGCCGCAGGTCGCCGGTGTCGGATGCAGGGCGGCGATGACGTCGAGGTAGTCGGGATAGGCCAGCTCGGCGGCGATGCGCGTCTCCAGATGATATATGCCGCCGCAACGGCGCGGATGCGGGCTGGCCTCGACCGCGAACGGCCGGCAGCGTGGGCGCAGGCCGGCGACGAGATGCTCGACCACTAGGCCGTGTTCCTTGCGCTCCTTGGTGCTGGCGACCAGGGCAGATATGCGCGCTGCATCGACCTCTTCGTCGTCGCTGGCAGCGCAGGTACCGGCCAGGGCGTGGGTCTCGATGACGTGCCCGCGTGCGGCCAGCAGCAGCTCGGGGGTGGCGCCGAGGAAGAGGCCGCCATCCGGCAGATCCTGGGCGTAGACACAGGCACCGATGCCGGCGTTGGCCTTCAGTCGCGCCAGGGCGATGTCGTCGCGATGCTGCTCTGGCAGATGATGATCGACCGCCCGCGCCACCACCACCTTGCGGAAGGCGCCGTCGCGGATCAGACCGGCCGCGTCCTCGACCATGTCGCGGAATCCACCCGGCGTATGCGGCCAGGGCGCCGCCTCGCTGCGGGCTGGCGAAAGCATCGCACCCTCGACCTGATCGAGGGTGATGCCATCACGCTCGATGCGCAACCGCGACGGCAGCCACAGCCGCGCACCTGGCACCGCGCCCCACGGCGAACCGTCGGGACCAGCATCCTCGAAGGCGAGCGCGCCCATCACATAGGGCAGGGCACCGCGCTGGCCTTCCAGGCATCCCAGCGCCCGGGCCAGACGCATACCCCGCCCCGGACCACTGGCTTCGGCCTCCCAGGCCACGCCCTCGGCGAGAACGACGCCGGCATCGTCCCACAGCAGCGTGCGCGGGAAGGCGGCTTCGCTCCAGGCGAGGATGGGATCGACGATCATCGCGCGACTGCGATGTGCCTCGTCTCGCGGATCAGCGTTACCTTCACCTCGCCGGGGAAGGCCACCTGGTCGGCGATGGCACGGGTGATGTCACGGCCCATTTTAGCCAGCTCGCCATCCGGCACCGTGTGCTGGTTGACGATGACGCGGAGTTCGCGGCCGGCCTGGATGGCGTAGGCCTTCTGTACGCCGGGGAAACGCACGGCGATGTCTTCAAGCTGCGCCAGCCGCTTGAGGTACTGCTCCATGTTGGCGCGCCGGGCGCCGGGCCGGGCGGCGCTGATCGCGTCGGCGGCAGCGGCAAGGACGGTGTACGGAGTCAGCGGATCGTGGCCCTCGTGATGGGCGAGGGCGGCGTTGGCGACCGTCTCGCTCTCCCCGAAGCGCTTGAGCGCCTCGTAGCCAAGCTGCGGGTGGCTGCCCTCCTGCTCGTGGTCGATCGCCTTGCCGACGTCATGCAGCAGACCGCAGCGCCGGCCGAGACGCGGATCGAGGCCGAGGTCGGCAGCCATCGCACCGCAGAGGAACGCGACCTCCTGGGTATGGACGAGGACGTTCTGGCCATAGCTGGTGCGGAAATGCAGTTTACCGAGCAGCTTGATGATCTGCGGGTGCAGGCCGCTGACCTCGCAGTGGTAGGCCGCCTCCTCGCCCAGGCGAACGAGTTCACGGTCGAGCTCGGAGCGGACCTTGGCCAGCTCTTCCTCGATGCGCGCTGGCTGGATGCGGCCATCCTCGATCAGCCGTTTCAGCGCCCGCACCGCCACCTCGCGGCGCACCGGATCGAAGCACGACAGGTGGATCTGGTCGGGAGCCTCGTCGATGATCACGTCGACGCCGGCGGCCTGTTCGAAGGCCTTGATGTTGCGCCCCTCTTTGCCGATGATGCGCCCCTTGAACTCCTCGCTGGGCAGCTGGATGCGCGCCGAGGTGGTCTCGGCAGTGTGCTCGGCGGCGTAGCGCTGCACGGCGCGGGCGACGATCTCGATGCCCAGATCCTTGGCGCGCTCGTGCAGAGCCTTCTCACGAACGGCGATGTACGCGCTCTGCTCAGCGGCCAGCTCGACATCCAGCTTGGCGAACAGTTCGGTCTTGGCGTCCTCGACGGTCAGGGCAGCGACGCGGGCCAGCTCGGCAGCGATGCTGCCTTCGCTGGCCACCACCTCGACCTCGCGCTCGCGCAGGCGGGTGCGTTCCCGCTCGCCCTCGGCCTCGCGCTCGCGCAGGCGGCTGTCGCGCTCGTCGAGCACGGTCAACTTGCGGTCGAGCGAATCCTCGCGCGCGGCGATGCCACGTTCGCGGGTCGCCAGCTCACCGTCGCGGCCCTTGACCGCCAGCTCGCGCTTCAGGGCCCGGGCCTCGATCTCGGCGGAGGACTCCTGCTCGGCGGCCAGCTTGCGCTGCTCGGAGGCCAGCTTGGCGCGTTCGGCGGCCAGGGCCTGCTCGGCAGTGGTGGTCGCCTTGGCCTGGGCATCGGCGGTCAGTTCGGTGGTTCGGGCTTGCAGGGCGCGTTCGTGCTCCAACCGCAGCGCGGCCGTCGTTCGCAACCTGGAAACGATCCAAGCCGTGACACAGCCAACAATTACGAGCACCGCAGCCAGGTAGGGTTCCATGAGCCGTACACGATAGGCCCTGTCCCCAAGCCACCAAGCCCCCAGGACCGTGAGCTTCAGCCGGTGAGGATGTGGCTGCCCCAAGGCTCTAGATCGACGTAGAGGCTGTCCCCGTCGCGCTCGAAGACGCTGCCGTCGCGCACCTCGGTGAAGTGCTGGCGCCCACCCCAGCCATGGTGGACCAGGCCCTGGCTACGCCGGTCGGACCAGTTGACCACGGTCAGGAGGCGCTGGCCGCCGCCCTCCCACCGCCAGGTCAGCAGGTCACGGTGACTGTGGTTGTCGGGCCAGCCGCTGGTCTCCAGGTGGCGCCAGGAGCCGTCCATGGCCGGTAGCCGGCGCAGGCGCAGCAGGGTGCGCCAGCGGGCGCGCTCGGCGGCGTCCTCGGGCTCGCGCCCGCCCTTGGCCAGCGTCACCGGCACGCGCAGACGCTGACCGTGCTCCTGGCCGGCGTGGAACAGCCAGGTGCCAGGCAGGGTGGCGAGGACGGCGGCGGCGGCTCGGCGGCGCGGCTCGGGGAAGGAGACGGCGCAACGCGGCTCATCGTGGTTCTCGAGGAAGCGCACGGTGCAGGCCGAGGCGTGGGCGTGATCACGCACCGCCTGGGCGTCGCCGCCGGCCAGGGCGTCGTACAGTTCCTTGTCGTAGGCGCTGTCGAAGCCCTGGTGCAGCAGGTCACGTTCGCGGCCCCAGTAGCCTTCAGCAATGGCACCGAAGCCGGTGGCGCGCCGGCGCGCCGCACCGAGGACCTCGCGCCAGTAGCCCTCATGACGGGCCGGCGCCGTACGTCCGCCCCAGGTACGGGCGAGGACGTCCGGCAGCGCGAGCATGGCCATGTCGCAGCGTACGCCGTCGCATAGGCGGGCCAGACGGGCGAGCTGCTCGCCAGCCGCCGCGCGCAGTCCCGGATGGTTGAGGTCCAACTGCACGGTGTCCGGCCAGGCCGGGAAGTACGGATCACGGCCGTTGGCAACCAGCCGGCCGTCGACGCGCAGACTGTCGACGCCCTCGCCGCCTGGCACCGCCCAGCGCACCCACAGATGGTCAGGGGCGACGTGGTTGGGGATCCAGTCGAGCCACAGGCCGAGGCGATGCCGTTCCATGGCGATGCGCGCGGTGGCCAGGGCCTGGTCGCCACCGAAGCGCGGATCGACACGCCACGACCGCACTGCATACGCCGAGCCGCAGACGTCCTGCTTGTCGGCCCAGCCCAGGGCGGCGCGGTCGGCGGCGAAGGCCGGATGCTTGCGCGCGATGCCGGCCGCGATCGGGCTGCGTTCCCACACCCCCATCAGCCAGATGGCGTCGGCGCCCAGATCAGCGATCTCGGCCCAGCAGCGGTCGGGCACGCTGTCGAGCGCCACCGGGCGGCGCAGACGCGCAGTCAGGTCGTCGAGCCAGGCGGCGCAGTCGATCTCGTAGAGCACCCGGGGCGTCGGCATGATCAGAGCAGTATCGGCGATGGCCGGGCAGGTCCATCCCTGCCCGGTCGGCCTCCGACAAGAGGCGCTGGAGGCGGCTGCGCCATCCGGCAGGCTGCGCCAGTGAGCAACGACCAGCCGGCCAGCGCCAATTCCGGACGCCGCCCCATCGCCCGCAGTCCGGCCCGGATCTGGCCCCGCCTCGGCCCCACACTGCTGAACACCGCGCTCGGCCAAGCCGACCAGGCGAGCCTGGCGCGCGCCCAGCGATCCCTGTGCAGCCCGGGTTCGCCGCTCGCCGAATGGCGACCGGAACCTGCCGAGGCTGGCGCCCTGAAGCAGGCCAATGCCGCGGTCAGCCGGCTGGTCGCGCGCGGCCCGCGCGCCGACCAGCGCGCCTGGGACGATCTCGAAGATGCCTTTCAGCAGGCGCCGGCCGAACGCTGGAGCGAACTGCGTGCCGCCGCCCTCGCCTGGCTGGCCGAACGTGGCCTGAGGCCCGGTGGCGTCGCGTTGCCACCAGCGCCGATTACAGCGCCAGCCTCTGCCGTCGCGCTGCCCGCCGCGGCTGCCGACGCCTGGGCCCGACTGGTGCCGCGTCTGATCGAGTCGGCCCGGGCTGGCCGCACCGGCGAGGCCCAGCGCGGCATCTGCGATCACTACGCCCGCAAGGGCTGGAACCCCGGCGAGCTTGCCACCTGGCTGCCGTCGCCCAGCGATCTCGATCACCTGCTCTCGGCCGAAACGCTGCGCAAGCACCTCTTCTCCTCGCCACCCGGACAGCAGGCCCTGCTCGCCGGCGAGTTCCTCGCCCAGGTGCAGCAGGTCTCCTGCCACGCCGCACAGTTGCTGGCACTGGCCCGGGCCTATCTCGACGGCCATCGCATCGGCGCGCCGCAGCAGGGTCGCGGCCGTGGTGGTGGTGGTGGCGGTGGAAGTGGAAGCGGAAGCGGAGGCGGAGGTGGTGGCGGCGGACGACGCGGTGGCAGCCGACGTGGCGGCCGGGGACGGCGACGCGGCGATGGTGAACCGGCGATGCTGGTGCCGTCCTCGCCAATCGAACGCGCCGACTTCGTCCTCACCAGCGACACTATCGCGATCTACATCGACGAGGTCGAGCTGGGCACTGCCCACGGCGCCATCGCCGGCATCGTGTGGAACGGTGCCGAGCCGGACCATCGCGCCCTGTCGCACATCGGCACGCACCGGCGCTCGCCAGAACCACTGCGCGAACTGCTCGGCTGCGCCAAGGCCTTCCCCTTCCTGGTGCCGGTGCGCGGCGCGGCCGGCGCCCCGGCCCGCTACCTGCCGATGGTGCGCACGGCGCTGCAGCTGCTGCTCGGTTGGCTGCTGCCGCTGCCCAATCGACAGACCCGCGTGCTGGTCTTCCTCGAACGCTATGGCGAGTACGACCCGGGCGACGACCTGACCCCCTACTTCGCCGGCGCCCTCGACGAATCGCGAGTCGACTTCCCCGAACGCTTCGCCCCCTGGCGCCTGGCCCAGGTCGGCTGGGAAGGCAAGAGCTTCGGCTACATCCCGTGGGGCGATCTGGTCGGCTACTGGTACCTGGCCCGAGTCGTGCGCGGCGAGCGCTTCGGCGGCCACGACTGCACCAAGCTGCCTGGCTACATGCCGGTCGACGGTGACGGCTACCGCCGCATCCGCGCTGCCAGCCGTATCGCCGGCACCCCGGCGGTCGAAGAACTGCTTGATGTGGCGCGCGACCTCGCCGGCACTGAACTCGGCCGGCTGGTGCTGCGCTCCGCTGCCGGCGCCGTCGCCAGCGACAGCACGCTGCAGGAGCGCCTGCTCGAAGCCCTGGAACGGCGTCGACGCGACGGCGATCCGCGTCTGCTGCGGCCGCAAGAGGCGGCGGTGCGCAGCCTGATCGGCGAGCTGGCTGCCGATGCACCGCTACGCGTCCGCCTGCTCGCCATCGGCCTGGGCCTCGGTTCCGGCGACCTCGACCGTGCGGCCTCTGCCGCCGAGGCCTTCGCCACCGCCCGGCCGCGCGCCCTGCTGCTCGACCGCGAGTTGGTCGCCCGCCTCGACCAGGCGCAGGCCGCCGCGGAATCCGACCGCTTCCTCTTTGCCGTCGCCGGCAAGCGCCTGGAAGCAGTGCGCGCGGATCCCGCCTTCCCCTACCTGACGCCAGCGGCGCGAGCCCGGTTGCTGGCCGTACACGGCCGCGTCCTCGGCACCGATGGCCGCCACGAGGAGGCCGACGAGAGCTTCACCGCCGCCCTGGCCCTGGTCGCCGACGACCCCGGCCTGGCCGATGCGCCGCGCCAGCGCGAGCATGAGCGCATCGCCTGCTGGCGGGCGATGAACGCGCTCGACGGCCGCCTCGCCGATGGACTGCCGCGCCTAGCCGAGGCGCTCAACAAGTCCGCCGCCAACGCAGCCGTGCCGCTGGCCACGGTGTCAGGCGAAGCCGCCGAGACAGTGCGCGCCCTGCATCACCTGCTGCTGCGCAGCCTGTGGTTCCACGGCGCCGACGAGGCCGCCGAGGACGCCTATCTCGACGCCTACGACGCCTGGGGCGAGCTGCCGGCGCAGCATCCCGGCCAGCTGGCGGGCTGCTACCGCGCCCTGCTGCTGTGGCGCGACGATGCCGACGAAGAAGCGGTCGCCGCCGCCTTCCACGAAGCGTTGGCTGGTTCGACCGAAGAGGGCCGTGGGCCGCTGCAGCGCCTGACCACCGCCGTCGTCGCAGTCGTGGCCTGGGCCTGTGTCTCCGAGGAATCCTTCTGCGACCTCGCCGAACGCGAACTGGCCGCCGCGGAAAGCTCCGGCGAAGGTTACGCCGAGGCGGCGCAGGAACTACGCGCCGCCCTCGCCGCCGTCGACGAACTGCCCGAGGACGCCGAGCCGGAAGCGATGGAGGCAATCGCCGACCGCGCGATCACCGCGCTGCCGGCGTCGTGGCACTGATACCATGCTACGGGGCTTCGCCCGCTACGGCTGCGCGCTACAGCCCGCCATGGCCGGCGCTGCGGTGCGCTAGGCGCACGCACGTCCAGGCGTAGCGCCCGCGTAGCGGGCCGTAGCGCGATTTAAACGAGCCGAAGCGCGCAGCCGTAGCGCGAGTGAAACGAGCCTCATCAGAAGGCGAAGCCGACCGTCAGATTGAGCACCCAGCGCCGCGCGCTGCCGAAGGTCTCCCCTGGTGGATAGGCAGCATCGAAGCGGATCGGACCAACTGGCGTGCGATAACGCAACCCGGCCCCGACGCCCTCGCCCCACGGTTCGCCGAGCCGCCACGGCGAGCGGTCTACCGAGCCGACATCGTAAAACGTGGCCACCTCGATCTCGCGATGCTCGGGCAGCAGGCGCCAGCGCAGCTCCAGGTTGACCACGGCACTGGTCAGGCCGCCGCGCGACGCACCGCCATCCGAACGCGGACCGAGTTCGTCCTGGGCGAACGAGCGCACCGTATTGCTGCCACCCAGGAACAATCGCTCGCCAATGGGCAAGTCCTCGACAACGCCCGGTTTCCTGGTCGTGCCCAGGCCACGCGCGGTGCAGACCAGCCAATCGGCCGGCGACCAGGCCCCACTCCATTCCCCGCTGAATTCGGCGTAGTCGATGGTTGCGCCGAGTGGGATCGCGCTCCACGCCATGCCGACGCGGGTGCGCGTGCCATCCTCGGGATCGAAGGTCCGCGGGGCCCGGGTGTCGCGGCTCAATTCCGCACTGAGCGTGCTGGTGGTATACAGGAGCTCGGTGTCCTCGTTGCCCTCGGTGGCCTCGATGCGGTAGTTCTGGGAACGCGAGAAACGGTAGCCGAGACGATGCTCCCACGCCGCCGGATCGATGGCCGGCCGGAAGCGCTGTGCATAGGTCAACCCGGCCGACGCCTCGCGGGTGGCATACGACGGCTCTTGCCGTTGCTGCAGGACGACATCCAAACCGATGCGCCGGCCCGGCCCGAGTATGAACGGATCGACCAGCGCACTGTTCCAGGCCCAGCCGACGGTGCTGACGTCGACGCCGGTCGACGCCTGCAGCCCCCTGCCGAGGGCGTGGTCATCGGCATAGGCCACGCCGCCCCGCCAACGTTCATAGGTACCGTAGCCGACGGAGATATCGACGTGCTGGGCGGGTAGCTCCTGCAACCGCACCTCGACGTCATCCGGCACCGTGCCATCCGCCTGCGCCGTGCCTGCAGTGGGTACGACCTCGGCCCGGCGGTACAGGCCTGTACTCAACAGCGAACTGATCGACCTGTCCATGTCCTGCTGGGCCAGCGGCAGATCCGGCAGCAATCCCACCAGGCGGTCATGCACGAAGGACGGGGCACTACGTCGGCCGCCACGCACCGCGATGGTCCGCAGCATGTGCACGGGACCAGGCTGCACGGCATAGCGCAGATGCAGCTCCCCCGGTTCCGTGCCTGGCTGCCGGTGGATCTCCACCGTTGCGTCGAGGTGGCCACGGTCGAGCAGCAGGCCGCGCAGCCTAACCGCGGTGACGGCCGGGGTGCGCGGTTGGCAGATCGTTCCTGGGGGATCGAGCAGTGCCGCCAGTCCTGGCTCCAGATCCTTCCAGCGTCCGGCCGGATCCCCATCTGGGACCAGCTCCAGCTCGGACCGGCTGATGCGAAAGCACGGTCCAGCCTGCACCTTGTAGTGCAGATCGACGCGGGTGCGCCTGGAGTTCCAGGTGATCACCGGTGCTGCGACCGTGGCCTGCAGGTGTCCGGCGGTCCGCAGCGCGCGGAGCATAGCGGAACGGCCCGTCGCCGCCGTTCCGCTAGTGTACCACGGACCGAGTGCGGCGTCAGCGATCAGCGCCGCCTCGGCAAGACCCAGGTCGCCGCCGCAAGTGACGTCACCGAGACTGACGCGCGGACCGGCGACGATGCGGAAGGTCGGCGGGTGACCAGGAAGCGGTGTGACATCGGCATCCGGGTACCCCTCCCGGTCGTACCTGGCACGCATGGCTTCTGCAGCATCGATCAGATCGGTCTGCTGCCCATCCTGCCCGGCGTAGGCGTTGAGCGGGCGTCTTGCCTCGATCAGCAGAGCCTTTTCGGGCACCTCGGATTCGCCCTCAATGCGGGCGTTCGGGGTGCAACCGACGCCTAGCCAGACGAGCAGCGCCAGGACCGCGAGTCGCAGCGGCGTCATGGCGGATCCTCGCCGCCCCAATAGAAGCGGAAGAGGATGCCGGCGTTGTACTGGTCGTAGCGGTCGCGCTCGCCAAAGAGAAGCACCGCCTGGGTCGAACCAGGCTCGGTCAGCTCGACTTCGGTTTCGATGGTGTCGCGCCCCTGCGTGGTGAGCTCGCGACCCCACTCGACCGTGACCCGCTCGGTCAGGGAGGGTGCGCCGTCCGGGTCGGCATCGGCATCCCAGGTACGCCAGGCCTCCTGACCGAGCCAGGCGCCGACCCGGCCGAGGGCAGCCTTCTGCCCGTTGGGGTCCTGCAGTTCACGCGGAGTGCTGCCGGTGGTGAGCAGCAGCATGGCCTCCTGCTCGTCCAGGCCGCTGCCAGTGACGTTGACCGTCGGATGCGCCAGCGGACCGCTCACCCGCACCTGGACATCGTACTGCCGGACCCTGGCGCCAGCGCTGACGGCGAGCTGCGGCTGGAACGGGTTGTCGGTCGGGAAGATCAGCTCGCCATGGCTCACCCGCAGGGTGCTGAACGGCAGGGTCGCGACAGCTTTGCGCAAGGCGACGCGCCCTCTAGGGGCAGGTGCCGCACCGGTGCCGCCAAGCCGCAGATCGAGGTCGCACATACCGCGGCCCCAGCGCGTCACCACCCTGACACCGGCATCCGGGTCGCTATCGGACACCACGCGGGATCCGATCCGAACATCGAAGCGCATCTGCGACCATGGCGGATCGGGCAGCTCGAAGAGCAGGAGACGTTCCTCCACCAGTCCGTCCGCGCCCTCGCCGCCGGAGAGCTGCAGCTCGGGGGTGAACAGCGCGTTCCCGACGACGACCGAGCCGCTGAGTTGCGGCCGGGCCAAGTCGCCCTCCAGGCGCAGGTCGAGGTCGGCCCGCACCCGTGCGTCGGGTCGCTGCAGCAGCAGCAGGTTGTCGCCCCGGCACGACAGCGACACCTGCCGAGCGCCATCGACGTCGGTGACCCGGCCTGAGATCTCGACCGCCGCCCCGCCGAGTTCGCCAATCAGACTGTCGATAGATAGAATCCCCGGGCTCAGGGTCAACCGCGCCCGTCCGGCGGCGAAGACCGGAACGTCCGGGGAGAATTTCACTTCCAGCCGATCCGCCTGCAGGCTGCCCGACCAGGTCGGCGCTTCAATCCGCCCGCCAATGCTAACCAGTCCTGAGACATCCCCGGTCAGATGGCGTACGACATCTGCACCAGGCAGCTTGGCGACATGCAGACGGTCCAGCCGGACCTCACCCGCAATCGTCCCGTCCTCCAAGCGGCGTGCCGCCACCGCGACGGTCCCGTCAGCCACCCGGATCGGCCGCGCCAGGAGCCGCACCGTATCGGCCGGCGAACGTGCGACAGGTGCCGGCGAGGCCTCGCCGAGCGAAAACGCAAGTCCGGCCCAGGTCGCCTCCAGCGCGTGCAGGGTGATGTCGCCATCCGCCATTCGCGCCTCCAGTCGTAGCGGCGCGCAGGTCTGCCCGGCCAGCACGAGGTTCTGGCCGGTGACGGCAAGTGAGAGATCGGCATCACGCCAATGGTGCGGATCGAGCGGCAGGTGTCCGCTCAGCGACGCTTGCACCAGTCCAACCAGCGCTGGCATGCCGGGAAGGCTTCGCCGCATGGCCGGCAGGTCGGCAGCGAACTCCGCCACGAGGTCGTCGCAACGCCAGGGATCGGGCCGGATGGTAGCCGACGCCTGCATCGACACGCCGGCGCCGGACACGCGCAGCGAGCGCATGGCCCAGCCGTCGTCGGTCCGATCGAGGACGGCGTCGACTGGCAGCGGACCGGACGCGGCCGGCAGGCCGAGGACCAGGGCTATATCCACCCCCTGCAGGCTCAGATTGGTGGCGGTTGGGGAAATCTGCACCCGCCAGGAACCCCCGCCCAGACTGCCTGAAGCTGCAAGCCCCAGCGCAGCCGGATCCACGGTCAGCTCAAGCTGCTCCCAGCGCAGCGCTGCGTGCAGGCCGGGCACGGCGAGCAGCACGGGGTCCTCCAGCCGAAGGGTGTCCGGTGCGGTCCGCACCAGGACGATCCGGGGTAGCCGCATTGAACGGTCGCCCAACGCGATGCGAGTCACCTCCAGCTCTAGCCGGTCCCCATGCACCGCCAGGACGACCCCATCCAATTGCAGCACCTCGTCTGCGAGGTGGAGGACGACTTGTCCGTCGACCTGCAGCTCGGGTAGCACTGCTGGCAGGGTCGGCAACGATCCGGCCTGGCCCGCTTCCGCTGACTCGCCAGATGCGTCTCCGAGCTGAGCTTCGACACGCAGGCCCGCGATCGACACCCGTCGCAAGGCGGTGACGTCACCACGCAGCAGACGGAGTCCGTACAGGGCCTCGATCCGCTGCGCGGTCAGGCTCCACCGCTCGGCCGCGATGGACACGTCGGAGAAGCGCGCATCGCCAAACCAACCGCCGGAGGCTGCGCCGATCGAGGCCTGCCCACCAACGGCGTCCCCGATCGCATTGGCTACGACCCGGGCGACGATCGGTCCGAGCAGAAGACTACGCACCAGCCACAGTCCGAGCAGGACCAACAGCACCAGCGCCAGGGCGAACCATCGGCGTCTGCGCTGGGATTTCGGTGCTGGCGGCATCTCTACACGATGATGGTCAGCCAGGGGGATGACGCCACCGACGAACCGGACAAGGCTCAGAGCGTGGCGAATATCTCAGCTAGCGTGGTAAGTCAGAAATCATGGCCATATCTTCATCAAGGCGGAAGTAGGAAGGCGGAAGGAATGCCCGCAGGCGTTGGATACGGCGTGCGCAGCGCGCAGCGATTCTTCCGCCTTCCTACTTCTGCCTTTCGAATACTCAGGTCTCTGCCCCAGCCCAGGTGCGCAGCCGTGGCATGATCTCGACCACCAAGACGATCTTCAGGCAGGCCGCCACCGGCACGGCCAGCAGCATGCCGTAGAGTCCCGCCAGGCTGCCGCCTGCCAGGACCGCCAACATGATCAGCACCGGATGCAGATCGGTGGCCTTGCCCTGGATGAGCGGGTTGAGCACGTAGTCCTCAAGGATCTGCGCGATGAAGTTGACGGCCAGAGGCAGCACCAGCACCAGCCACCACGTGATCGTGGTACCGCCATCGGGCAGCTTGGTGACGTACCAGCCGCCCTGACCGGGATCAGCCATCAGGCTGAGGGTCAACAGCAGCCAGGCCACTGGCAGGCCGGCCGCCGCGAGGTAGGGGACGATGCTGCAGGCCCCGACCACCAAGCCGAGGACCAATCCATACGGCACCCCGACGATGGTCCAGCCAACGGCGTAGATAACGCCGACGAGCGCGGCGACGGTGAAGCGGCCACGCATGAAGGAACTGACCGTCGAGTCCATGCGTGTGACCAGGGGCAGGACGCGCTCGCGGGCGCGGTTGGGTATAAGCGAGCAGCCCAGTTCCTGCAGCTCGGGCCAGCGCAACATGCACGAGACGGCGGTGAACAAGGCGATGACGATGAACAGTCCGACTGAAAAGGTGGTACCGAACACTGCTGCCGCCCCGGTCCATAGCGCGCCCGCTGCAGCCTTCACCCGCGCGACCAGATCGCTGGACTTGGCCGGCGACCCCGAGCGGGCCAGTTCCTCGCGGACCAGCTGGCGCACACGTTCTTCGTCGAGTCCGCCGGACGCCGCCGGTGGCGGATCGGCGGGCGGAGAGGCGCTGAGCTTCTCCGCTGGGCCGCTTAGACCCAGGCCAGACAATAGACCACTCAACTCGGCGGCACGCTTGCGCAGCCACGCCGGACTGTCCGGAGATGCGATCCAGGTCTGCGCGCTGGCGAGGTAGCGTCCGCTGTTTCCGGCCAGGTTCACCGCCTGGTGGACCAGCGGCGGAATCACCAGCACCAGCAGCAGCACCCCGGCGACGAATACTGAGGCGGCCAACGCCAGCACGGCGCGCGGGCGCGTCATGCCCTTGAACCGCCGGCACAGCAGGGCGATGGCCGGCTCGAACAGATAGGCCAGGGCCAGGCCGAAGAGCAGCGGGGCGGTGATGAAGCTGAGTCGCGCCCCAAGCCAGAGCACAGCGAGGATGCCGACGATCACACAGACATCGCGCAGGGCCTGGAACTCCCAGATGCGCCGTTGGTGCAGCGGTGGTTCGGGCTCGTCGTTCATCCGGTCAGCGGTCCCTGGCCGGTCGTCTCCAGGACGGTACGCCACAGTTCGCCAGTCGGTTCGACCTGCTTGCGGCCCTGCACCGCGATCGGGATTGGCACCTGTGTAAGCTGGCCGTTCCAGCTGCCAACGATCATGTCGGTGCGGCCGCTCATCGCGGCATGCACGGCAGCGTGTCCCAGTTCGGTGCAGAACACCTGGTCGGCTGCGTTGGCCGGCGCGGCACGGATGATGTAGCTGGGATCGATGTACTTGATCGCGCAGTCCACACCTACGTCCCTCAGGTGGGCGCCGATGCGTTCCTTGAGAAACAGGCCGATATCCTGGTGCAGCTTGTTGCCCGAAGCGTCGTGCTTGTCGTCGGCCCGCGGCATCAGTTCCTGGCCGGCGCCTTCGGCGACGACGATGACGGCGTGGCCGCGCTTGGGCAGGCGACGTTCGAGATTGGCGAGCAGACCGCCCCCACCATCAAGGGCGAACGGCACCTCTGGCACCAGGCAGAAGTTGACGTCGGCGGCGGCGATCGAGGCGGCGGCGGCGATGAAGCCGGAATCGCGGCCCATCAGCTTGACCAGGCCGATGCCGTTGATCGCGCTTTCGGCCTCGGTGTTGGCGGCGGTGATGGCGTCGCGGGCGATGCCCACCGCAGTTTCGAAGCCGAAGGTCTTCTGCACCCAGCTGATGTCGTTGTCGATGGTCTTGGGCACGCCGATCACGCCGATGTGCAGGCCGCGCTTGGCGATCTCCTCGTGGATGGCGTGCGAGCCACGCTGGGTGCCGTCGCCACCGATGCAGAACAGCATGTCGATGGAGTAGGCCTGCAACGTGTCGACGATGGCCCGCACATCGGGCTGGATGCGGGCGCTGCCCAGCACCGAACCGCCGGTACGCGCGATCGCCTTCATGTGGTCGCGCACCAGCGGCCGGATCCCGGCGCTGCGCTCGGGCATCAGGCCGGCGTAGCCGTTGGGGATGCCAAGGATGCGGCCGACCCCGTAATGGTGGTGCAGGCTCATGAACACGGCGCTGATCACCGCGTTAAGGCCGGGACACAGCCCACCGCTGGTGAGGATGGCAGCGGTGGTTGCTGGCGGATCAAAGGCTATCAATTCGCGCGGACCGGCGCGCTCGAAGGCACAGGTGCGATCGCCGTCTGGGGAGACATCGACCAGCACCCGCGCGTCGTCGCGGGTATAGACGATGCTTGGCCCCTGGCCGCGACCGGCGTGGCGGTGGGTCGTCGCCAGAGTCGCTGGTCGGACGCGCTGCACGGAAAAGCCGGCGGGATCCATGGTTCAGTCCTTCTTTTTTTTGCTGCCCTTCTCCGCATCCAGCATCTTGCGTGCAATCTCCAACTGCGACTTCTGCTCCGTCGACACGGTCGGATAGGCAAGGTCAAGCGACTCCAGCGTCTCGATGATCGCCGAGGCGACGACCAGGCGGCTGAACCACTTATGGTCGGCCGGCACCACGAACCACGGGTTCTCCTTGGTCGAGGTCGCGGCGATGAGGTCCTGGTAGGCATCCTGGTAGGCGTCCCAGTGCTGGCGCTCGGCGACGTCGCTGGAGCTGAACTTCCAGTTGCGATCGGGATCGTCGAGCCGCTTCATGAAGCGCTGCTTCTGCTCGTCCTTGGACACGTTGAGGAAGAACTTACGCACGATGGTGCCGTTACGCGCCAGGTGCTGCTCGAAGTCGACGATCGACTCATAGCGATGATCCCACACATGCTTACCGGTCAGGCTCTCGGGCATGCTCTGCTTGCTGAGAAATTCGGGATGCACCTTCACCACCAGCACCTCCTCATAGTAGCTGCGGTTAAAGATGCCGATGCGACCGCGTTCGGGCAGGCACCTGGTGGTGCGCCAGAGGAAGTCATGATCGAGTTCCTCGGCCGACGGGCCCTTGAAGGAGTAGACTTGGCAGCCCTGCGGGTTCACCCCGGACATGACGTGCTTGATGGTGCCGTCCTTGCCGGCCGCATCCATCGCCTGGAAGATCAGCAACAGCGACCAGCGGTTGTCGGCATAGAACTTGTCCTGCAGCTGGGCCAGGCGCTCGACGCCTTCGGCCAACTGAGCCTCGGCCTGATCCTTTTCGTCGAAACCATTGGTGTCGGACGGATCCCAGTCCTTGAGCTTGAAGCCCTTGCCCTTGGTGATGCGGAAGCGGTCAGCGAGGACGTCGGTCTTGGACATGGCGGCACCTTCGCTGACCGCACCTGTGGGGCAAGCCGACCAGCTCATCGCTTGACTGAACGTTCGTTCAGTTATTCTGTCAGCTATGGCTAGACCTCCAGTCTGTCGTGACCGCATCCTCGACGCCGCCGAGGAGTTGTTCATCGCCCGCGGCTTCACCGGCGTCTCCATCGCTGACATCGCTAACACCGCCAGCGTGGGCAAGAGTCTGGTCATGCACCACGGCGGTTCCAAGGCGGCACTGTGGGAAGCGGTCAAGCAGCGGCGCTTCGCCACCTATGCCGAAGGCCAGCTGGCCATACTGCAAGAACGCCAGCCGACCGCCGCGCTGCTGGTCGAGTCGCTACGCGCCTACTTCGCCTGGCTGCAGGCCAACCCGGGCTTCCTCCGTCTGATGGCCTGGCGCGACCTGGAGGTCGGCACCGAGCTCAGCGGCCCGGAGGCCGCCCTCCTCGACCTGGCGAGGCAGCGCATGCGCGAGGCCCACGACGCCGGCTGGTTCGCGCGCGAGATCAATCCCGACCTCGCCCTGTTCGCCATCTTCGCCATGCTGGAAGCCTGGTTCCTGAGCGGCAAGCGCGCCAGCTTCCACGGCCGCTCCGATACCACCGCCGACCACGCCTATCTCGACAACGTCATGGCGCTGCTGCGCCACGGGCTGATCGCCCGACCGGAGCCGCTATGAACCGCATCCCCGTCTTCGCCGCCCTCGCGCTGCTCGCCGCCTGCACCGCCGCCCCGGTCAAGCCACCGGAACCGCCGCTGGTCGGCACGCTAGCGGCCCAGCCGGCCGGCGGCCTGGTGCCGGTGGTCAGCTATGTCGGCACCCTGGCGGGCGACGTCGAGGTCGACCTGGCCTTCAAGACGGGCGGGCACATCGCCGCCATCGGTCCCGAGGCCGGTCGCGACTGGCGCGAGGGAGACACGGTGGCGGCCGGCACGGTGCTGGCCCGCCTGGATCCCGCCGAACTGGTCGAGACGGTGCACGCCGCCCAGGCGCGGGCGAGCAACGACGCCGGCCTGCACGACCGCGGCGTGAAGCTGATGGCCGACCGCCTGATCAGCCAACAGGACCTCGACAAACTGGCGGCGGCAAAGGACGCCAGCGCCGCCGACCTGCGCCGCTCCCAGGCCGGCCTGGCCGAGGCGGTGATCAGCGCCCCCTTCGCCGGCACCGTGCTGCGGCGTGGCGCCCGCGGCGGCGAAAACGCCGCTGATGGGCAGATGGTGCTGCGCCTGGCCGACCTCTCGCGCATGAGCGTCGAGCTGGGCGTGCCCGAGCAGGTGGTCGGACGGCTGAAGCCAGGTCAGGACCTTGCCCTCAGCCTGCCCGCCTTCCCTGGCCAAGCCTTCGCCGGCGCGGTCAGCGAGGTCGGCGCGTCGGCATCCAGCAGCTCGCGCCTGTTCCGCGTCCGCATCGCGGTGGCCAACCCCGACGGCCGGTTGCGCCCAGGCATGAGCGCCACCGTCGCCATACCCGGCGACCTGCCACCGCCCGGTGCCGTCACCGTGCCGCTCTCCGCGCTGCTCTCCGATACCGAGGGGCGCAACTTCCAGGTCATGGTCGTAAACGATGGAATCGCGCGGGCCAAGCCAGTGACCGTGGTCGACGTCATCGGCAGCGCTGCGGTGGTCAGCGTTGGGCTGACCGTCGGCGAGAGTGTGGTGGTTGCCGGCGCCGGACTGTGCGCCGATGGCCAACGGGTAACCGCCCGCCCGCACGACCCCGACGCGCTGTACCGGAGGCCCTGACATGGATCACGGCGTCCCGCCCGGAGCCGGCGGCCTCGGCCGCTACCTCACCACCTACCGCGGGATCGGTTGGCTGGTGCTTATCGGCCTGCTCTCCTGGGGCGCGCTGGCCTACCACCGCCTGGCCCAGCAGGAGGACCCCGAGTTTCCCGAGCGCACCGCCCAGCTGGTGACGGTGTGGCCGGGCGCCACCGCCACGCAGATCGAGGACCTGGTGACCAGGCCGCTGGAAGACGCGCTGGGTGGCAACGCCTGCGTCGAAGAGCTGAGCAGCGAGTCGCGGGTCGGCGTGTCGATCGTGCGCATTCTGCAGCGCTACGCCGCCCAGCCTGCCATCGACCAGCAGTGGGACGACCTGCGCGCCCGCCTCGCCCACGTCGACCTGCCCAACGGCAGTCACCAACCGGAACTCGACACCGACTTCGGCAAGGTCTCGACCCTGCTGCTGGCGGTGGCCTCCGACCCTATGCCCCAGGGCGAGGCGGCGGCGCGGGCGGCTGCGATCCGCAACCGCCTAGCGACGCTGCGCGGCGGAGCCGGCGGCGCCGGCCGGGCCTGCGTCGTCGGGCTGTTCCCGTCCGAGCTGGGCGCCGAGCTGCGGCGTGACCTTGCCGGGCGCTTCTCCGAAGCGCTGATCGCTTCCGACCTGGGCAGCGATTGCCACGTGCTGCATGCCGACGGATTTTCGCTGGGCGACTTCGCCACCACCGCGACGCGCGAGCAACTGGACACGATGCTGGCACGCTACGTCCGCTCGATCGCCGCCGACAGCCTGCTGCATCCCGACGTGCCGTTGCCTTTACTGCTGGTCGGCGACGAGGACCCCCTGTCGGCGCTGCGCGCCATGGCCCTGCCAGCGCACGGCTTCCGCTCGCTGGAGCTGGCCGCCGAGTCGCTGGAGCGGCGGCTGCGCATCCTGGCCGGCGTCGGCCGGGTGACGCGTATCGGCGCGGTCCCCGAGCAGATCACCATCTCGGTGTCCAACGAGGCCCTGGTCGGCCGACACATCACTCCGCAACTGGCCCAGGCGGCGATCGAGCGGCGCAACGCCATCGTCCCAGGCGGCCAGCTGCGCGTCGAGGGTCACCGCTACCCGGTGCGCGTCCGCGGCCAGTTCACCGGCGAACGTGACATCGCCGATACCATCGTCGATACCGCCGGCGGCCAGGCGGTGTACCTGCGCGACCTCTTCGAAGTGCGGCGCGGCTACCGTGACCCCCTCGGCTACCGCGCCGAGCTGCTGGTGCGCGACGGCGACCGGCTAGAGCAGCGACGCTCGGTGATGCTCAGCGTCGAGATGCGGCCCGGCGCGGTTATCGCCAACTTCGCCACGGCGGTGCGCGGCGAGCTGGCACGCGCCGACCTCGGCCTGCCCGACGGCATGCGCGTCAGCGTGGTCAGCGACCAGCCACGCTCGGTGGCGACGCGCATCGGCACCTTCGCCATCTGTTTCGCCGAGGCGGTGCTGATCGTCATCGCGGTCAGCCTGGCGCTGATGGACTGGCGCTCGGCGTTGGTCGTCGCCACCGCCATCCCGCTGTCGGTCGCCTTCACCCTTGCTGGCTTCTCGGTGCTGGGCATCCCGCTGCACCAGATCTCCATCGCATCGCTGATCATCGCCCTCGGCCTGCTCGTCGACTTCCCGGTGGTCGCCACCGACGGCATCAATCGCGCCATCGCTGAGGGTCATCCGCGCACCACCGCCGCCTGGCTGGGGGTGTGGCGGCTGCGCCGCCCGATGCTCTACGGCACGCTGATCAACATCGTCGCCTTCCTGCCCCTGGCCCTGCTGCCAGAAGAGAAGGGCGCTTTCATCCTCGCCCTGCCCATCGGCGTCAGCCTGGCCCTGGCCGGCGCCCTGTTCATCGCCCTGGCCCTTACCCCGCTGGTCGGAGCCCACATTCTGGCCGGCCAGAAGGGCCTCGACGAGGGTGGCGAACCCCGCCGCCTCCCCCCCTTCTCGTGGATCGACCACGGGCTCGCCGCGCTGATCCCACGCTATCGCCAGTTGCTCGACCACGCCCTCGACCGGCCCTTCACCACCCTCGGCGTCGCCTACGGCCTGCTCGCAGCTAGCGCCCTGCTGGTGCCGTTCTTCGGCCAGCAGTTCTTCCCGCCAGCCGAACGCGACCAGATCGTCATCGACATCAACCTGCCCGAGCCGGCCGCCGCCGGCAGCACCGAGCGCACCGCCCGCGCCGTACAGGCCATCGTCGCGCGCCACCCAGAGGTGATCGGCGGGGCGCTGTTCCTCGGCGGCACTGCGCCGCGCTTCTACTACAACATCCAGCCACAAGTGCCCAACGATGGCACCGCCCAGATGCTGCTGAACACCGCCACGATGCAGGGCGTGCCGGCCCTGGTCGCCAGCCTGCGCGACGCGGTGGCTCGCGAGGTGCCAGCGGCGCGGGTGGTGGCGCGTCGGCTGGAGCAGGGCCCGCCGGTCGATCCGCCGGTGCAGCTGCGCATCACCGGCACCGATCTGCCGACCCTGCGCCGCCTCGGCGACCGCGTCGCCCAGGCCCTGCGCGACGCTGGCGCCGACCGCGTCCACGACGATCTCGGCCGGCAGATGGTCAACTTGACCATCGCCGTCGACCAGGACCGCGCCGCCCTGCTGGGCGTCGACAACGCCTCAGCCGGACTGGTCATCGCCGCAGCCTTCCAGGGCATTCCGATCACCGACCTGCGTGAGGGCGACCACCTCGTGCCGGTAGTGGTGCGACTGCGCGAGGTCGAGCGCACCGAGGCCGATCGGGTGCGCTCACTCTACGTCACCACCACGCGCGGCGACCGCCTGCCGCTGTCGGCAGTGGCCGACCTGCGCCTGGAGCCCGACTGGCCGGTGATCCGCCGCTTCGACCGCCGCCGCAGCATCACCATCGCCGGCTATCCGCCCCCTGGCGGCCTAGCCATCCCGGTGGTGGCGGCGGCCAAGCCGGCCATCGACGCCATCGCCCTGCCGCCCGGCTACACCATCGCCGTCGACGGTGAGGCCAAGGAGATGCACGCCTCACAGAGCGAGATGGGCGGCATCATGGGCATCAGTCTGGCGCTGATCTTCCTGCTGCTGGTGATGCAGTTCCGCTCGGTGGCCAAGGCCGGGGCGGTGATGGCGACGGTGCCGCTGGCGCTGATTGGCGCCTTCGTCGGCCTGGCCCTGTTCGGTGCCAGCCTCGGATTCATGGCCATGCTCGCCATCGTCAGCCTGGCCGGCGTGGTGGTCAGCCACATCATCGTGCTGAGCGACTACATCGAGGAGGCGCGCGAATCCGGCCTCGACCTGCGCGCCGCCCTGCTGCGTGCCGGGGCAGCGCGCATGCGCCCGGTGCTGGTCACCGTCCTGGCGACAGTCCTCGGCCTGATTCCGCTGGCGGTGCGCGGCGGCGAGCTGTGGCAGCCGCTGGCCGCCGTGCACATCGTCGGCCTACTGGCCGGCACCACCCTGACCCTGGTGGTGCTGCCAGTGATCTACTGGGTGATGGCGACGCGACTGAAGTGGATCGCGTGAATCAATCCAGGTCGTAACGGCTCAGACGGGGCCCCGTCGCGCAGCGATGGGGCGGGCGCCGAGCTGCGGTGGCAGCATACAATCGGCGTAGCCGAGGCCGCCACGGTTTCTGAGCGGAGCGAGGATACCGAGCTGCGACAAAGCCCGTGGGGGTAGGCCCGCACGGCCGCCGGGGGCGAAGCTCCTGAGCAGTCAGTCCGCGTCCTTGATCGCCGCCTTGCGGTCGGGCCGCCCGGCGATGACCCAGCGCAGGTAGGCGTCGAGGAAGGGCTGCAGTTCGCCGTCGAGGACGGCCTGGATCTGGCCGGTCTCGTGGCCGGTGCGCAGGTCCTTCACCATCTGGTAGGGCATCAACACGTAGGAGCGGATCTGGTAGCCCCAGCCGATCGTGCCGCGCTCGCCACCCAGGGCCTTCAACTCATCGAGACGCTCCGACTCCTTGAGCTGCTGCAGGCGGGCCGCCAGCATCTTCATCGCCGAGCCGCGGTTGGATATCTGGCTGCGCTCGGCCTGGCAGGCCACCACCACGCCGGTGGGGACGTGGGTGATGCGCACCGCCGAGTCGGTCTTGTTGACGTGCTGGCCACCGGCGCCGCCGGCGCGGTAGGTGTCGATGCGCAGATCCTTCTCGTCGATATCGATGTCGCCGACATCGTCGAGTTCGGGCGTCACCTCGACGGCGGTGAAGCTGGTCTGACGGCGGGCATTGGCGTCAAAGGGGCTAATGCGCACCAGGCGGTGCGTGCCCATCTCGCACTTCATGTAGCCGTAGCAACTCTCGCCGCTGATGCGCAGGGTGCAGCCCTTGATGCCGGCGCCTTCGCCGGGCATCATGTCGAGAACTTCCATCTTCCAGCCTACCGCATTGCAGTGCGCGGTGTACATGCGGAAGAGCATCTCGCCCCAGTCCTGGCTTTCCGTGCCGCCGGCTCCCGGGGTGATGCGCAGGAAGACGTTGCAGGCGTCGTACTTGCCGCCCAGGGCCAGCTTCAGCTCCAGCGCCTCGTAGGCAGCGAGCAGCCGGGCATGGTCGGCATCGACCTGGGCGATGGTCGGCTGGTCGTTCTCTGATTCGGCCATCTCCAGCAGCTCCAGGCTGTCCTTGACCGCCTGGCGCATCTCCAGGCACGGTTGAGACACCGACCTGGTGGTCTTCAGCTCTTGGAGGTGCACCTGGGCGCGGGCCTGGTCGTTCCAGAAGTCGGCCTCGCTCATGCGGGCCTCCAGCCTGGCAATCAGCTGCAGCTTGGCGTCCAGTGACACCACGCCGGCGAATTTCTCCACCTTCTGCTGCAGTTCGAGATAACGGTCGCGAAGCTCACCCATGGGGGGCGGGAGCATCGTGCAATCCCGGCACGGGCAAGCGGGGGTCGGTAGACGCGGAGCCGATCAGCCGCCACGGCGGGCGGCCACCGCAGCGGCGAGGCCGCGCAGCACCGGTACCGTGTCGTCCCAGGCCAGGCAGGCGTCGGTGATCGACTGGCCGTGGACCAGCTCGGCCGGGGCGCCGCGGCTGGGTGCGTTCTGCCGGCCGCCGACCAAGTGGCTCTCGATCATCACGCCGATGATGCCGCGTTCGCCGGCGCGCAGCTGGTCGGCCACCGCCGCACCGACCACGGTCTGCCGGCGGTGGTCCTTGGCGCTATTGCCATGGCTGCAGTCGATCATCACCCGGTCCGGCAGGCCGGCCGCGGTCAGCGCGGCGGTGGCTTTGACGACGTCGGCCGAGGCATAGTTGGGGCCGCTGGCGGCGCCGCGCAAGATGACGTGGGTGTCGGGATTGCCGCGCGTGGCGACGATCGCTGCGACCCCCTGCTTGGTCACCGAGAGGAAGCGGTGCGGGTGCGCCGCGCTGCGCATCGCGTCGATGGCGATCTGCAGGTTGCCGTCGGTCCCGTTCTTGAAGCCGACCGGCACCGACAGGCCGCTGGCCAGCTCGCGGTGCACCTGGCTCTCGGTGGTGCGGGCCCCGATCGCTCCCCAGCTGACCAGATCAGCGATGAACTGCGGGGTGATCGGATCGAGAAACTCGCAGCCAACCGGCAGACCGAGATCAGCCAGATCGCAGAGCAGCTTGCGCGCCAAGCGCAGGCCCTTGTTGATGTGGAACGACCCGTCGAGGTCAGGATCGTTGATCAGACCCTTCCAGCCCACCGTGGTGCGTGGCTTCTCGAAGTAGACGCGCATGACCACGCACAGCTCGCCGGCCAGGGCCTCGGCCAGCGGCTTGAGCCGGCCGGCGTACTCCAGCGCTGCCGCCGGATCATGGATCGAGCACGGCCCGACCACGACGATGCAGCGGTCGTCCTCGGCGCGCAGGATGCGCATGACGGCCTCGCGTCCCTGCGCCACCGTCTCCGAGGCGCGCTCGGAGAGCGGCAGCTCCTCCATGAGGATGGCGGGGGGCAGCAGAGGCGAGAGGCCCTCGATGCGCAGGTCGTCAGTGCGGTGCAGCATGGTCGGAGGGCGGGCATGCTAGGCCCGTCGACAGCCGCGCCAGCACGCCGGTCCATCCGGTGCGCACCTGGGGTCCAGGGCTCAGCCCTGGGCGCAGCGCAGCGAGCATCGGCCGCCGAGGGGCAGTGGGCGGATATAATGGCGAAGCCATCCGCCCACGGTTTCGGAGCCTGCGACGAAACCGTGCCCCGACAAAGGCCGGGGGGCACTTCGTCAAAGAGGAGCGTAGCGACGACGGCCGCCGAGCGGCGGTGGGCGGATACAATGGGCGAAGCCCATCCGCCCACGGTTTCGGAACGCAGTGACGAAACCGTGCCGCGACAAAGGCCGGGGGGCACTTCGTCAAAGAGGAGCGTAGCGACGACGGCCGCCGAGCAGCGGTGGGCGGATACAATGGGCGAAGCCCATCCGCCCACGGTTTCGGAACGCAGTGACGAAACCGAGCCGCGACAAAGGCCGGGGGGCAGGCCGAAGGCCGTGGGGGCGCAAGCCCCCAAACAAACAGCCTAGCGGACGCGGGTGTAGCCGAGCTCCTCGACCTTGGGCATCACCCCGGCCTCCTTGCCATCGAGGGCGTAGACCTGCACCCGGACGGTGCCGTCGCGGGCGTGTTCCAGGACGACGTTGTCGACGCCCGGCAGGGCCTTCAGGGCCATCTTGTCTTCAGCCGCCTGGGTGTCGCTGACATCGACCTTCATGTAATTGAGGGCGATGGTGCGGGGCGGACCGCAGGCGGTCAGGGCGAGGGCGCAGGCGAGGATGGCAAAGCGGGTCATGCGTGGACTCCTGGACGGCGTCGTATGCCCTTCCCTCCGGATCGCCACAGGCGGGCCGGGGGCGCGACGAAACGAGATCGCCGGTAGGCAAGTGATGATTTCAATCACACCGATCGTAACTTGTACGGCCCGGGAATCACCCGTATGATGGTGGAAGTAGCGGAGGGAAACATGCGCCGACACGCCGAAATCGCCCTGCACACTGCTGAAGGGGCCTGGAATGCCCTGCTTGCGGCACGCAACGCCGCCCGTGAGACCCTGCATCTGGCCGACTCGCTCAGTATCGATCCGCGGGAGGCCCAGGCCATCCGGGAGGCGACCAGGCGGCATGTCGGCCAGGTCGAAGCGGCCCTGGTGGCGGTCGATCAGGCTTTACGCAGTGCCAAGGAGGTTAACCAGGCGGTCGACCGGGCCGAGATCAGCGCCTTCGGCCTGCCTGTACTGCATGCGCAGGCTGGGGCTTGAGCAGGCCGCGCTGACGGCATCCTCCTGCCCATCGGTGACGACTGGCGCTGACGGCCCGCCGGGCTGGACGCGGGCAACCGCGAGGGAGTCACCGAGGCATTCGCCGCGCGCCTGGGCATCCACAACCCCCGACTGGGAGATGCCCGATGTCCAACCCCGCCCCCGCCGCCCGTTTCACCGCCCCGCGCACCCTGGCCTCCAGCGACCCAGAAGTCGCCGCCATCGTTCAGCGCGAAGCCGACCGCCAGCAACACACCATCGAGCTGATCGCCTCCGAGAACATCGTCTCGACCGCGGTGATGGAGGCCCAGGGCTCGCTGTTGACCAATAAATATGCCGAAGGGTATCCGGGGAAACGCTACTACGGCGGCTGTGAATTCGTCGACCAGGCTGAAGAGCTGGCGATCCGCCGCGCCCAACAGCTGTTCAAGACCGACTATGGCTGCAACGTCCAGCCGCACTCCGGCTCACAGGCCAACATGGCGGTGTACATGGCGGCGGGTCTACAGAAGGGCGATAAGGTCCTGGGCATGTCCCTCGACCACGGCGGCCACCTGACGCATGGCTACAAGCTGAACTTCTCCGGCCTCGACTACACCATCCAGAGCTACGGCGTCAGCAAGGACACCGGCCGCATCGACATGGCCGAGGTCGAGCGCATCGCGGTCGAGTTCCAGCCGAAGATGATCATCGCCGGAGCCTCGAACTACTCGCGCACCCTCGACTTTCCGGCTTTCGCCGCGATCGCCAAGAAAATCGGCGCCCTGCTCTTCGTCGACATGGCGCACATCGCCGGCCTGGTCGCCGCCGGCCTGCACCCCAGTCCCTTCGGCTACGCCGACTTCGTCACCACCACCACGCACAAGACCCTGCGCGGCCCGCGCGGCGGCATGATCTTCGCCCGCAGCCCAGAGCACTTCAAGAAGGTGAACAGCCGCGTCTTCCCCGGCATCCAGGGCGGGCCGCTGATGCACGTCATCGCCGCCAAGGCGGTCGCCTTCGGCGAAGCTCTGCGCCCGGAATTCGCCGAGTACATGGGCCGGGTCAAAGCCAGCGCCAGCGCCATGGCCGACGAGTTCCTCAAGCTCGGCTGGCAGGTCGTCTCCGGCGGCAGCGACAACCACCTCTTCTCGCTCAACGTCATGAGCCAGGGCGTCACCGGCAAGCAGGCCGAGGACAAGCTGCACGAAGTGGGCGTGACGGTGAACAAGAACCTTATCCCCTTCGACACCCAGCCAGCCCAGCAGGGCAGCGGCATCCGCATCGGCACCCCGGCCGTATGCAGCCGCGGCTTCGGCGTCGCCGAGGCGGTGCAGGTGGCGCGCATCATGGACAAGGCGCTGAAGGGCCGCGATGACGCCGCGGCGCTGGCAGCAGCCAAGGCCGAGGCGCGGGCGCTGTGCGACCGGTTCCCGATCTATTGAGACCCGAGCCGGCGGGACGCCGGCGGTCCCGCGGCAAGCGTTGGTCAACGCCTGCCGCGGGACAGCTGGCGTCTCGCGGCAGAACCAACCATGGCCTCCATCCGCGGTGCCCTGATCGACGCCGGCCCCTGCCCGTACCTGACCGGTCGTTCCTTCCACGCCTTCCACGTGGCCGATCCGGTCGATGCCGACCTCTACCGCGTTTTGCTCGACAACCGCTTCCGCCGCAACGGGGCGATGTTCTACCGGCCGACCTGCCCGGACTGCGAGGCCTGCCAGCCGATCCGCGTCGCGGTCGCGGCGTTCGCTCCGCGCAGCGACCAGCGCCGGGCCTGGCGGCGCAATGCCGACCTGACCTTCAGCTGGCATCTCCGCGGCCTCGACGATGAACGCCTGGCCTTGTGGCGCGCCTATCAGGCCACGGTCCATGACGATCACGCCGAGGAACAGCCCGCGCGCTTCGCCATCGACGACGCCAGCATCCCGGGTGGCGAGTTGCACGCCCGCGATGGGGCCGGACGGCTGCTCGGCGTCGCCATGTGCGATGTGGTTGGCGACGCCTGGAGCAGCGTGTACTGCTACTGGGATCCGGCCGAACGCACCCGCGGCCTGGGCACGGTGCTGGCGATGGCTGAGATTGCCGAAGCAGCGCGATGCGGCCTGCGCTGGTGGTATCCCGGCTTCTGGGTCGCCGGCTGCGCCAAAATGATCTACAAGGCGCGCTTCGGCCCGGCAGAGGTGTTAGAGAACGGGTGCTGGGTGCCGTGTAAGGCGGGTCCGGATCGGCTATGATTGGCACAGGCTGAGCTAAAATGCCGACAGCATAGGGGGGAATGACCATGTTCTTAGGCCTCGACTTCATCCACCTGGCGATCATTGCCGTCGGCCTGCTGCTGTCGTTCGCGGCCTCGGCCTACGTCAAGCTGCGCTTCAATCGCGGCAAACTTGTCCCACTGCGTTCCGGCAAGACCGGCGCTGAGATCGCCCGAGCCATCCTGCGTCAGAACGACATCACCAACGTCGAGGTGCACGAACACCAGGGCTTCCTCTCCGACCATTACAACCCGGGAGCGAAGACCCTGAACCTGTCGCCCGACGTCTACCACGGCCGCACAGCGGCGGCGGCCGGCGTCGCCGCGCACGAGGTCGGTCACGCGCTGCAGCACGCCCATGGCGCCTTCAGCATGTGGATGCGCACTATCCTAGTCTACCCGGCGCACTTCGGTTCGATGCTTGCCCCCTGGCTGGTCATAGCCGGCATCCTGCTGTCGGCTGGGCAACAGGTCGTCCCCGGCACCTGGCAATACACCCTGGCCCTGGTCGGCGTGTTTGGCTTCGGCGTCGCCCTGGCCTGCTCGCTGTTCATCGTGGTCAACGAGTTCGACGCCAGCCGGCGCGCCAAACTCGCCCTCGCCACCTTGGGTCTCACCCGGCCCGGCGAGGAGGACGACACCGTGCGTGGCGTGCTTAACGCCGCCGGCATGACCTATGTCGCCTCGGCGGTGGTTGCGCTGATGGAGATGCTCTACTGGGCCTGGCGCGCCGGCCTGATCGGCGGCCGGCGGGACTAGCGCGCTAGCTCGCGCAGCTTGTCGCCGTACAGCGCCAGGCGCTTGGCTCCAAGCTGCGGCACCTGGGCGAGATCCTCGGCGCCGTAGCGCTTGAGGAACTCCAGGGCCTTGGCCGGCAGTACCGCCTGCAGCGGCACGGCGCGTTTCTCTGACTCGGCGCGGCGCCAGTCCTTCATGCGCTTTTCGCGCTCCTCTTCAAACGGCTCAACCTCGCGGTGTTTGACCGGTGGGGGCAGTTCGGGTGGATGGGCGTTGGCCTCACGCAGGCAGTTCAGCAAGGACTCGCCATGCGTGGTCAGGACGCTGTTCTTGACCCCGGCGACCTTGAGCTGCGCCCAGGTGACCACCGGCTTGCGGCAGAGCGCCAGCATGGTCTCGTTGTTGATCACGCGACCGGGCGGTTTATCGATCTCGCGAGCCATGCCGTCGCGCCAGGTCCACAAGGCCGCCAGCACCGGCAGACACGGCTTGCCCAGGTCGCGGGCGCCCTTCACCCGGTAGAAGCCGCCCGGATCGAAACCGCCGCCCCAGCCCGCCTCTTCGACTGCGGCGCAGGCGATGGCGGTCTCTTCAACTAGGTCGGCGTCCTGCACCTGCTGCCGCAACTGGGCGGCGGCCTCGGGCAGATGACGCACATCATCGATAGCGTATTCCAGCGCCGCTGGATCGATCGGACGGATCGCCCAGTCGTATTGCGCGAACTCCTTGGCCAGTTGGATGCCCATCAGGCGCTCGACCACGGCCCCGTAGCCGGTGCGTTCCCAGCCCAGCATCGAGGCGGCCTGCTGGCTGTCGAACACGCCACGCAGTTGGATGGCGAAGTCGCGGCGCATGACCGCGCAGTCGTACTCGCCGCCGTGCAGCCAGACGGTGATCGCCGGGTCCTCCAGCGGGGACTTGAGCACGGCGAAGACCTCGGCGCCGAGGGCGATCGGGTCGAGTACGAACATCTGACCGCCAGCATTGATCTGCACCAGGCAGCAACGCTCGCGGTAGGCGTGCATTGAGTTGGACTCGGTATCGAGGGCTATCCACGATGCCGAGGCGCAGGCGGCCGCGACCTCGGCCAGGCCAGCCGCGGTGTCGATCCAGGGGACGTCGGACACGGACGGCCTAGACCTTCGCGTGCCTGGCGAGAGCGAGCTGGGCGCGCAACCAGGCGACCTCGTCGGCCGAGGTGGCCGGCAGGCCGCCGGCGATGGCATCGAGACGGGCCTGGACCTTGGGAACCTCGATGGAGCCGACCTCGACCGCCTCGTCAACCAGCACGTTGACCTCGTCCTTAAGCACCTGCGCGACCCCGCCGCGGACGGCGAAGGTCTTGCCGCCGCTGACCGAGACGCGGCCATGGCCAACCAGGGCGACCAGCGGCGCGTGGCCCTGACGCACCCCGATCTCGCCATCGCTGGCCGTAATCGTCACCTGCTCGCCTTGGATGGGCGGCATGATCTTGACCGGTGTGACGAGTTTGAGGGTGACAGGCATGGCTGCTTACTTCGCGTTCTTCATCTTTTCGGCCTTGGCGACCACATCCTCGATCGTGCCGACGTACATGAATGCCGACTCGGGCAGGGTGTCGTACTCGCCGGAGAGGATCGCCTCGAAGCTGCGGATGGTGTCCTCAAGCTTCATCAAGATGCCCTGCATGCCGGTGAACTGCGCCGCGACCGCGAAGGGCTGCGACATGAAGCGCTCGAGGCGGCGGGCACGTGCGACCAGGCGCTTGTCATCGTCGGACAGTTCGTCGACACCGAGGATCGAGATGATGTCCTGCAGGTCCTTGTAGCGCTGCAGCACCTTCTGCACCCCGCGCGCGACACGGTAGTGGCGCTCGCCGACGATGTGCGGCTGCAGGATGCGGCTGGTCGAAGCGAGTGGATCGACGGCCGGGTAGATACCCTTCTCGGCGATGCCGCGCGACAGGTTGGTGGTCGCGTCGAGGTGGGCGAAGGTGTTGGCTGGAGCCGGGTCGGTGTAGTCATCAGCAGGGACGTACACGGCCTGGATCGAAGTGATCGAGCCCTTGCGGGTCGAGGTGATGCGCTCCTGCAGGGCGCCCATTTCCGAAGCCAGGGTCGGCTGGTAGCCCACCGCGCTGGGCAGGCGGCCAAGCAGGGCCGACACCTCGGAACCGGCCTGGGTGAAACGGAAGATGTTGTCAACGAAGAGCAGCACGTCCTTGCCAGTGGTGTCGCGCAGATGCTCGCACTGGGTCAGGGCCGACAGCGCCACGCGTAGACGCGCACCGGGCGGCTCGTTCATCTGGCCGTAGACTAGCGAGCAGCGGCTGACGCCGGGCTTGACCATGGGGAAGCCGCGCTCGTCCCACTTGGCGTGGCCCTTCTCGTCCTTCTCGACCGCGATGACGCCGGCCTCGATCATCTCGTTCCACAGGTCGTTGCCCTCGCGGGTACGCTCGCCGACGCCCGCAAACACCGAGAAGCCGCCGTGTGCCTTGGCCACGTTGTTGATCAGCTCCATCAGGATGACGGTCTTGCCCACGCCGGCACCACCGAAGAGGCCAATCTTGCCGCCCTTCACATAGGGCGCGAGCAGATCAACCACCTTGATGCCGGTGGCAAGGATCTCGGTCTCGGGATTGAGGTCCTTGAACTCGGGCGCCTTCTGATGGATGGCGCGGCGCGGACAGGCGGCCGACACCTGGTCGCCGTTGTCAATCACCTCGCCGAGCACGTTAAAGATGCGACCGAGGGTCTCCTCGCCGACCGGGACGCTGATCGGCGCGCCAGTGTCGCGCACCTGCTGTCCGCGCACCAAGCCGTCGGTGGTGGCCATGGCCACAGCGCGGACGCGGTTGCGGCCCAGGTGCTGCTGCACCTCGGCGACCAGTCGGGTCGACTTGTTGTTGGAGGGATCGACGATATCCATCTCCAGTGCACTATAAATGCCTGGCAGTTGCTCGAACTCTGCGTCGAGAGTGGAGCCGATGATCTGGACGACGGTGCCTGAATTCATGAATTGCCTCAGTTTCGAGTTTCTGGTTTCGAGTTTCGGGATTCGGAAAAAGGAATTCCAGGGCCCGCTGTAACGCGCTGGCTCGACCCGAAACCCGAAACCCGAAACTTGAAACCCATGTTCAGGCCATCGCCTCAACGGCGCCGGTGATCTCGGCGATCTCCTGGGTGATCTTCCCCTGGCGACCGCGGTTATAGACGAGGGTGAGGCCGCGGACCATTTCGCCGGCGGCGTCGGAGGCATTCTTCATCGCCAGACGGCGAGCAGCGTGCTCGGCTGCGGTGGTCTGCAGCGAGAAGGCGTAGAACTCGGCCCGTACCGCGCGCGGCACCAGGCTGGCGAACAGGACCTCGGGAGGCTCGTTGAAGATGTAGTCGGGCTTTGAGCCGACCGCGACCCGGGCGCCGGAAAGGTCCTTGCCCGAGCTGTGCTCCTCGCCGGTTCCAGCGGGCAGCAGGGTCTGCGCGCGCACCTCCTGCCGGCCAGCGGAGAGGAAGCGCGCGAAGACCACCTCGGTCAGATCGCTGCGTCCGGCGACGAAGTCGTCGATGGCGGCGCTGGCGAGGCGCTCGCAGGCCTCGTAGTTGACCTGGCCGACGATCTTGGTGTGGGTCGCCGTGACCGTCTCGCCGAAGAACTGCAGGGTGGTCGCACCCTTCTTGCCCAGGGCGATGAAACGTACCTCGCGACCCAGCGCCCGGTGGTACTTGGCCCGCTCCAGCGCCCTGGCGACCAGGTTGCCGTTGAATGAGCCGCACAGGCCGCGGTCCGACGCCATCAGATAGAGGCTGACGACCTTGACCGGGCGCACCTTCATTAGGGGATGCTTATCGACCTCGCTCATCGCCCCGGTCAACGCCGCCATCAGGTTGTAGAGCGTGCGAGCGAAGGGATACGAGGCATTGGCCGCGTCCTGCGCCTTCTTGAGCTTGGCGCTCGACACCAGTTCCATCGTACGCGTGATTTTGCGCGTATTGGCGGCGCCACGGCGGCGCTTGCGGATGTCACGGAGGTTAGCCATGGGGGACTCGCGGCTTCAGGCTCAGGCCTTGGTGCCGTGCTTCTCCTTGAACAGGGTGCGGAAGCGCTTGGTCGCGTCCTTGGCCCGGGTGTCGGCCTCGGCGGTGAACTCGCGGGCCTTGGCAACATCGGCGAGCAGGGCGGCGTGCTCAGTGTGCATGAAGACGATGTATTCGCTCTCGAAGAGTCCAACCTGCTCGACCGACACATCGTCGAGCATGCCTTCGCCAGCACCTTTGATCACCAGCACCTGGTCGACGATTTCCATCGGCTGGGCCTGACCCTGCTTGAGCAGTTCGACCATGCGCGCACCGCGATCGAGCTGCTTCTGGGTGGCAGGGTCGAGCTCGGTGCCGAGCTGCGAGAAGGCTTCCAGTTCGCGGTAGGCCGCCAGGTCAAGGCGCAGGGTGCCGGCGATCTTCTTCATCGCCTTGATCTGGGCGTTGCCGCCCACGCGCGACACTGAGATGCCGACGTCTACGGCCGGACGCTGGCCGGCGTTGAACAGGTCAGGCTGCAGGTAGATCTGACCGTCGGTGATCGAGATCACGTTGGTCGGGATGTAGGCCGAGACCTCACCTTCCTGGGTCTCGATCACCGGGAAGGCGGTGAGCGAGCCGCCGCCAAGCTTGTCCGAAAGCTTGGCCGAACGCTCGAGCAGGCGCGAGTGCAGGTAGAACACGTCGCCGGGATAGGCCTCGCGGCCGGGCGGACGGCGCAGCAGCAGCGACATCTCGCGGTAGGCGGCGGCCTGCTTCGACAGGTCGTCGTAGGCGCAGAAGGTGGCGAAGCCGCGCCCGCCATCCTTGACCGGGCACTGCACGTACTTGCCGTCGACCAGCTTGGGCTGGCCCGGTCCGGAGGATCCTGGCGGAGAGTCGTGCAGCCAGGTGTGGTACATGAAGTACTCGGCCATGGCCGCGCCGGTGTAGGGTGCGAGGTACTGCATCGGGGCCGGCATCGAGGCCGAGGCGTCGACCACGATGGTGTAGCTCATGGCGCCGATCGCCTCGAGTTGCTTGACGATCGCGGCGACGGTCGACTCCTTCTGGCCGATCGCGACGTAGACGCAGACAACGCCCTTGCCCTTCTGGTTGATGATCGTGTCGATGCAGATCGCGGTCTTGCCAGTCTTGCGATCGCCGATGATTAGCTCGCGCTGGCCGCGGCCGACCGGGATCATCGCGTCGATGCACTTGAGGCCGGTCTGCAGTGGTTCGTGTACGCTGCGGCGGTCGGCAAGGCCGGGGGCCGGGCTTTCCACGCGGCGGGTGCCATCGTTCTTGATCGGGCCTTTGCCATCGAGCGGGCGGCCGAGCGGGTCGACCACGCGGCCGAGCAGGGCCTGGCCAACCGGCACCTCAAGCACGCGCTTGGTGCGGCGGGCGATCATCCCCTCCTTGAGGCTGACGTAGTCGCCGAGCACCACCGAACCGACCACGCCTTCTTCAAGGTTGAGAGCCAGGCCGAAGGCGCCGTTCTCAAACTCGACCATTTCGCCGGCCATGACCCCGGAGAGGCCGGTGATGCGGGCGATGCCGTCACCGACCATCACCACGGTGCCGACCTCATCGACCACGGGCTTCGCCCCGTAGTTGGCGAGCTGGGCGCGGATCACGCTGGTCATCTCATCGGCGCGGATCTTCACATTCACTCCTTGGCCCACAGCGCATCGCTGAGGGGCGCGTTGATCATGCGGTTGTGCATCTCACTGAGCTGGCGCTTGACGCTGGCATCGACCAGGCGGTCGCCAACCCGGACGGTGGCCCCGCCGATTAGGGCGGGGTTGACGACCTCGGTGATATCGGCCTTGCCGCCGACGGCGGCGATGAGGCGCTGCGTCAGGGCGGCGGCCAGTGGCCGGGCGGCGGTCACGCGGACGCGGACGACGCCGGCGGCAGCCTCGGCCCGGGCCACCGCCTCGTGCAGGATGACCGGGGCCTCGGCCAGGCGGTTGCGGTCGACGAGCAGGCGCAGCAGGTCGATGACGACCTGCGGGTGGTCCTTGAGTACGGCTGCCAGCGCTTCCTTGGCGCGGATCTTGCCGACTCGCGGATCGTCGAGTGCTGCGAGTGCCTCGGGAGCCAGGGCCTCGGCCAGCGCACGGCAACTCTCGATCACGGCTGGCTGCACGCCACGCTCAGCCGCGACCTCAAGCAGGCCTTGCGCGTAGACGCCGGGGACGGTGGCGGGGTGGGCCATGGTTCAGCGCCTCGCCGCCGCCTCGTAGGCGTCGATAGCCTGGGCGACGAGCTCGCCCTGGCGGGCGTCGCCGAGTTTCTCGCCGATGATCTTGCCGGCCACCTCGGTGGCGATGTCGGCGACCTCCTGGCGCAACTGCACGATGGCGCCATGGCGGGCGGCCTCGATGTCCTGCAGGGCACGCAGGCGCATCGCCTCGACCTCACCGCGTCCCTTCTCGAGCAGCCCGTCGCGGGCCTGCTCGGCCTCAAGACGCATCTTCGACATCATCGTCGAGACCTGGTCCTCGGTGGCGCGGATCTTGCGCTCTAGTTCGGCCTGCATCTGCCTGGCAGCGGCGTTGGCCGCCTCGGCCTCCTCGATCTGCTTGCGGATCCGCTCCTCGCGTGCATCGACGGCAGCGACGATCGCTGTCACTCCGAAGCGGTAGATGACCACCACGAAGACGAAGAACGCCACCACCGACCACCAGAAGCTGGCGGCGTTTGCGAGGATGAACTGCTTGATCAGGTCCACGGCGCTGACTCCGGTCTTGGCTGGGGAGATGCCAGGCGACGCCCGGCACCCTGGCAGGTCACTTGAGGAACACCACCACCAGCGCGAACACCATGGCGATCAGGGCGAGACCTTCGATGAAGGCGATGCCGAGGATCATGGTGCCCTTGAGGGCATTGCCCTGTTCCGGCTGGCGGGCCATGCCCGAGAGGGCGGCGGCGGCGGTGAGGCCAATGCCGATGCCGGCGCCACCGGCCGCGATGCCGAAGGCGATGCCGGCGCCGAGAGGCGAGAAGCTCACGGCCTGGGCAGCGGTGGTGGTGGCGGCCTCGGCGCTGGCTGCGACCTGGGCGAGGGTGTGGACGACGGTGGCGAGATCGGACATGGGGCGCTCCGGTTAGTGCTCCGGGTGCATCGATTGACCGATGAACACGGCGGAAAGAAGGGTGAAGACGTAGGCCTGGATGAGGACGACGAGGAGTACGAGGAAGTAGATGACTGTAGTCATGAGCAGGCCGAAGGCGCTCATGCCGAGTGAGAGACCGACCATCTCAGGCCGGGCGGCGAAGATGATCAGGCCGAGGCTGGAGAAGGCGAGCAGCACGGTGTGGTCGGCGAACATGTTGGCGAAGAGACGGATGGCCAGCGCGGTGGGCTTGATCAGCAGGCCGAGCAGTTCGATGCCGGCGAGCATCAGCCAGATCATCAGTTCGGCCGGTTTGAGGCTGAAGTGCACCGGCACCAGGTTGATCCAGAACGCCGCGATACCCTGCCGCTTCATGCCGAAATAGAGCATTGAGACCAGCGTGGTCACAGCCAGGGCTGTGGTCACCGCGATGTTGCCGGTGGCGGTGCCAGTGCCGGGGATCATGCCAATCCCGTTCATCACCAGGATGGCGAGGAACATGGCGGTGAAGTGCGCGGTCCAGCGGTCGCCATGCTGGATGTTCGGCCGCACAATGTCGTCGCGCACGAACAGCACGATCGCCTCGAATATGTGCTGGATACGGCCGGCCGGCTTGAGCTGGTCGATGCGCCGGCGGGCGAAGCCGATCAGCACGACAGCCAGCAGCACCAGGGCCACGGTGCCGAAGAAGGTCTGCTGGGTAAAGAACGACAGGGCCTGGGGGAAGGCGCCGAAGGTGCTCTCGTGCTTGGCCACCACCATCGCCTTGGCGAGTGGGACGGGATCGGTGTCGCCGTGCGAACGGGCGTAGGATCCGGCCCACTCCAGGCATGGAGCCGGGTCGGCGGCGGCGTAGCCGTCCTTGGTCGCCAGCGAGGCCTGATTGCGAGCCGCGTAGCCGGGCAGGTCGAACACCAGCAGCAGGACGCCGTGCAGGGGCTCCCAGGCAGGATAGGCGAGGTTGTGGTGCACCATCATCGCACCGAAATCGTAGGACTCGTGCTCGCCGGCGTGGACCTGGCCGACACCGACGGACGCAGTCTCTTCCGCCATGGCGGCGGAGGCGGGAGCGTGCTCGGCTGCTGCTGTTCCGGTCTCAGGCACGGGCGCGATCCTTGGCCGTCTCGGTGGGGGGGCGCAGTATGCGAAGCTGGGCCCGCACGTCCAGGGCGAGCCCGCAGACCAGCATAACCACTGCAAAAACCACTCCGGCCATGAGATGGGCGGGGGCGAACTGGTGCAGGGCCAGGACGAACACGGTCATTCCGGCGACACGAACGGCCAGCGCCAGCATCTGGTAGGCGAGGCAGCGTCCGAGGTCACCGTGCAGGCCACGGCGAGCCACCCACGACGCGGCGAAGGCCAGCGTGATCGACACCAGCGCCGTCGCGAGCAGGGTCATGATCACCGCCGCGCCTCCCTGATCAGATGGTAGAAGCCCGCCCCGGTCATCACCACGCCGAGGATAAGGGTCCACAGCGGCAGGGTCCCGGCCGCCTGGTCGATGAGATAGCCGCCGCCCAGACCCAGCAACGCCCCGGCCACCGGCAAATAACCAGCGTTGACCCCCCGGAAGGGGCTGCGCTGGGTCGACTGCCGATCGCTGCTTGGGGTGACCATGGAAGGATATGCGTGCTGCCATGCAGAACGTGGCGGGACCATCCCCTGGCTGGACGGGCAGTCAACCAGGCCAAGGCCCCAACGACCACGCCATGCAGGAAGAGCATGCATTGACACATCAGCCTGCAGACTAGTATCCCGCGCCCGTAACCATCCCAGGCGGCCAATTGGCCGGAGTCCGCCATGAACCTGCTCGACATCGCCACGAAATCTTCCCTGCGCAAGGAACCCCTCGGCGACTTCAAGGTCGGCGACACCGTCGACGTGCATGTCAAGATCAAGGAGGGCGACAAAGAGCGCGTCCAGATCTTCAACGGCACCGTCATCGCCAAGTCACGTGGCCACGGCAGCATCAACTCGTCCTTCACCGTCCGGCGCATCGTCGCCGGCGAGGGCGTCGAGCGCACCTGGCCGATCAACAGCCCCCGTCTGGCCAAGGTCGCGGTGACCCGCGCTGGCCGCGTCCGCCGCGCCAAGCTCTACTACCTGCGTGGCCGCGTCGGCAAGGCGACCAAGGTCAAGGAACTGCTCGAGACCGTGGCCAAGAAGTAAGAGCCTTCAGAGCTTAGGGTCTGTAAGGATATAACCATTACGCCTTATTCAGCCTCGGCATGATTGTGTAGTTCCAATCGCCGTGGAATTCCGCTCTGGTCATGTTCACCAATCGCATCTGCTGATCGCTGATCTTTCGGCCTACTTGGTAACTCCTCTTGTCCAACTTGCATCTGACCTTGAGCCCACTCCGCGTGGTTGTTGACGCGATGAGATTCACGATGGTCTCATAGGTCTTCAGTGGAACTCCTTTCCACGACTGACTGATGAACGAGAAGAGTCTGTGCTCGACCTTGTTCCACTTGCTCGTTCCAGGTGGAAAGTGCATCACGGAGATTGGGATTCCTGCGGCGTCTGCCATGCGCTGTAGTTCCCATTTCCACAAACGACGTTTGTTCCCATTGCTTCCGCCAGCATCGGCCGTGATCGTAATTCTGGTTGCATGCGGATAGCTCTTTTTGCCAACCCTATTCCACCAACTGTGGATGGCGTTCACCGCGAAGGCCGAAGTGTCGTGATCGGTTCCGACCACCACCAAGCCCTCGTTTCGGCCGAGGTCGTAGATTCCGTAGGGGAATGCCCGTGGGACTTCAGGGTCGGGAAAGTCATGCCCGTTGACCCTTGGCGCCGTGCCCCGCTTGAGCCAGTTCCTTCCAGTATTCTTGTAGTTTCCTACCAGTTCCTTCTTCTTTGTGTCAACGGATATGACCGGATTGTCGTGTTGCATCTCCCTCTGAACACTGCGATTGATGAACTCAAATTGAGCGTTTCGGTCAGGGTGCTGATTCCCTTCCTCTGCCTTCCTGTTGCCCTGCAAGCTGTACCCAAGGCCATGAAGCATTTGTGCAACCGTCGTGTGGCTGATCCTCACTCCGCCATGCGCTAGCTCGTCCGATAGATTTCTCGTGCTCTTGCAGGTCCAGCGCAGAGGCGACATGGGGTCGCCTTTGGATGTCGGATCAACCAACGATTCCAGCCTCTCAGCCAAAGCAGGGATTACATGTGCCGCAGTCTTCCTGCCGGCCCCGGGTCGACGAATACGGCCGGGGGCCAGCTTTATCTTGGATGAGATGTCAGCCCGTCCGGCATAGATTGTTGGGCGCGAGATCCCCGTAGCTCTGGATACAAAGGAGATGCCCCCTGGACCTAATGCGGCCGCCTCCGTTGCAGCCCACACCCGTCGCCCGCGCTCATCGAGCACGGGGGCTAGTTGTCGGTACTGGCGGCGAAGCTGGGCGAGGCTCTTCAGGACGGAAGCCTAGCGTGCAGCGACCCGCTGTGTTGTAAATGTTATTTCCTTACAGGCCCTTAGATCCTCAACGACCCCGGACATCTGTCCGGGGTCGCTGCATGTAGTGACGCAACAGGAGCGCCAGCGCCCTCGCCGGCACTCCCTACTAAACAGCCCGGACACTCATCCCACGCCAGGGGCCGAAGCGATAGCGCAGCCACATCGCCACGGCGATGCCGACCAGATAGGTGATGAACAACCCGTAGCAGATGCGCAGCCCGCCCAGGCCGGGGGACATGTGGGAGCGCAGCAGCCAGGCCGGCACCGCCAGCAGGACAATGGCGAGACCGACCAGCATGACCAGCGGCCAGCGCGTGTCGCCCGCCCCCTGGATCGCCGAACGCCACACCCAGTGCAGCATCTCAAAGGGCATGGCGACAGCGAGGAACAGCATCACCGGCACGGCCAGTTCCATCTGGCGATCCCACAGCACGGCGTCGCCATGATGCGCCGGCTGCAGCAACAGCCGGGGGATCAGCACGAACGCCGCCGCGACCAGCAGCATATACGGACCGACGATGGCGAAGGCTGAACGCACCACGCGCCCGGCCTGTTCGGCGCTCCCGGCATTGCCGGCGCCAAGGGCCTGACCAACCGCGATGCTGATGCCCTGGGCGAAACCGATAACCGGGACCAGGAACAAGAGATAGGTGTTGAAGGCCAGGTTGCTGGCGCTGAGCGCGTCTGTCCCCAGCCGGGTGAGCACGGCGGTGAAGGCGACGAAGGCGAGCATCTCGAGAATCTCGGTCGCTCCGCGCGGCAGGGCAAACGACAGGAAGCGGAGCAACCGTCCGCGGTCGAGATTGCGCGCCGACCACGTCTCCAACGCGAGACGCTGGGCGGGCGCGAACAGCCAAGCCAACCAGGCGAGGCACATGAGCACGGCGGTGGCCAGACTGGCGATGCCGGCGCCGGTAAGGCCCAGGGCCGGCATACCCAGGCCACCGAGGACCAGCCAACGGTTGAGTGCGATGCAGGTCACCGCCCCGGCTGCGCTCATGCCCAGGACCAGGCCGGTACGGCCGATACCGCTGCAGAAACCACCGATCCCCGAGGCTGCGGCCAACGGCCCGACCTCGGCGAGGTACCAGCCGAGCAATTCGGCCAGACCGCGCTCGACCACCGGTTCGGTGCCGAAGATGCCGGCCAGTTGATGGCGCAGCGGGATCAGGCAGGCGCTGAACACCAGGCCGATGCCGGCGAGGACGAACATCGGCCAGACCATCGCCCCGGCCTCGCGGCGCTCACCGGCCGCCAGGTGCTGGGCGGCGAAGACGCCGATATAGCCGCAGGACACCACGAACATGCCCTGGAAGGTCCAGGCCAGCATGCCGGCCGGCAGGCTGGCAGCGAGGGCCTCGGGGCTGTACCAGCTGAGCACCGTCCGATTGACGTAGTGCAGGAAAAAGCCCAGGCCGGTGCTGGCGGCCAGCGGCAGGGCCAGGCGGGCCAAGCCGCCGATGGAGGCCGCCTCGCGCTCCATGACTCAGGACTTCGGTGTTTCGGGCGCGGACGACCGCTGGACCACCACCTTCTGCACCGGCTTGTCGGCCAGCTTGGTGCCGCGGGTACCGACGCCGCAGGGCTCCAGCTTGCCCAGGTCGACGACCTGCTCGTGCACGCGTTGGCCCTTGGCCGGGGCGAAGTACAGGGTGGCGACGCCGCCGATGCCGACACGGAAGAAGTCGATCTTGCCGGCCCGGTCCTTGATCAGTTCGTAATCGCGATCCTTGATGAACGAACTGATCGTCGTGACCTTGCCCCACGGCTCGCGCTTCTTGTCGCGGTAGACGATGGTGACGGTCAGGCCGGCCGTCGGATCGAAGAGGTCGAGGTGCAGCATCTTGCCTTCCAGCACCGTCTTCTCGGTCGGCCCCATGATGCGATACATGCCGTCCTGCATGATGGCGATGAATCGGTCGTACTCGCTGATCTTCAGCTCGCGGTCGCCGCTCTTCACCGCCGAGCCGAGGAAGCCGGTCGAGGCGTCATAGCCGATGCGTAGGTTGGCGATGGCCACCGCCTTCTTGTCGACCGTCTCGAAGCCCTTGACCTTGGTGCGACGCGGGAACTTCGGGCCGTACTTGGCGAGCAGGCCTTCGAGCCAGCCGATGCAGGTGCCGACCAGATCTTTCAGCTTGGCCTTGATCGCCTTGATCTCGGCCTCGATGGCGCCGATGTCCTTGCGGTTCTGCTCGATGTCAAAGGCGCTGATGCGCTTGATCGGGATCTCCAGCAGGCGGGTGACGTCCTCATCGGTGAGGTCGCGGATGAACTGGGCTTTGAACGCCTCCATGCCCTTGAGTACGGCGTTCTTCACCCCTTCCGCCGTCTTCTGTTCCTCGATCCGCTTGTAGACGCGGTTCTCGATGAAGATGCGTTCCAGGGTCAGGCTATGCTGCTTCGCCACCAGCTTGCCCAGCTCGTGCTCCAGCTCGGCCTTGGCCAGGACCTGAAGGCGTTCGGTGCAGGCGCGCAGCAGGTCGGCGACCTGCAGCTCGACCGGCTTGTCGTCGCGGATGACGACGATGTTCGAGTTGATCGAGTTCTCGCAGCTGGTGTAAGCGTAGAGCTGCGGGATGACCTCGTCGGCGTAGACGCCGCGCTGCAGGGCCAGGACGATCTCGACCTCGGAGCCGGTGCGGTCGCTGATCTCGCTGATCTTGACCTTGCCCTTCTGGATCGCCTCCTCGATCGACTCGATCAGGCTCTCGACCGTGGTGCCGGGCGGGATCTCGCGGATCACCACCTTCTTGTCGCCGTCGTTGTCGATCTTGGCGCGAACCCGGACCTTGCCCTTGCCGTCGTCGTACTCCGAGGCGTCCATGATCCCGCCCTGCGGGAAGTCCGGATACAGACGGAAGCGCTCGCCCTTGAGAATGGCGATCTGGCCCTTGAGCAGATCGCCGAGATTGTGCGGCAGGATCGAGGTGGCCATGCCCACCGCGATGCCCTCGGTGCCGAGCAGGAGAATGGTCGGCAGCTTGCTGGGCAGGGCTTCGGGCTCTTCCTTGCGGCCGTCGTAGGACGGGACCATCGGGGTCAGGGCCGGATTGAAGAGCGTCTCCTTGGCCAGGGCAGACAGACGGCATTCGATGTAGCGCGGCGCGGCGGCGTTGTCGCCGGTGAGGATGTTGCCGAAGTTGCCCTGGCGCTCGATGAAGTAGCCGAGGTCCGCATCGCCGGGCGAACGCCCCTTGTTGGCCAGCACCACCAGGGCATCGCCGATCGAGGCGTCGCCGTGCGGGTGCAGCTTCATGGTCTCGCCGATGACGTTGGCGACCTTCATGAACTTGCCGTCGTCCATCGTCCACAGCGTGTGCAGGATACGTCGCTGCACAGGTTTACAGCCATCGCGCAGGTCGGGGATGGCGCGGTCGACGACGACGTAGCTGGCGTACTCGAGGAAGTTCCGCCGCATCAACGGTTCAAGATAGGCCATGCATGCTCCGAAGGTGAAGCAGCATGGCTCATGCCACAGGCGGGCAAGATCCGCCCGGGGCTCGGCTGCTCAGGCGGCGAGAGCCTGCTCGATCGACTTGGCCACCGTCGGGATGTCAGCGCCAGCGTCGATGAAGTGGCAGGGGAAGGTGCCCTGCAGCGACTTCAGCGCGTCGACGGTCTGCTCCTGGAAGACGCGGAAGCGCTTCGCGGCGCTGGCCGGATCGACGTCGGTGGCACGGATGTCCTGCATCAATCCACCCTGCTTGCGGGCCAGTTCGTTGCTGAGCACGGCCTCGCGGCCACGCTTGATCTGGCGCTCGACAGCAACGTCCTCGGCGACGTTCAGCACCACCACGCGCACACTCGGCGGATTGCCCAGCAGAGCCAGCTTGGCGACGAACAGACGCAGAAATTCGGCCTGGGCAGGCGAGCGCGGGAAGCCGTCGACGATGGCGCCGGCAACGTATTGCGGTTCAAGCAGCTTCTTGAGCAGCAGGCCGACCACATCCTTGTCGCCAACCAGGGCACCGCTGTTCTTGATCTTGATGAATTCGGGCGAGGAGAGCAGGTCGGAGACCACCACCGGCTGCCGCTCGATGCCAAGGATGTTCATGATCGTGCGGGTGTTGGTGCCCTTGCCGGCGCCGGGCGCACCGTTCAACCACACCAGCTGGCGCGGGAAGACCGGCGGCTTGCCGGCGCAGACGGCCTCGATCTGGGGCCATACATCGGACATCAGCTGTTGGGCGGTGGCGGCGGGGTCGGCAGGCATGGGGTTCTCCGGTTTGGACCTACGACGATACCCATGCGGGATCTGGCCTCAAGCGCGACCCCCGGCCGCCGTCGATCCTTAACGGTCGCGCATGCCCGGATGCACCAATGGCCGCAAACGCTCGGCTTCGGCGCGCAGGGCTGTCGCCCGATCGGCAGCAGCCGGCAGGGCCGATGCTGCACGATCAAGCACCCCGGCGGCGAGTTCGAGCACCCGTGGCGCGGTTGGCGCCAGACTGGCAGCGCGTTCGGCTTCGTCGACGGCCTCGCGCCAGCGCTTGCCGGCTGCCAGCAGGCGGGCATGGCGCAGAGCGATGGCCGCGCTGTGCGGTGCGGCGGCAGCCAGCTCGTCGGCCAGGTCGAGGGTCCGTGGTTCTGCCGGTAGCAGTTCGAGGGCCGCCAGACGGGTGCCAGGGGCCCCAGCGGCCAAGTCCCAGGCGCGCTGTCCGGCCGCGGCGGCCAGGGCCTGGGGCGAGGTCGTCGGATCGGCACCCAGGCGCAAGGCCAGCACCATCGCCACCTGCGGATCCGTGGACTGACGGGCGGTCGCGACCCAGTCCTCAGCCTCGGCTAGGCGCAGCGCGGTGGTCATGCCGCTGGCGACAACGATGGCGGCGGCCACGGCCCCGATGGCGGGGATCCAGCGACCGACGGCGCCAAGCGCCTGCCGCGCCGGAGCGTTGGCGATAACCGTGACCAGCAGGGCGGTGCCGATGACGCCGCCAGCGTGGAAGTCAAAATCGATCAGCGCCTTCAGCGCCACCGCGCACAGCCCGCCCGCCCAGGCCCAGGCCGGCGGCGGCTCGGCCCGCCACAGGGCCAGCGCCACGCCAGCGGCGAGACCTCCAAGCAGCGTTGCCCAGCCGAGGTTGGCGAGCAGTCCGCCGCCCGGCCACCAGCCCAGGTTGCCGTCGAAGGCGCCGAGCAGCGCGAGGTAGGGCACGGCGAAAGCCAGCGCCAGCACTAGGGCGCGCGACGGGCCGGGACTGGGGAGTGGTTCGATTTCGCTGCGTCGCGGCCAGGCCAGAACCAGCAGCGCGACAGCGGCGAGGGCGCCCAGGATCCAGCCACCAGCGACCGCGGCCTCGAGGACCTCGTTGTGGACAAAGCGGGTCGGTTCATCGCCTGGCAGCATGATGCGCGGTTGGTTCGCGGCGAAACCACCGAGGCCGTGCGCCCCCTCGTTGGCCAAGATGATGGCCGAGCGCCAATAGCCCTCGCGCACCGCAATGCTGCCTGCGGCGAGACCGGACCACAGCAGGCCCGCAACTCCGAGAATGCCCAGTGGCAGGGGCAACCAGTGCCACAAGCGGCCGAAGAAGGCCAGCCACCAAGCCAGGCCGCAGCCGGTGGCAAGGGCAACCCAGGCGCCTTTGGCACCGGTGAAGAAGAGGGCGGCGGCAGCGAGCAGGATGAGGCCGACGGTCGTCGACACGACAAGCGACCGCGCGGGCTGAAGCCCACGGTCCTTGAAGGCCTTCCAGGCGAGGCCGGCGAGAACCGGCAGCAGCAGGGCGAGATAGGCGCCGAACTGGTTGGACAGGGTGAAGGTGGCGAAGACGCCGCCGTTGGCGATGCGCTCGCTGATCGCCCCGGCGTCGCCGGGCATGGCGGCGAAGATGCTGGAGCCGGCCTGCTGCGCCGCAGCCATGGCCGGCAGCACCCAGACGGGCTGGGCGAGGCCGAGGATGGCGGTGACGGCGAGGCCGGCGCCCAGGGCGGCGATAGCCAGCCGCTGACGGCCGGACAGCACCTGCATGACGTAGCCGGCGCCGGCGACGCAGGCCACCCAGCCGGTCCAGCGGCACCATGCCGGAGCCGGCTCGGCGGCGTCCAGCACTGCCGGCAGCAGGGCAAGAATCAGCGCGACGGCGACCACGCCCCGCCAGCTCCACAGCCAGGCTTGGCGTAGGCCGGCCGCCTGCTCCAGCGCCACGATGAGCAGGGCGCCGACCGCCAGCCCCTGCCACACCAGCTCGGCCGGCTGCCCGGGCATACCGTCCCAGCACCAGGGCCGCATCGCCACCAGCAGCAGCACGAGCACATCGTGCACCCGGTCGAGGATCGGCGGACGGACCTGATCAACCGTGGTCACGCGACGTCTCCAGCAGCACCAGCGCGATGCACACCGCGGCCGCCTGGGCGAGCGAGACGACTGCCGCGATCGGATCAGCGTTGCGCAGCTGGAAGCTGGAGGCCGCCAGCGCCACCTGCAGCGCGACCACCGCGCCCAGGCTGGCCTTCGGGCCGACGCCCAGCCGGGTCAGCCGGTGGCTGATATGGTTACGGTCGCCGCGCATGATCGGCGCCCCGCGGCGCAGACGCTTGACCACCACGGCGATCGAGTCGAACAGTGGGATGGCGCAGATCAGCACCGGCGAGAGCAGGGCCAGCGGGCTACCGCCCTCTGCGCTCGGCCAGAAGGTCGTGCCGAGGGTGCCGCAGCCGATGAGGAAGCCGATCGCCAGGCTGCCGGCATCGCCCATGTAGATGCGCGCCGGCGGCCGGTTGAGCAGGAGGAACCCGCCGAGCGCCGCCGACAGGCACAGCCACATGCGTGCCATCGCCGCATCGCCGCCGAGCATCGCCCCACCGCCAAGCGCGACGCAGCCGATCAGGGCCACGGCGGCAGACAGGCCATCGGCGTGGTCGAGCAGGTTGTAGGCATTGGTGATGAGCACCAGCCAAGCGAAGGCGGCGAGCCAGGCCAAAGCGGGATGCCACTGGCGCAGGAAGTCGACCGGCAGGTCGCTGAGCGACACCACCGCCGCGCTGATCAGCATCTGCAACACCAGCTTCATGCGGGCCGGCAGCGGCCGGGCATCGTCAACCAGCCCAAGTACGACCAGGCCTGCGGCGCCAGCCAGCACGATCCACGGCAGCGTGCGTCCACCATCGTCCAGCGGCAGGCCGAGCCGAGCGACAGCGATCGCGGCGATCATCGCCAAGGCCATGGCCGGCCCGCCGCCATAGGGCACGGTGCGGTGCTGCAACTTGTGCGCCTCGCTGCCCGGCCGGTCGACCAGACCCAGGCTGGGCGCCAGACGGATGGCCAGCCGGCAGAACAGGTAGGCGCCGGTCAGCGCGACCAGCGGCGGCAGCAGCCAGGCGAGGATCAGCACGGAGGCCCAGCCTGCGGCATCCGCCCGCCCGACGCCAGTCCCATCAGGCCGGTGCCGACCGGCACAGTATCAGTGCCCAGCTAGGGCCTTGGCGAAGCTCTTGGGATCGACGCTGCCGAAGCCACCGGCAGCGTCGACCACCGTACCCTTCAGCACAGCCGCGGCCGGCGTGCCGCACAGGGTGGCGACGTCGGCGGTGTCCTGGGTCTCGAAAACCTTCAGGCCTTGGGCCTTGGCGCCGGCGACACCAGCGTCGAGCTGGCTCATCAGCGCCGAGCGCGTCCACGCGATCGACACGCCGGTGTAGCAGCCGTTCTTGCGCTCGCCGACCTCGTTCTGGCCCTGCACCACGATCGGGATGAGCGCCTGCTTGGTCGACGGGTAGAGGCCCGAGCCCTGCAGACGGCCATCATTGGGCGACAGCGGCACGACCACGTACCAGGCCTTGTCGCGCGGTGCGCGGCGGGCGTGCTGGGTGCACAGGTGGAAGACGCCGAAGACGTTCACCGCAAAGACGCGCTGGTAGTCCTCGGGCTTGATGCCGACGAACAGGCAGGGGTGGTTGATGGCGGCGAAGGGGAAGACGTGGGTCGCGGCGAGATTGTCCTGCTTGAGCCGGTCGAGCAGGGCGTCGACCTGGGCGAAGTCGCCCTGGTTGACCTGCGCCGGCAACACCCGGCCCGCCCCCGCCTCGCCAGCTAGCAGCGTCGCCACGGCGACGATCTTCTCCAGATCGCGCGAACCGGTGATGACCACGCTGGCGCCGCCGCGCAGCAGATTGCGCGCGATGGCATAGCCGATCGAGTGCGGGTCGGAGGCGCCGGTGACGATGGCGACCGCGCCGGCGAAGCTGATCCCGGCTTTGGCCGAGGCCAGCAAATCGGGGAAGCGCGGATCATCGACCAGGGCCGGATCGATCTGCGGGGTCCAGGTGCCAGGCTTGCCGTCGCCGATCCAGGTGCCGAATGCTGCGCTCATGGGATCTCCAGGGGAAGGCGGCATGGTGCGGACGCGCGAGGGTTGCTCAAGCGCCCGCGGGGGCACCATCCCCGGCCATGATCCGCCCGTGCGCTGCCCCGCTACCGCTACCGCTACCGCCACCGCCACCGCTACTGCTGCTGCTGCTGCTCGCCGCCACCATGTCAGGCGCCGTCGAGGACGATGCCCCGCCCCTGGGCATGGACGTGCTGCCGCTGATCAAGTCGGTCGCCGAGGCCGTCGTACCGAGGGATCCGCCGCTGCCCGGACGGCCGTGGTCGGACGATCTCGCCGACCTGACCAACCCTGATCCCTCGGCCAACGGCCCGGCGGTCGGCCGCCTGACCCGGCGCGGCGCGGTGGTGCTGCCTGATCTCGGCATCCTCGCTGGCGAGCGCGACTGGCAGCTGCGCAGCCGTATCGTCCGCGTCGCCGCCGGGATCGGCGGCAGCGACGGCGCCGGGCTGACCCTGCGCCTGACCGATGATCCTGATCCGCGCGTCCGCCGCCTCGCCGTGGTC
>JBBREK010000004.1:0-45430 GCA_038203025.1 Planctomycetota bacterium
GGTTGGCGACGTAGCCAACCGGGTTGATCGAGAGGTTGCCGTAGACGTAGCAGGGTCCGAGGCCCCAGAACTCGATGCCACCGAAATCGGCTTTGTGCAGCAGGGTGTCCATCACCTTGTTGCTACGGATCTGGATGCGCACCAGTGGGGTGTCGGCGGCGTCGCTGCCCAGCCACCGTCCGCCATCGCGGCCACCGTGCACATCGATGCCCTGGGCTGCGGTGCGGTTGATGACGTTGCCGGCGATGTCGGCGACCTCCAGGCCGACCAGTTCGATGCCGCGACCGCCCTGCGGTTCGCTGCAGCGCAGACCGATGTCATCGAAGCTGTTGCGCAGGATGTCTACGCCGGTCAACCGGCCTTTGGGTTGGGCCTCGGTCATGCGCCAGCCCAGGCCGCGGTTGAGGTAGACGCCGTCGTTGTCGAGATGGGCGAAACGGCTGTCGCTGATGCGGACGTTCTGCACCAGGTCGCTGGCGGCGGTGATGAAATTGGCGATGCCAGTACCGGCGCTGTCGCTGACCGTCAGGTGGTGCAGGGCGATGTTCTGGCAGTCCCCGAGCAGACGGATCGTGGGCATCTGCGTGGTGCGATACGGCGCCTTGTAATCGCCGACGTCCGGGGCCTGGTTCAGGTCCGGGCAGTTGCCGCCGGTGAAGGTCAGACCACCGACGTCGATATGCTGTTGGCCGACCAGATCCAGGATGACGTCGTGCTGGGCCGCCTCGACGGTCACGGCTGCCGGATTGGCGTCACCGGGCAGGCGCAGGTATAATTGGCGCGACTTCCCATCGAACCACCACTCGCCAGGCTCATCGAGAAAGCGCGGCAGGTTTTCGAGGAAGAACGGGCTGTTGGCGACCGGATGCCGGGCCGGATGGTTGAGTTCGGGCTGAATGCTGCCCTTGGCCGGGTCGTACTTGCCGATGCTCGACGGGAACGGCCCCATGATCGAGAATTCGCCGCTGTCGTTGGCGTGGTCGATCCACACCGTGGCACCGCGATAGGCCTCGGGATTTTTGTCGGTCAGGACCTTCGGGGCGTAGACTGTGGTGCGGGGAAAGCCCTTATCGATTTTTTCGGCACGCAGCCACTGGGTGAACATGTTGTAGGGATGCTCGGCGCGCCAGTTCGGCCAGCGCGCCAGCGACAGGCGTTCGCGGCTGCCATCTGGCCGCAGCGTCCACACGGCTCGGGGCGTGTCCGTTCCGGCGACCGGAGCGGTCCACAGGCGGTCGCTGGCGTCGGCGGGGAAACCGAGCTTGCCGGCGGTCTCGGCCGCCACCTTTGCCCAACCGGTGACCGCAATCGATCCGGCGATCACCGCTTCGCCGCTGCCCCAGGCCGGATCGCTGGTCAGGCGGATCGGCTGCTCGGCCGTGCCCGAATCCCGCCCGATCAATTGGCCGCGGTAGACCACGCCGCGCTTGAAGATGTAGGTATGCTGGCCGCTGCCGCTGGCTGCCGTGCCGCTGGCCGCCGCATCCCACGGATGATGCTTCCACGCCGTCGCCGGGGTCGTGCCATCGCGGCCGTCATCGCCGGCTGCGAAGTCGACGTAGCGCCGGGACGGGCCGGCGGTGAACACGAACGGTTCGGGCACCCAGCGGATGTCGACCGGGCCGTCGACCACCAGGGCCTTGGCCGGCACTGGCGAGGTCCACGCTGGCAGTTTGGCGACGTCCCAACCGACCGGCAGCGCGGCTTCGCCCGCCGGCAGGCTGGCGGCCAGGGCAAGGAGGAGGGGGAGCGGACGGGGGAGTGTCATTGTACGCATACAATATCAGAACGGAACCGGCTGCAAGACGTGACTCCCTACCTGGTGTATTGCCCTAAGTTGTAGGCATACAATACTGTACGTCATGGCCCGTCGGACGATGCCTTCCAGCCACATCTCGATGCGCACCGTCGCCGAGCACGCTGGTGTCTCGCCGATGACCGTCAGCTATGTGCTGCGCGGTCGCACCGACCTGTTCCGTCCAGAAACCGCCGCGCGCGTGCAGCAGGCCATCGCCGAGCTGGGCTACGTGCCGTCGCGTTCGCCGCGCGCCATGCGCACCGGCCGGCATGGCGCGATCGCCTTCGTCGCCAGCCTGGCCGTCAGTAGCGACGTCTCTTGGTATGCCAAGGACATGCTCGATGCGATGCTCGCCGCGACGTCGGCGCGGGACCTCGATCTCATCTATACCCGCCTGGTCGGGGTCGATGACCAGCCCAAGCTGTTGCGCGACGCCAACGTCGACGGCCTGATCGTCAACTCCATTGCGCGTATCGAGCCCGAGCTGCTCTCCCGGCTGTCTCGGCGCTATCCGCTGGTGCATGCCAACCAGTCCGGGAGTGAGGACGCGGTCAGGCCCGACGAGGCCGGCGCCGGCGCGCTGGCTGCCGCCCACCTGCAGAAGGCCGGCTGCCGTCGGCTGGGCTATGTGCAGTTCTGGGCGGATCATGGGCACTTCAGCTTCGCCGCCCGCCGCGACGGTTTCCTTGCCTCCGTTGGTCACGAGGTGGCGGTGATGCCGCTCCCCAACTCGCCCGACGCGGGTGAGCAGTTGAGCAACACCATCGATTTCGTCGCCGCCGAGCAGCCGGACGGCATCGGCTGCCTCGGCCAGCGCGAGGCGGCGGCGATCATCGAGGCCTTGCGCATGCATGGTCTGCGTTCTGAGGTGGTCGTCTTCGGTGAGCGGCCCTGCGTCGTCGGCGTCCGTCCCGTTCCGACCGTCCTCATGCCCTATGCCGAGGTCGGCCGTCAGGCCGTGGCCATGCTGCTCGACAAGATCGAACAGCCCGGCCCGCGACCGGCGGTGATCGTGCCGGTGACGCGGATCAGCGAGGCGTAGTGCAACGTTCCCAGCTCAGGGGCGTAAGCCCCTGAGCTAACCCGCTACCAGGCGTCGGACCTGAACGGCGCTGTCGGGGCGCCGTCGCCGCCGACCAGGTTGCAGCCCTCCGGGTTGTCGGCCCAGGCGTAGCGCACTGCCGCCGGCTTGGCGACGGTGGGATGCCAGGCCACCAGGGTCTCGCCCTCGATCGTGGTCTCGGCCCAGACGAAGGCGCGTTCTGGGCCGGCGATGGCGACGTGGCTCGGTGCCTTGCCGTCCTTGGTGCGCAGGCCGGCGGCGTGGCGGAAACGGCAGCGCAGGCGGCCACCGGCCTCGACCGTCATCGTGCTGAACAGCGGTCCGCACGGGGCGCCGCCCAGGCCGTAGGTCTCGGCCAGGGCCCAGCGCGCCAGGCGTTCACCGACGGTACGCTTGTCGGTCGGATGGATGTCTTTCGCATCGCCGACGTCGATGGCGAGCGCGAAGCCGCCGTGCGCATCCTCCAGCGCGGTGGCCGTCTGGGCCTCGCGCAGCGCCGCCCAGTCGCTGGGTCCAGGGTGCTGGGCCGGCGATTGGAAGTTGGCCAGCTGCACCTGCAGGAAGGCGAAGTCGCCCTGGCCGAAGGCGCGGCGCCAGTCGGCGATCATCTGTGGCAGCAGCCGACGGTAGACCCGCGGCTCGCTGGCGTTGCTTTCGCCCTGGTACCAGATCACGCCGCGCAGGCCGTAGGGGATCACCGGTGCAAGCCGACTGTCGAACAGGGTAAACGGAGCGTTGGGTCCGCCCGGGGCGAGCTGCGTCGACGGCGGCGTCTGCACGCCCCAGTCCTGTTCGATGGCGTAGCGCCAGGTGCCGTGCAGGGGCACCGCGCCACTGGCCTGCCCGACCGGCGCGACGCGCATCTCGGCGGCCGGCCCGATCAGGCCGCCGTGGAAGACGTGCGAGCGTGCCCGCACCGCGACGCTCAGTCGGCCACCGGCGACCAGCCGGCCGGGGACGCGGTAGACGCGCGCCGTGCACCAGGTGTTGCCGCCGTCGTTCCACGACAGGCCGCCGACGCGCTCGCCGTTGACGTAGGTGTCGTCGTGTTTGTCGATCGCGCCGAGGCGCAGCTCCAGCTCTTGGCCGCGCCAGGCCGCCGGGATGGCGACGCTGTTGCGGAACCAGAACACACCGCTGCCGGGATGGCCATTGTTCTGCCAGTTGCTGGGCAGGTCCATCGTCTTCCAGGCCGCATCGTCGAAGCCCGCGGTGGCCCAGCCGTCCGCCAGGCCCCGGTTGACCGCGTCGAGCTTGCGCGCCTGTGCCTCCCAGTCGGCCATGGTCAGGGTCTCGCCGGGGGCGGCGTAGGCGAAGGCCTCGTAGGCGCGCACTTCGTCGACGCCAAGCGGATCGCGCATCAGCGCCTCGCGGCTCATCCACGCCTGCACGCGGGTGCCGCCCCAGGCGTTGCAGATCAGCCCGACCGGTACGCCCAGGCGATCATGGAGCGCGCGGCCGAACCACACGCCGACCGCCGAGAAGGCGGCGAGGCTTTCCTGGGTGGCGGGCAGCCAGTGGCCGTCGATGGCGTCCTGTCGGCCGAGCCGTGCCGGGGTCGAGACGGTCAGCAGGCGGAGGTGCGGCAGATTGGACTCCGCCACGCCCAGGCCCTGCGGGGTCTGCGCCAAGGTCCACTGCATGTTCGACTGGCCAGAGCAGATCCACACCTCGCCGATCAGGACATCGCGGCAGCGCGCCTCGTCGCCGCCGCAGCGCGCGACCACCTCGTGCGGACCACCGGCCGACAGCGGCGGCAGGCGCACCAGCCACGAGCCATCGGCCGAGCAGACGACGCGGGCGCTGCCGCCGGCCAGGGTGACGGTGACCTCGGCGTCAGGCGTGGCGATGCCCCAGATGGGGATGGGTTGATCGCGCTGCAGCACGGCGTGATCGGAGAATGGGGGAGCGAGGCGCATGGTGCGTCCTTTCAGAGCGCCGCATGCTGTCCACCGGCGTTCCAAGTCGAGCAGCCCCCTGGGACCGCGCGCCGCTGGCGCGCCCGGGGCAATGGCAGTGTTCAATCCGCCGCGGGCTGAAGCCCACAGTCTTGTTTCACCATAGACGCAGCATTCGAGCGACATGGAGGATCGGAGTAGAACGGGACGTGTAGCGGGAGTACTGGTCGCCAATCGGGTCAACTAGCCACAACCCCTGAGTCCTTGTCGTCACCGTTGCTCCGGTCCACCATGTGACCTAACTGCCGTTACAAGGGTGACTCCGTCCCTTTCCGTCAACGGAAACGCCCTGGGGGTGTCCCAGGGCGTTTCCGTTGGCGGAGAGGGAGGGATTCGAACCCCCGGTACCCGTAAAGGCACACCGGTTTTCGAAACCGGCGCATTCGACCACTCTGCCACCTCTCCAGGTGCAGGGGCGGGCTTGTAGCGGGGCGGAAGCCGAGGGCAACCCGTCACCGTGCAAGCGTCGGTGGCGTTGCCTTTGATGTGCGTGGCGGTACACCATCCGGCCTACGCCCTCCCAGACGGTGGGCAGGAGGCCTTTTCCATGCAGTTGCAGAAGGACGTGCTGATCGCTGGCGGCGTTGTCGTCGTGTGCGTGGCGCTGGTGGTGGTCGCGCTGGTCGCGACCGGCAGCAAGAAGGACGCAGGCGGCGATCAGATGGCCGCCGCCCCGACCGACAGCTACGGTTCCGGTACCTCCGCCTACGGAGATCCCGGGTCGTCCCACGGTGGCAACTCGATGGATGGCGGCTTCGCCCCGGCGCCGGGCGGCGATGGCGGCTTCACCCCAGTCGACGGCGGTTCGGTTTTTGCTCCCGCCCAGCCATCGCCGATCATCGGCTATGGCGGCTATGGCCATGCCGACCCGACCTTTGGCGGTCCGCCCATTTCCGCAGTGCCTGATCCGACCCTCGCCCCGATCGCAGCACCGGCGGGCGGCGGTACCCACACCGTCGCCAAGGGCGAGACGCTCGGCGACATCAGCGCCGCCCACTACGGCACGACCAAGCACTGGCGCAAGATCGTCGAGGCCAACCCCGGCCTTGATCCCGCCCGGCTCAAGATTGGGCAGGTCATCCAGATCCCGGCAGTAGACACGGCGCCGACCACCACGGCCGTCTCCGGCGGGCCGGACACCTACACGGTCAAGAAGGGCGAGAGCTACTACACCATCGCCAAGAAGGAACTCGGCAGCGCCAGCCGCTGGCGCGAGCTTGAGCGGCTGAACAACACCCCAGCCGAGGAGTTGCGTGCCGGCGCGGTGATCAAGCTGCCAGCCAAGAATGTTGGCGGCGGCAGCCCCGGCGTCAGTGGTCCGGCCAGCGCCGGCGGCAAGACCCACGTCGTCTCCAAGGGCGAGACGCTCGGTGACATCTCGAAGGTCTACTACGGCACCACCACCAAGTGGAAGGAAATCGTCGAGGCCAACCCCGGCGTCCGTCCGGAGAACCTCAAGGTCGGCCAGAGCCTGGTCATCCCGGATGCTCCTGCGTCCTCGACCACCGGCGGCACGGCTGCCCCGATCGGCGGCAACACCTATGCGGTCAAGTCCGGCGATACCCTCGAGAGCATCGCGGCCAGCATCCTGGGCAAGAAGTCCGCCTGGAAGCAGATCGTCGAGGTCAATCCGGGCCTTGAGCCCACGTCCCTGCGCATCGGTCAGGTCCTCGCCATCCCCGGTGGCAGCCCGTCTGCCCCTGCGTTCGCCCCAGCACCTGTGACGGGCGGCCAGTCGCCGTTGTCCGGATCGCCTGCGCCGGCCCCCGCGCCGACCTTCCAGGACGATCCGTTCTACTCGCCGTACGACGCCCAGCCGGCCCCGGCCCCTGTCCGCTGAGTTCCGGGCCATGGCGCGCCCAGCCGAGCATGGGGACGCCGACCTTCTGGCCGACCTGCAGACCGTCCTGGCGGTGTCGCGTGCGCTGGGCGCTGAACGCGACCTCGACCGCCTCCTGGCGCTGATCGTCGCCTCGGTCACCGATCTGGTGGACGCCGAACGCACCACGCTGTTCGTCGTCGACCGCGAGCGCGGTCAACTGTGGAGCCGGGTGGCCGAGGGTAGTGCCGAGATCCGCCTGCCGCTCGGCCGTGGCATTGCCGGAGCGGTCGCAGTCGACGGCTCGGTGGTCAACATCCCGTCGGCCTACGACGATCCACGCTTCGACCCGGATCACGACCGACGCACCGGATTCCGCACCTGCAGCATCCTCTGCCTGCCGATGGTCAATCACGACGGGGTCGTGGTCGGTGTCATCCAGACGTTGAACAAGCGCGGTGGCGGCGCCTTCGGTGACCGCGACGAGCAGGTGCTGGCGGCGCTGGCGGCGCAGGCCGGCGTGGCGCTGGAGAACGCCCAGCTGCTGCAGCGCGATCGCGAACATCAGCGCCTGCTCCACGATCTTGAGTTGGCCCGCACCATCCAGCTTGGCCTGCTGCCCAGGTCCGTGCCGACGGTGCCAGGCTGGCGGTTCGCCGCCTGGCAGCGCAGCTGCGATGCCACCGGCGGCGACTACCACGGGTTCATCCCCGGCCCGGACGGTTCGGTCGATGCCGTGGTCGGCGACGTCAGCGGGCACGGCATCGCCGCGGCTATGCTGATGAGTACGGCCCGCGCCTTTCTGCTCGCCCTGCATCAGCACGAGCACGATCCGGCCAGGCTGGTCGGGCGGCTCAACGGCCTGCTCGCCCCCGACATGGCTGATGATGCCTTCATGACCCTGGTGGTGGCTCGCTTCGCCACGGATGGCGGCATCGCCTACGTCAGCGCCGGCCACGATCCGCCCCTGGTGCTGCGGCGGGCCGACGGCAGCTGGGATGCCCTCGACTCCACCGGTCTGGCCCTCGGCATGCTGGATGAAACCACCTTCGACCTCGCGCTCATCCCGCCGGTGCAGACCGGCGACATCGTCGTGCTGCTTACCGACGGCATCGTCGAGGCACATGTGCCGCCGGTCCGTGACCTGTTCGGCGTCGAACGGCTGCGTGCCGCCGTCTCCGGAGCGGCCGCCGGCGGCGCCCAGGCGGTGCTCGACGCGGTGGTGACGGCGGTCGATCTCTGGCTGGATGGGCAGCCGCAGCACGACGACATGAGTCTGATCGTCGCCGAGCGCACCTGACCGGCCATGGCTACGCGCCGCCATCCTTCGACCACCACCAAGCGCCGGGTGATCCGTACGCTAGAGGCGCGACGCGCCACCGAGCCCGTCGCCGGCGGAACGACGCGGCGCTTCCGCCTGCTCATGCGCCAGGGCGACTGGCAGCCGGCCGGCGAGGTGGTGTTTCGCCGCTCGTGGCCCTCGCGTCTGGACGCCAAGCAGGAGGCCATGGATGTCGTCGCCGAACTGCTGTCGAGTCGCGGCTGGGTCTCCGAGGAAGATCGCTCCTGGCTGGTGCTGTGCCTCGATGAGGCGGTGACCAACGCCATGATCCACGGTAACGAGGGCGATCCGCGGCTGATGGTCGATGTCGTTGTCGCCGTCGACGCCAAGCGGTGGCAGATCGTGATCAGCGACCAGGGCTCCGGCTTCAGCATGGCGTCAGTGCCCGATCCCGACGATCCGGAGAGCCTGCTGCTGGAGCACGGCCGCGGCATCCGCCTGATGCGCGCCTGGCTCGGATCGCTGACCTACTATCGCAGAGGGGCGACGGTGGTGCTTTCCCGGCGGCGCACGGACGTATCAGGTGGGAACCATGCCTGAGCCGAGCGGACATCTCATCATCCAGGCCTACGACCGCATCGTGCTGGTGCAGGTGACCAAGGAGCGGTTGCTCGACATGGCGATAATCAACGCCATCGGCGCCGAACTCAACGCCCTGCTCGACCGCTACGCCAAACCGAGCTTCGTCCTCGACTTCGCCCCGGTCGGCTATCTCAGCTCGGCCATGGTTGGCAAGCTGATCGCCTTCTACAAGGGCGTGGTCATTGCGAAGGGGCGTATGGCCATCGCCGGGGTACGCAGCGACCTCATGCCGCTGTTCAAGATCACCCAGATCGACCGCATTATCCGGTTTTATCCGGATGCGCAGCAGGTCATCTTGGAATACAAGCGCAAGCCGCTGTAGTTCGGGGAGTGTCGCCCCCGCGGCCCTGCGGGCCTGCCCCCACGGCCTTTGTCGCGGCTCGGTTTCGTCGCTCGGCTCCGAAACCGTGGCGGCATCGGCTGCGCCGATTGTATGCCGCCACCGCCGCTCGGCGGCCGCCCCATCGCTGCGCGACGGGGCCCCTTCGGGTTCATACCTGCTGATGGGGTCCCGGCTTTGACTTCCCCCGGGGGGGCTGATCGTGGCTGACATGTCCGATGATACCCAGGCTATGGCTCGCGAGCTGTCCGGATTGCTCAAGGCTGGGGCCGGCGATCCGCTGGCGCTGCTGGCCGGCCAGTGGTCCTTTCACTCGTGCTTTCTCGCTCCGTTCACGCCGACCTTCGCGGCGGCGCGGCAACAGTTTCTGGTCGATGGCGGTGGTCCGCTCTCGGCGACGGTCGAGCAGTTGCGTCACCAAGGGCTTGGCGCCACCGAGGCGGCGGAGACGGCGCGCCGGCTGATGGAATCGGCCCAGGGGCTGTGCGTTGCGGTGGTCGCCGGCGACCATGGCGTGGCGACGGTGCCGCAACCATTCTTCGGCAGTCTCGACCCCGCCTGGCGCGAGGGCGCCAGCCAGGTACTGGCGGAAGACTACCGTCCGCAGTTCGCAGCCGCTCTGGCTGCGATGGCCGGACTGGGCGATCGCGGCTGGCCGCGCTTGGTCTCCGGTCCGGCACTGAAGGGTGGCGATCTACGGGCGTATTGGCTGGATCTGGCGCACGGCGCTGCCGACTACGCCGAGCTGACCGGCAGCCGCGGGGATGCCCGTCTGGCCGATCTCGGGCACTGGATCGGCGAGGCGGTGGCCGTGCTGGTGACCGACGGGCTTGATGCCGAGGACCATGCAGCGTTGTGTCGCTGCCGCCTTGTCGCCGGCGATCTGGCGGCCGCCTGTGGGCACATCACCGCGTGCGGGGGTGGCGATGTCGCGGTCGAGCAGATCGACGCCCTGGCCACCGTGGTCTGCCAGAGCGGCGGCGATGCGGCCACGGCCGCGTGGCTGGCCGGACCGGCCGCCACGTTGGGCTGCGCCTACGATGTGGCCCTGGCCCGGGTGCGCATCCTGGCCGCCGCCGGGGTCGATGCCGGCGGACTGGCGCCGGCGGTCGACGCCCTGGTCGCCGCCGACCGCAAGATCGCCCGGCAGGCCCTGACCCGCGAACCGCTGTGGCAGGTCACGGCGGCCGAACCGGGCGAGTTGATCGACACCGCCACCGCTGCCGACCTGCTCGGTCGCAGCCCCACCGCCATCGCCAAGCGCCTGGAAGCGCGGACCATGCCGCTGCATGTCCGCGACGGCCAGGTGCGCATTCCCCAGCGGGCCTTTGACGCCTGGCGGGAGGTCCTCGGCCGACATGGTCTGATCGAGGGCTGAGGCCCGGCATCCGCAATTGCCTCGGGGCCCTGGACCACATAGGCTGACCCGGCCGGAGCATCCGTCCCATGCGTGCACTGATCATCGACGACTCGCGGGCCATCCGCGCCATCATCCGCCGCACTCTGGGCGAACTGGGCATTGCCGACTGCATCGAGGCCGGCAATGGCCGCGAGGGGTTGACCGCCCTGGCTGGCCAAGGCCCGTTCGGCTTCGCCATGGTCGACTGGAACATGCCCGAGATGAACGGCTACGACTTCGTCGTCGCGGCGCGGACCACCGTGCCCAGCGACGTCATGAAGATCATCATGTGCACCACCGAGACCGAGATCGAGCAGGTGACCAAGGCGCTGGAGGCCGGGGCCGACGAATACGTGATGAAGCCGTTCACCAAGGAGGCCATCCAGTCCAAGCTGGAGATGCTGGGTCTGGTGGGAGGCTGAGAAGTGGGCCGGATCCGCGTCCTCATCATCGACGACTCCTCGGTCGTCCGCCGCATGCTGCGCAGCGCTCTCGAAGCCGACGCGGAGATCGAAGTCGTGGGCGAGGCGCCGAACGGCCGCGACGGCCTGGCGCGCATCGCTGAATGCGATCCCGAGGCCGTGGTCTGCGACGTCGAGATGCCGGAGATGAGCGGCATCGAGACGGTGCAGGAGTTGCGGCGTCGCTGGCCCGAGCTGCCGGTGGTGATGTTCGCCTCGCCCAACCGCGAGAGCGCGCACGTCACGCTTGAGGCCCTGCACGCCGGAGCCAACGACTTCGTCACCAAGCCGAGTGCCGCCGCCGGTACCGCCATGTCGGCGGTGATGGAGCAGCTGCGCAACGATCTCGGTGGCAAGCTCAAGGCGCTGGTGCACGGGCCGGGCGACCTTAGTGCCGTGGCGCGCGCCGCGGTGCGTTACGCGCCAGCCACTCCTGCGGCGCCTCCGGAACAACCGCGTCCGACTCCCGCCCCCATCATCACCCCGCTCAGGCCAATGGCATCGCCGCCCAGGCCATCTCCACAGGCCGTTCCGGCCCCTCCGCGACCGGCTGTCCCATCGCGTCCAGCCCCGGCGCCACCACGTGCCTCCCTGCGTAGCCTGCGTTCCGGTCGCTGCGAGGCGGTGCTGATCGCGGTGTCGACTGGCGGGCCGAACGCCCTGGCCGAGGTCATCCCGCGACTGCCCCGCGACCTGCCGGTTCCGGTGCTGGTGGTCCAGCACATGCCGCCGGTGTTCACCCGCCTGCTCGCCGAACGCCTGGCCGCGCACTCGGCGCTGCAGGTGGTCGAGGCGGCGCAGGGCGACGAGGTCCGGACCGGCACCGTTCTGCTGGCACCGGGCGACCATCACCTGGCGGTGCGGCGCGAGGGCACGGCGGTGCGCTGCGTGCTCAATCGCGATCCGCCCGAGAACTCGGTGCGTCCCGCTGCTGACGTCCTGCTGCGCAGTGCCGCCGAGGTGTGGGGCGGCAACGTCCTGGTCGTGGTCATGACCGGCATGGGCCAGGACGGCCTGCTCGGGGCGATGCAATTGCACGATCTCGGCGCCTCTGTTCTGGTGCAGGACGAGGCCTCCAGCGTGGTCTGGGGCATGCCGGGGGCCGTCGCCAAGGCCGGCATCGCCGAACGCATCCTGCCGCTCGGCCAGCTCGCTGAGGCCATCGTCGCCCGGGTGCGGGGGCGCTGATGCCGCTGACTCCGCAAGACTCGGAGTTTCTCCGCCAGCTGGTGCGCGCGCGCAGCGGCATCGTCCTGGGCGAAGATAAGGGCTATCTGCTGGAGAGCCGCCTGATCCCGCTGGCCAAGGCCATTGGTCTGCAAGGACTGGAAGCGCTGACCGCCCGATTACGCGTCGAGCCGTCCGGCCAGCTGGCGCGCCAGGTGGTCGAGGCGATGACCACCAATGAGACGTTCTTCTTCCGCGACATTCACCCGTTCGAGTGCCTGAAGAAGCTCGTCGTGCCCGAATTGATCAGCAAGCGGGCGACGGCGAAGCGCCTCGACCTGTGGTGCGCCGCCGCTTCGACCGGCCAGGAGCCCTACACCATCGCCATGGTCCTGCGCGATCACTTCCCGCAGATCGCTGGCTGGCCGACCCGCTTCATTGCGACTGACATCGCCAGCGAGGTGCTCAAGCGCGCCCGCGAGGGACGCTACAGCCAGCTGGAGGTCAACCGTGGTCTGCCGGCGCCGCTGTTGATCAAGCATTTCACCAAGGACGGTCTCGACTGGAAGGTGAAGGACGAGCTCAAGCGTATGGTCGAGTTCAAGGAACTGAACCTGCTGGAGGCCTTCCCGCTCAGCGGCCAGTTCGACGTCATCTTCATCCGCAACGTGCTGATCTACTTCGACGTCGAGACCAAGAAGGCCATTCTCGGCAAGTGCAGCAAGTTGCTGCGCCCCGATGGTTTCCTCTTTCTGGGCGGTGCCGAGACCACCTTGAACATCGATGACGCTTTCGTGCGCGCCGAATACGACAAGGGCGGCTGCTACCGCCTGAAGGGATGACCCATGAGCGTGACCGCTGACGACCTCGCCCGTATCGCCGCCGACGTCTGGCGCGATGTGCTGTCGATCGAGATCGGCCCGGCCGACGGTGCGGACCCCGGCACGCTGACCGGCTGCATCCAGATCACCGGCGCCTTCCGCGGTTCAGCGGTGCTGATCGTACCGCAGGCCGTGGCGGTGGGCGCCGCGATGGCGATGTTCGCCATCGATGCCGCAGCGGTTGGCGAGACCGAGGCGCGCGACGCGCTCGGCGAGCTGACCAACATGCTTGGCGGTCATGTCAAATCGATGGTCGCTGGTCCAAGCCAGCTGGCCCTGCCGTTAGTGGTGCCGGGGTCGGGCCATTGCCCGGAGCGCTGCCGGCTGCAGGTGCTTGCCGAGCAGGCCATGGCCACGCCGCACGGCCGCTTCCTCATCCAGGTGATGGAAGACGTCGGCTAGCCCACACCACCACGGTCAGCGATGACAGCGGCATGGCCACGGCGCAGATCAGCGGCCCGAACCAGCCGGCTGCCGCCCCGCCGATGGCCAGGAGGTTGTAGCAGGCGCTGATCCACAGCAGCGTGTGGATGCGCTGACGCGCCGCGGCTGCCAGCGACCACAGGGCGAGCGGCCCGGCTTCGGCCGGGCGAGCGCAGAAGACGTGACAGCGGTCGAGCGCCGCCTCCAGGCCGCCACTGACTCCCACCGCCACATCCGCCTCGGCGAGCATGGCGGCGTCGTTGATCCCGTCACCGATGGCGGCGACGTCGGGACGCAGGCTGCGCACCAGGGCGGCCTTGCCCTCCGGCGACATGCCACCCTGAGCCTCGGTGATGCCCAGTCGTTGCGCGACCTCGGCGGTGGTCGCGGGATGGTCGCCGCTGGCCAGGTGGACAGTGGCTCCGGCGTTTCGCCAGGCAGCCACCATGGCCTGGGCCTCGGGGCGCAGGGGATCATCGAGGTCGAAGCTGCCGATGAGACGGCCGTCCCACCGCAGTCCGATACGCGAGCTTCCAGCTGTTCCGGCGCCGATCCCGGTCAGGGCAGTGCCGCCGAGGGCCAGTTCGTGACCGTCGAGGGTGCTGGCGATGACGCCGCGCCCCGGCTCCTCGCGCCAGGCCGCCAGCGCTGCTGGCTCCACGCCCTGGGCGCGCAGGTAGGTCGCCACCGCCTGTGCCGCCGGATGGGCGCTGCGCTCGGCCGCCGCCAAAGGACCGCGGGCTTCAGCCCGCGTCGGATCCACGTCCGGCCCACCGCGCGCCGTCATGCGTCCTTCAGTCAGCGTGCCGGTCTTGTCGCAGACCACATGCCGCACCGTCGCGATGCGTGCCAGCACCGACGGATCGCGCAGCAGCAGTCCGCGACCAGCCGCCGCCGCTGCCGCCAGGGCATGGACCAGCGGGGCGGCTAGGCCGATGGCGCAGGGGCAGGCGGCGACCACCACCGCCAGGGCGACCTCGCCGCCCCGCGTCCAGCCGGCCTGCCAGGTCCACCAGGCACCAGCCGCGATCGCCAGCAGCAGAGCGGCCGGGGCGAACCAGCCGAGCAGACGGTCGACCTGGCGTCCGCCATCGTCTGCCGTCCGTTCGGGCACGACGGCGGAGAGGATGCGCGCCAGTCGCGTGTCGCTCCCGACCGCCTCCAGTCGCACCCGAACCAGGCCGCTGCGGCAGGTGGCTCCGGCGACCACCGCATCGCCGGAGCGTGCCGCCAGTGGCCGGGACTCGCCGGTGAGCACGGCGACATCGATCGCCGCCGTGCCGCTGATCACGGTACCGTCGCCGGGCACCACCGTGCCGGCCGCCACCTCCACTTCGTCGCCGGGCACCAGTTCCTGGATCGCCACCTCGGTGCAGACCTCGTCGCGCCAGCGCCGGGCGGTCAGCGGCAGCAGATGCGTCAACCCGCCCGAGGCTCGGGCGACCCGACGGCGGGCCTGCACCACCGCCAAGCGGGCGGTCAGCAGCAAGGCGGCGAACATTGCTGCGGCATCGGCGTAGCTGGCCAGCGAGCCGCGCCAGGCCAGCACCGCGCTGCCGACCAGGCTCAGCGTGATGGCCAGGGTGGCGGCGAGGTCGACGCTCCAGCGTCGTGCGCGCAGCGCCGCCAGCGCTCCGCGGTGCAGTGGCATGGCCGCCCAGGTGCAGCCGGGCAGGGCGACGAGGATGGCGCCCCAGGCGAAGGCGGCGTGCCAGCCGACGTCGAGGTCCCCGGTCAGCTCGCCGGCGGTGAGCGTGGCGGTCAGATGCATGGCGCCGACCGCGCTGGCCGCAGCCACCGCAACCCGCACGAGTAGCCCACGGTGCTCGGCGGCCAGGGCTGCGGACACGGCATCAGCGCGGAACGGGCGCGCCCGGTAACCGAGCCGTGCCAGCAGTCGGGCCTGCATGCCCGGACCGGCCTGGTCCGGGGCGTAGGCCACGCGCAGCTGGGCGGTGCCGAGGTCGAGACGCGCCCAACGCACGCCGGGCAGCAGGCGCGGCAGCTGCTCGACCAGCCAGACGCAGGCCGGGCAGTGCAGGCCTTCGAGATACCAGGCGATGAGTTCGTCGCCGCCGGACAGCTGGCGTGCCCAGGCGGCGCGGAACGCCGTGCCGTCGAACGCCGCGGCGCCGGGGTCCTCGCCGGCTGCCCGGCCGGACTCGCCGCCAGCCGCTTCGCGCAGGCGGTAAAACTCCCCCAGTCCGCCCTCGTTGAGCAGTCGCCAGGCGGCGGCGCAGCCAGAGCAGCAGAACTGCCGGTTGGCGCCGGGGCGCAGCAGGCCGGGTGGGACGGGCAGGCCGCAGTGGGTGCAAACGGCGGTCGTCCCAGTCACCACAGCATGACCTTGCCCAGGTGCACGTGCGGCACGTATTCCAGCGCCGCTAGGCCATGCATCCCCAGCCACCCCGCCGACACGGTGAGTGCTGCGGTCGGCACCCAGGAGAGTTTGCTGCGCAGGGCGGTGGCGCTGGCGATCGCCGCCAGCGCCAGGGGCGGCGTGCTGATCGCGACCAGCAGGGCCGGCAGCAGCGCCCCGTGCAGGGCCGAGCCGCTGGTCGCCGATAGCGACAGGGCGAGATAGACCGGACCGCAGGGCAGGGCGCTGAGCACCGCGCCGATGGCGAACGATCCCAGCCGCGGCCGACGGGCCGCCCAGGCGCCGATCGGGCGCAGCAGCCGGGCGGCCAGCGCCCCGTCATCGCCGCCGCGCAGCCACGGGATCCAACCCAGGCGGATCGGCACGGCGAGGAGCATGCCGGCGGCGACGGCCAGGATGAGATACGGGCCGTTCTCCTGCAGCCAGTCGGCTACCAGCCAGCCGGCCAGCCCGGCGATGGCGCCGGCACAGGCGAGGGCGCAGGCGCGCCCGAGCTGGAACAGACCGAAGCGCAGCCCACCTGCTCCCCAGCCGTCGTGGCCGAAGTGCAATCCGGCGACGATCGGTCCACACATGCCGCCGCAGTGCACCATGGTCCAGGCCAGACCGGGCCCAAGCAGCATGAGGTAGAGGGGGGCGACGTTTTCCATGCAGGCTGGGAGGTTGCTGGTGGGCGCCGCAGGTCCACCGGGGTCAGGATGCCAGGCAAGGGGGAATGTCCGGGTCGCTCCCCTATGGATCAATGATGTGCTAGCTGGATGCCGGCTTCGCCTGCTGGTCGCATCAGTGATTCATCGGTAGGATACGGCATGGATCACCGTGACCGTCTCGTGGAGCTCTCGCACGCCATCGGCAACCCCGTGCTGGAAGCCGCCATCCTCGGCGAGGGCAACACCTCGCTGCGGGTCGATGACGACACCTTTCTGGTCAAGGCCAGCGGCTGCCAGCTTGGCACGCTCGGGCGCGACGACCTGGTGCATCTGCGCTTTGATCGGCTGCTGCCGCTGCTCGACGGCGGACCGGTGGGCGAGGCCGAGTTGACCGCCGTGTACGAGGCCGCCAAGATCGATTCCGGACACAAGCGGCGCCCGTCGGTCGAGGCACTGTTCCATGCCATGTGCTTGCGGCAGCCTGGGGTCGAGGTGGTCGCGCACAGCCATCCCGTGGCGATCAACGCCCTGACCTGTTCGCGTGGCTGGCCCGAGGTGCTGCAGGGCCGTATGTTCCCGGACGAGGCGGTGGTTCTTGGACCGGACTCGGTGTTCGTGCCCTACGTCGATCCCGGGGTTATCCTCGCCGGGGCCATCCGTGATGGCCTGGCCGGCTACCGCGCGCGCTACGGCGCCACGGCGAAGAGCGTGTACATGCGCAACCACGGTCTCATCGCCCTGGGTGCGACCGCCACCGAAGCCGTGAACATCACCGCCATGGCGATCAAGGCGGCGCGCATCCGCCAGGGCGCCCTCGCTGCCGGCGGCATCAATCGCCTCGACGAGGCGACGGTGGCGCATCTGCTCGGACGTCCGGACGAGAAGTACCGCATGGCGACGCTGGCCGGGCGGTAGGCTGACGCTCAGCGGTCCAATCGCTCGCGGACCAGGAAGCGCAGGCGTTCCTGATCGATGCCAGTCGGGCCGCCGAGCCGGTCGGTGCCGAGCCGGGCGATGCTGAGCGTGGGGATGTGTCCGAGCAGCGCAGCGGCGACGGCGGTGGCGCGGCGCTCGAGGGCCGCGGGTTCGCCCTGCCCGAGCACCACCACCACGGCATCAGCGGGATAGCCCGCGACTGGACGCTGCAGACGCCAGGCGGTCAGCAGCTCGACGCGGGCCGGGTCGTCGTGGCTGGCGGCGATGCGCAGATGCGCCTCGTGGGCCACGCCGCTGACCACCAGCCAGCGCCAGGTCGGTATGCTGACCGCCGTCGGCGGCTCTAGGTCGGACCATTCCGGATCGGGCGTCACTGGGGCGGTGTGCTCCATCAGCGTCGGCCACAGCGCCACACCGAGCAGTACCGCCACGACCCCTGCGACGAGCACGCGCGCCGCCCGGTCGCCGCGCCGGTGCGGCGGCGGGGCTGGTTCTAGCGTCGCGGTGTGACGCGGGTTCATGTATCGAGAAATACCGCAACCTCGGCCGCGGGCAGCAGGTTGCCGTCAGCGAGCTGGGTGCGGCGCAGGCGCACGCGCCAGTATGGACGCAGGCGGTGGCCCAAAGCCTTGCCGTGGTCTGCCAGCCGGCGCCAGGTCTGGCCGAGCAGCCGCACCGGCCCGTGATGGACGATGGTCAGGGCGGCGAGGTTGCGGTAATCCTCGATCATCAGCCGCTCGCCGCTGGCGGTGATGCCGCCCGGTTTCGGCATGCCGGTGACAGCGCAGCCGACGTGACATTCCCAGGCCTGAGGCGGCTCATCATCGGGCGCGCCGGCGAGGAATATCTGCACCGCGCCGTAGGGGCTGCCACCCTGGGCGGCGGCCAGGCGGCGGACCTCGGCGGCGAGCAGCAGGGGATCGGCGGGCCAGCCCTGGCCGGCGACGCAGGCCAGGCGCAGGTTGCCTTCACGGGTAAGCTTGGGATCGGGCACGCCAGCAGGTTGGCGCACAGGCCGGCCAGTCCATGGCGATGTCGCTGCGCTTCGGCGCTAGGCCAGGAGCCGGGCGAGTGCCATCCACACCCGTGTCGACACCTCGTCGGCGCCGCCGGTGGCGTCAAGCGGCTGCAGATCGCCGGCTGTCGCCAGCGCTTCATAGCCGGCGCACACCCGGTCGCGGTAGTCGTCGCTGCGGCTCTCGATGCGGTCGGCAGTGGCGCGGGCGGCACGGCGGGCGTGGGCGGCGGCGGCGGGCAGGCGCAGCAGGAAGGCGGCGTCGGGGCGCACGGCACCCACCGCCAGGTCGATGGCGGCGCGTACCCGCACCGGGTCGAGGCCCAGGCCCCAGGCCTGGTAGGCGATGGTCGAGTGCCAGAAGCGGTCGAGCACCACCCAGGTGCCGGCGGCCAGGGCCGGGGCGATGATCTCGTGGCAGAGTTGGGCGCGCGCCATCTGGTAGCCGAACAGCTCGGCCTCGGCGCAGGCCACGGTCGTGGGGTCGAGGAGGATGCTGCGCACCGCCTCGCCCAGGCGCGTGCCGCCCGGTTCGCGCAGGTGCAGGACGCGGTGGCCGGCGGCCTGCAGGCGCTCAGTCAGCAGGCCGGCCTGGGTGCTCTTCCCGCAGCCGTCGGGGCCTTCGAGGACGATCAGCGGCATGGCTCAGCCGACACGCATGGGGATGACGGCCAGCGCCAACAGCACGGCGATGAGCAGGCCGGCGGCGAGGCGGTACCAGGCGAAGGGGCGGAAGGTGTTGTTGGCGACGTAGCGCAGCAGCCAGTGGACCACGCCCAGGGCGACGATGAAAGAGACGATGAAACCGACGGCGATGGCGATGGCGAAGGGGCCGTCGATCTGGCTGGCGTGCTTGCGCAGCTTCAGTGCCGAGGCGCCGACCATCAGTGGGATGGCGAGGAAGAAGCTGAATTCGGTGGCGGCCTTGCGCTCGACGCCCAGGCACATCGCGCCCATGATCGAGGCGCCGCTGCGCGACACGCCGGGCACCATGGCCAGCACCTGCAGGAAGCCGATCCACAGGCAGGTCATGGGTGGCAGCGTGGCGACCTCGGTGTGGCGCGGGGCCGGCCGCCAGCGCTCGATGGCAAGGATGGCGAGCCCGCCCACGGCCATGGTCGCGGCGACGATCGCCAGCTCGTGCGAGCCGAACACGTGCTGCTCCAGCCAGCTGTTGAGCAGGTAGCCGATCACGCCCGGTGGCAGCATCGCCAGCATCAGGCCGCCGGCGAAGCGCAGGCTGGCGGGGTCGCGGCGGAGCACGCCGAGGGTCAGGGCGGCGAGCCGGCGCCAGAAGTAGGCGATGACGGCGAGGATCGCCCCCAGCTGGATGACCACGGCGAAGGTCTCGCCGCGATCCTGGAAGCCGGTCGCCAGTTCGGCGAGGCGGATGTGCGCGGTCGAGGAGATGGGCAGGAACTCGGTCAGCCCTTCGATGATGCCAATGAGCGCGGCAGAGAGTAGGCTTACGGGGTCCACGGCCGGGATGGTGCGACGGGGCGACGTCCCGCAACTGGCCGCTGCGTGCGGTCGGACGGCACCGAGCTCGGCTGTTTGCCGGTCCAGCGGCGGAAGACCCGGCTGAAGTACAACGGATCGGTATAGCCGCAGGCGGCGGCGGTGGCGGCCACGCTGCCACCGGCGGTGAGTAGTTCGTAGGCGTGGCGCATGCGGAACCAGGTCAGGTCGTGCAGCGGGGTGCTGCCGGTGGCCCGGCGGTAGAGGACGGCGAAGCGGTGCGCACCCAGGCCGGCTTCCGTCGCCATGCGCGCCACCGTCCACGGCTCGGCGTGCCGTTCGCGCAACGCCTCGCGCAGGGCGAGCACGGCCAGCCGGTGCGGATCGCGTGTGGCGTCGCGCTGCAGGCCACGGCCGAGCAGTCGCACCAGGCCACGCAGCAGGTCGGCCACCGCCTCGTCGGCGAAGGACAGGCGCTCGTCGAGTTCGTGCTTGAGGGCATGCAGGCAGCCCTCGACCGCCGCGGCATTGCCGACGGCGAAGGGGACGCCGACCGGAACGCCGTGGCGCACCAGCAGCGGCCGCAAGGGTCCGCTGCAGGTCAGCCAATCGTCGGTGAAGCCGCCGGCAGCGCCGCAGTACCACTGTGGTTGTTGGGGGGCGAACCAGATCCCGGCTGGAGCTTCGGTTTGACCCTCGCCGCTGGCCAGGCGTAGACGCATCGCCTTGTGGAAGAGGTTGAACTGCCAGGTGCCGGTGCCGCTCGGACGGCTGCTGATCTCGCCCGGCACATTGCGCCAGGCAAGGCCGACCCGGTGTACGCGAATACCGCCAGGAATATCCATATGGTGTCAGATTCGTGCTTCTTGCCGTCGATCAATAGGAATCATATGGTCAGAATCATCCATCCTATGCATCCCCCCGTCCTCCTCCTGCTCGCCACCCTGGTCGCCGCCGGCGAACCGCTTCCCGTCATCCCCATGCGCATCACCGACCACATCCTCCACGTCATCCAGCCGGGCATATTCGGCCACTTCATGGAGCGCGCCAGCTGGGGCGAGCCCGGTTACGAGGACGCCCGCGTACCCGGCATGCGCGAGCTCGATCCGCGGGTCGTGGCGATCCTCGATGGCTGGCGCATCCCGGTCATCCGCTGGCCGGCGGGCGGCAACCTCGGTTCGATCGACTGGCGCGACATGGTCGACAACGTGCCCGGTCGCGATGGCGGCCGGCCGCTGTTCCGCAGCTCGCAGGCGGACCAGGCGCCGCTGCCCAATGAGTTCGGCATCGAGGAGTTCCTCGCCCTGTGCCGCCGGCTCGGTGCTGAGCCGCTGCTGCCGGTGCCGCTGAAGCCGTCCCTGCGTGGTCGGACGCCGGTCGAGGAACTGGCTCTGCGCAAGGCCGGTCTGTTCGCCTACTGCAACGCCCCGCTTGGCGCCAAGCTGCCGGCCGGCATGCCCGACTGGCGGGCGGTGCGCGCCGCCAACGGCCATCCCGACCCGCACCGCGTGCGCTATTTCCAGCTCGGCAACGAGGTGTGGATCTACGCCAAGAAGACCTTGGTGGAGGCCGGGCTGGGCGAGGCCAGCCTCGACCAGCGCTACGCCTGGTACCGGCGTACGCTTGACGCCTGCATCGACGCCATGCGTGCGGTCGATCCCGCGATCGAGCTGATCATGGAGGGCAGCCCGTCGCACGAGGAGCCCGAGATGGAGCGCCGCCTACTCGCCGACGCACAACTGCGGGCCAAAGTGCCGTGGTGCGTCTACCACGACTACCGGCCGTGGGCGATCACGGAGGTCAAGCGCGGCGAGGCGGTGGTCGATCCGGCCACCCTGTCAGCTGCTGACATCTGGCAGGCCTGGGTCTCGGCCGGCCCCGGCTTCGACGACCAGGGCCAGTCGGTCACCCGGCAGGGGACCGCCGCCGCCGCCCAGGGCTGGCAGGTGGCGATCACCGAGTGGAACTGGAACGGCTGGTGGCAGTGTAAGCCGCAGCCGGTGCTCGACAGCGATCTCGCCAAGGGGGTCGGGGCCGCCTCCTACCTGCACGCCTTCATGCGTCGAGCTGACATCGGGCTCGCCTGCCAGTCGATGTTGATCGGCTCGACCTGGGGGATCACCGGCGTGCGCGTCGATCCTGAGCGGCGCGCGCTGCCCCGCGCCCTGCCCACCGGCATGGTCGTCGGCCTTTACGCCAGCCACCATGGCGACCGGCTGATCGAGCTCGAACGCCCCGCGCCCACCACCTACGAGCAGCCGCTGCGCATGAACTGTCTGCAGCCGGCCGACAAGGTCGCCTGGCTTGACGCGGTGTGCACCGCCGATGACCACGCCTGGTACCTGCACCTGATCAACCGCCGCTTCGATGCGCCGGAAACACTCGATCTCGACCTGTCGGCGCTGGGCGCGGTGCAGCCGACCGCAGTGCACCACATCCTTGAGGGTACCCTGGACAACAGCCCGATCGCGCCAGATAATCCGTCGTGCGCGCGGGTGCGCAGCGTCGAACGGCTGATCAGCGGCCCGTTGCTGCACCTGGAGGTGCCGGAACGTACCGTCTCGGTGCTGGTGATCCGACGACGCTAGACCACCCAGGATCGCGGGCTTCAGCCCGCGAGGGTTTCGACGCGGGCTGAAGCCCGCGGTCCTTTGCGAGACCCCTCATGACCCGCACCTCCCTTGCCGCCGTCCTGCGTCCGCCCTTGCTGGCGGCGAAGTGGCCGATTATCGCTGCTATCGTCCTCACCGGGGTCAGCGGTGCGGCGATCTCGCTGCAGAACGTCTTTCCCAAGTGGCTGTTTAGCGACGTGCTGGAGCCGGCAGGTCTCGACGCCGGCGAACGTTGGCGTCGCCTGCTGCTCCTGCTCGCCGGTTACCTGGTGCTGTCGTTCGTCGTGCGCATGGCGTTCTGGCATTTCGGCTACCGTCTGTTCACCCGGGCGCGCGAGCGGCTGGTCTTCCACATCCGCGCCCAGTTCTTCCGCCACGTCAACCACCTGTGCCTGCGCTTCCATGGCCGGCATCCCTCGGGCGAACTGTACAGCTACCTGTTCGGTTCGCCGCTCGGCAACATCGTCGGCTTCATCCAGCAGTGCACCATGATGCTGCCGCACACCGGTGTCGCCATGTTCGCCACCCTGGCCCTGTTCTGGGGCTGGGACTGGATCATCGCCCTCTCGCTGATGGTCAGCACCCTCGCCAGCGTGTGGATGATGGAATTGTCGCGTCGGCGCACCCGTCGGCTGTGGCACGAATTCCAGCGCACCGAGGGCCGGGTCAGCGGCCAGGTCGCCGACCTGCTGCGCGGCACCCGGGCGGTGAAGCTCTACGCCATGGAGCCGTCGATCGCCGCCGACTTCGACGCCGGCGCCCGCGAGATTGGCGAGCAGACGGTGCGCCGCGACATCCTCATGCACCTCGAATGGATGAAGCAGGAGGGGATTGGCTATCTCGCCTTCGCCCTGCTCGTCGGGGTGTGCGCCTGGCGCTACCTCGACGGCCATATCGATCTCGGCACCGTCGCCGCCTGCCTGACCAGCTTCGCCTCGCTGCAGTGGCCGCTGCAGGTCCTCTTCCAGACCATGACCCAGCTCGGTGCCGCCAGCGCCTCGGCGCGTCGCCTCGATCTGGTCTTCCGCGCCGTCAGTTCGACCCCGGATCCGGTCGGCGCCGAACTGCCGGTGCCGCAGCGCGGGGCGCTGTCGCTGTCCGGCGTCTCCTTTGCTTACCACCGCGAACCGGTGCTGCGCGACCTCGATCTGGTCATCCCCTACGGCCAGAAGGTGGCCGTGGTTGGGCCCTCGGGCGCTGGCAAAAGTACGCTGGTCCAGCTGCTGCTGCGACTCTACGATCCGCAGCAGGGCGTGGTGGCGGTCGACGGCACCGACCTGCGCCGCCTGCCTGGTCGCGAGCTGCGCCGGCGCTTCGGCGTCGTGCCGCAGGACCCGTTCCTCTTCCGCACCACGCTGCGCGACAATCTGCGCGTCGCCCGGCCGGAGGCCACCGACGACGAACTGCGCCGCGCCTGCGAGCAGGCCAATGCCTGGGAGTTCATCGAACGGCTGCCGGGCGGCTTCGCTACCCAGGTCGGCGAGGGCGGCACCACCCTGTCGGGCGGCCAGCGCCAGCGCCTGGCCATCGCCCGGGTGCTGCTTGCCGACCCCGCCTTCCTTATCTTTGACGAGGCGACCAGCGCGCTCGACACGCTCAGCGAACGGCTGATCCAGCAGAGCATCGAAGGCAGCCTGGGCGAGCGTACCGCCATCTTCATCGCCCACCGGCTGGCCACTGTCCGCCACTGCGATCGCATCATTGTCATGCGCGAGGGCCGTATCGAGCAGGACGGCACCTACGCCGACCTGGCGGTGCGGCCAGGTCTGTTCCGCGAGCTGGTCGAAGGGCAGAGCTTGGCAGTGTAGGCGGTCCTGAGAGCCGCTACCCTCGTACCGCCTGGCGTAGTGCCGTCTCGTGCTCCAGTTTCTCTTGGAGGTGGCGGACCTCGGCGGTCAGCAGGTCGCGCTTGGCGTTGAGATCGGCAACCGTGCTCTGCAGCATGGCGGCGTTCTGCTGCTGGCCGTCCATCTGGCGCTGCATCATGCCGGCTGCCTGCTCGAGCTGGGCGTGGGCACTGCGCACCTGCTCCAGTTCGCTGGAGGCCTGCTGCGCCGCCTGCTCGGCAAGCCGGGCGCGCTGATCGGACTCGTTGGCCCGGCGTTGAGCTGCTCCCAGTTCCTTCTCCATCGTCGCCAGGGCCTTGGCGCGTGAGGCGAGGTTTTCGTCCTCGGCCGCCAGCAGGCGTTCGCGGGCTTTGGCCAGGGCAGTGGCCTCGCGCAGCTTGCTCTCCAGCTCCTTGACCGCGGCACGCAGCGGGCCGGTCTGGTCGCCGCGGGTGGCAGCGCGCACCGCGGACTGCTCCTGCTTCACCTTGTCGATCGACAGCTGGATCTCGGCGAGCCGGCGCATGCCGCGACCGATCCAGATCATTGCCAGCACGCCGACGCCGACCAGCAGCAGCAGGGTGACGAAGGCGCCGACCAGTAGGAGGACGTTGCCACCGTTCTCGGAAAGCCATTCCATGGAGACCTCCAGGTTTATCTGACCTGGATAATCACCAGGCGGGACGAGGTTCAACCGGCGAGCCGACGCCTAGCCTGCGGCCATGCCTGACAGCCCCGCCGACGTCCTACCCCCCGTCTTTGTCACCGCCCTGCGCGAGGCTGCCGGCGATCGCGCCGAGGCGGCCCTGGCCGGCTGCGCCACCAGCAAGCAGCCGTCCTTCCGCGCCAACACGTTGAAAGGCAAATGCGGCGACCTGGTCCGCGAACTGCGCGCGGCCGGTGTGCCGTTCACCAAGCACGCCCTGTCGGACTGGTCGTTCACCACCACGCCCGAGGGCGAGGTGCAGCTCAAGGAGTCGGTCGCCTACAAGGAAGGTCGGCTTTACAGCCAGGGTCTGGCCAGCCAGCTGCCCGCCCTGGTCGCGCCGCTGCGCGAGGGCGACCGCGTGCTCGACGCCTGCGCCGCGCCAGGGGGCAAGGCGGCGCTCCTGGCCATGCGCCTGGGCGAGGGCGGGGCTGGACTGACCGCCTGCGACCGGGCCCCGGGGCGTTACGGCAGCCTCTGCCACACCCTCAAGCTGATGGGGGCCTCCAAGGCGCGGCCGCTGCTGTGCGACATGCGCACGCCGCCGTCGCCGATCACCGGCCGGGCCTGGGACCACATCCTGGTCGATGCGCCATGCACCGGCACTGGCACGGTGCGGGTCGACGTGCGGCGCACCTGGGAACACCTCGGCATCGATTACGAGGCCTACGTGCTGTCGCGGGCCCGCATCCAGATCAGCCTGGTCGAGCGTGCCGCCAGCCTGCTGGCGCCGGGCGGCACCCTGGTCTACAGCACCTGTTCGATGGACCCGCGTGAGAACGAGGCGGTGGTCGAGCACCTCCTGCACCTGCGCGCGCCGCTCGAACCCATCGACCTGTCCTCGTGGTCGCGCCGCTTTGGCGACGCCGCCGCGCCCGGCATCGCCACCTTCCGCGGCACCACCTACGGCGCGTTCACCACCGCCTGTCTACGGCTATGGCCGACGGCCGAGCACGAAGGGTTCTTCGTCTCGATGGTGAAGCGGCGGAAGTAACGGCTACGCCGTCGCCGGTTTCAGTCCGACCGTGTCCTCCAGATGCGGTGCGGCGACCAGGCCCTGGGCCAGCAGATCGTGCCAGCGGACCAGCGACCAGGCACCGTTGGCGTATTCCAGCGCCGACAGCGAGTCGACCCAGTCGCCACTGTTGAGATAGGTGACGTCGCGCCCGTCGACCTGGTGGGTACGCATCGCCGGGACGTGGATGTGGCCAGTGATGACGACATCGTAGCCGCGCGCGGCGGCGGCCCGCACGCAGCATTCCTCGTAGCGGGCGATGTGCTTGCGCGCCGCTGGCACGTTGTGCTTGAAGGTGTTGGCGATCGAGACGCGGTCCAGGCCAAGCAGTCGGCGGCACAGATTCAGGCCGGTCCCGAGGGTTACCACTGCGTCGTAGCTTTTGGCCCCGATCCAGCTCAGCACCCGCCCGGTGCCGAGCGCGAGGTCGAAGGCGTCACCGTGCAGGAACCAGTGCCGACGTCCGTCGAGCGACAGCTCCAGCCGGTCGACCAGGTTGACCGAGCCCAGGCACGTGGCGGTGTAGCGGCGCAGGGCGCTGTCGTGATTGCCGGTGATGTAGTGCACCGGCACGCCGTCGACGGCGAACTTGAGGATGCGGCGGATGACCTTGGTGTGCGCCTCGGGCCAGAAGCCCTTGCGGAAGTCCCACAGGTCGACGATGTCGCCGTTGAGGACAATCATCCCCGGATCGATGGTCTTGAGGTAGGTGTTGAGCTCGGTGGCTCGACTGGCCGAGGTGCCGAGATGGACGTCGCTGATGACGACGACATCGACGTGGCGTTTGTTCATGGGGTACGGTTCCTCCGGCGCATCGGGAAAGACGGGCGGGATCGGTCGCCGAGCGACCTCACCTTGTCCCAGCCGTCCTTCCCGATGCGTCGGAGGAGGGGACGGTCAATCTAGACAGCGTAGTTCGCAGTTCGCAGTTCGCAGTTCGCAGTTCGCAGTTCGCGGTTCGCGGTTCGCGGTTCGCGGTTCGCGGTTGTAGCGACACGTGTTGTGTGTGTGTTGATGGTGTTCGCCAAACGGGTGACCACGTGTAAACCCAATGTAACTACTCAGCCGGGGCCCCGTCACGCAGCGATGGGGCGGGCGCCGAGTGGTGGTGGGCGGATATAATGGGCGAAGCCCATCCGCCCACAGTTTCGGAGCCGTGCGACGAAACCGAGCCGCGACAAAGCCCGCGGGGGCAGGCCCGCAGGGCCGCGGGGGCGGAGCCCCTGAGCTGTTACACCCCAATATGGTCCGTAATCGATGGTCCAACCGCGAACTACGAACCGCGAACCGCGAACCCACTGCGGTCATAGGTTCAAGCCGGCGGCCGCGGCTACGGTCAGTCCGGCCCACGCCATGCCGCTGCCGAGGACGGCTCCGGCAAGGACGTCGGTGGGGTAGTGCAGGCCGAGGACCAGGCGCGAGGCCGCGACCACGGCGGTGAAGGGCCACACGATCCAGCCCAGCCACGGCGCATGGGCGGTGACGATCATCGCGAAGATGACCGCGTGCAGGGTGTGGCCCGAGGGGAAGGAGAAGCGGTCGAGTGGCGCCACCGTCAGGGTCAGTTGCTGAAGGACGTCGCAGGGACGCGGCCGGCGGATGCCGTGCTTCAGCGCCTTGTACAGGGCGCTGCCGGTGAGGCCGCACACCGCCATCAGGCCGACCACCGGGACAGCGGTGAGGCCCTGGACGATGAGCAGGCTGGCGCCCAGGGCGTACCAGAACCAGCCGTCGCCGAGGCGGCTGGCGGTGGCGAACAGCAGTCCCCAACCGCTGCGCCGGTTGACCCGGTTGCTGCCGGCGGTGGCGGCGAGGTCGAGGCGGGCGAGCTCAGCGATGGTCAGCTGCACAGGGCCTCCAGGGCGCCGCCGCGCGAATGGTCCACCGCGCGGTTGAGCAGCTCTTCGAAACGATCGACGACGCGGCCCCAGGCGTTGGCCTGCATGGTGGCAAAGCCACCGGCGGCCAGTCGCGCCCGCAACTCGCGGTCGCCGGCCAGGCGTAGCGCGGTGGGGGTGAAGGCGGCCTGATCCGCGAACGGCACGGTCAGCATGTTCTCGCCGTCCCGGCCGTGCATCGCCGCCGCAGCATAGTCGAAGCCGACTGCGGCGACACAGCTGGCCATGGCCTCGCAAAGGACGTTGCCGAAGGTCTCGCTGCGCGACGGGAACAGGAACAGGTCGCTGCTGGCGTAGATACGCGCCAGCTCGGCGACCGGCACGGCGCCAGTGAAGATGACGCTGGGGTGGGCGGCAGCGAGCTGCGGCCGCATCGGACCGTCGCCGGCGACCACCATGCGGGCGCGTGGGTCGCGGGCACGGATCGCCTCGAAGGCCTCCAGGGCCAGGGGGATGTCCTTCTCCGGGGCGATGCGGCCGACGTGCAGGCAGACCAGATCGTCGGGGGTCGCACCCCAGGCGGTGCGCAGGCCGTCATCCCGGCGTTGCGGAGTGAACAGTTCGATGTCGACGCCGCGCGACCACAACGCGCAATTGTTGTAGCCGGCACGCTCCAGCCGGCCGATCAGGTCAGTGCTCGGCACCATGGTCACCGAGGTGCGGTTGTGGAAGCTGCGCAGCCAGCCCTCGACCATGCCGGTGAGCATGCCGATGCGGTAATGCTTGGCGTAGTCGTCGAAGTTGGTGTGGTAGCTGCTGGTCAGGGGGATGCCCAGGACTTCCGCGGCCTTCACCGCCGAGCAGCCGAGCGGTCCTTCGGTGGCCACGTGCACGACGTCGGGGCGCAGCTCGCGCCAACTCTGGCCGAGGGCACCGGCGCTGGGCAGGCCCAGGCGCAGGGCGGTATAGCCGGGGATGGGCAGGCCGGGCCGGACCAGTTCACTGACCAGCGGATGGTCGACCGCCACCGTCCCGGTCTCGCTGGCCTGACGCGGGCGGACCACCTGGATGCGGTGTCCGCGCTTGGCCAGGCCGCCAACCAGACGCGACAGAGTCATGGCCACACCGTTGATTTCCGGCGGGTAGGTCTCGGTTACCAGGGCGATGGTCAGTGGCTGGAACATGGTCGCTGCTGCTTCTGCTACGTGTTTATAGTCAGGGTCAGGATGAACCGACGGTGAGGGGTCTATGAAGCTTTGATCAAGGCGACCTCCTGGACGCCGCTTGCTTCATGGATTCTTCACCTGAGGTTGTCGGGCAATTGACCTCGACCGGCATGCTAACACGTCCGAACTGCCACATGCTGCACCGCTCCGATCTGCAATTCCTCCGGCACGCCGGCGGCAAACCCTTCCACTTCGTCTGTCTGCCCGGTCTCGTCCCCGACGGTCCAGAGACCTACGCCCGGCAACTCAAGCTGCTGCGCGTGCGCGGCAGCGTCGCCATCGTTACCTATCCCTACGAAAGCTTCGACCTCGACGCCGTGATCAACGGCGTGCGCGAGGAGATCGAGTCGGCGCAGCGCGCCGGCTTGGCGCCCGTGCTGGTCGGACTCAGCGTCGGTGGTGGCATTGTCATCGAACTGCTGCGTCGCGGCATCGAGGCCGGCCATCCCCTGCCGTTGCGTGGCCTGATCCTGATCTCGCCGCTGACCTGCACCGATGACCTCTCGTCGATGCTGTCACGGGTGATGCTGCCGATCATCGCTGAGAGTACCAAGGAAGGCGGCCAGCCGGCCATCGCCCTCGAGCGCGGACGACAGTTGTTCAAGTCGCTGGTCACACGCTCGACAGAGGCCGCCGACGTCTCTCGCGCCGCGCTGCGCTGGCTCGGACCGCTCGGACTGCTCACCCCGCAAGGCTTCGCCGCCTGGCATGAACGCCGCCTGGCAGCGCGCATCCAGCGCACCCTCGACCGCCTGCCGCCGGAAGGCTCGATGCAGCGCGTGCTCGCCCTCACCCGTTTCCGTGGTCTCGCCGGCCATCGCGGCCCGCTGTGCGAGGCGCCGACCCTGATCCTGTGGGGTAGCAAAGAGCGCCAGACCCTCGACATGAACGGGCCGGGCACCGGACGGCTGTGCCGTCCCGATCTTGCCTGCAAGGTCTTCCCCAAGGTCGAAGTGCACTGGATCTACGATCGTGATGGCGGCGAAGTCCCGCACGCCTCGCTGCTGAAGCACGCCCGAGCCTTCAATCCGCCGCTCACCCGCTGGCTGCGTCGTGCCGCCAAGGCCGAGGGCTTGGGCACGATGCGCCGGGGCGTCCGGCGTCTGGTGGCGACGCAGCCGTCGGCCGCGCTGGCGGCGCAGGGCCGTTCGCTGGCGTAGGCGGTGCCATTGCAGCGTGCGCACGGCGCCCTAGCGTCATAGCCGTACCCAGGAGTCTGACATGGCCCACGAATTCACCGACGCCAACTTCGCCACCGACGTCCTCAAATCGTCCAAGCCCGTGCTGGTCGATTTCTGGGCCCCCTGGTGCGGCCCCTGCAAGATGATCGGGCCGGTGATCGAGAAGCTGTCCAAGGAGTTGGAGGCCAACGTGCTGATCGGCAAGCTGAATGTCGACGACAACCCGCAGACAGCGCAGCAGTACGGGGTGATGAGCATCCCGACCATGATCCTATTCAAGGACGGCAAGCCGGCCGGCCAGACCATGGGCTTCCAGCCCGAGCCCAAGCTTCGCGAGTTCATCAAGACGCACGCGGGCTGACCCGGACTGGGGGGCCGTCAGTCTAGTACTGGCGGTTTCGCCTTGGCCGCCTTGCGCGTGGCTGACGGCTCAGGTGACAGCTGCAGCTGCAGCTGCCGACGGATAGCGGTGAGCACCTGCTCTTTGGAGTAGGGCTTTGCGATGTAGTCGTTGCAGCCGGCGGCACGGCACTTGTCGTCTTCGCCCTTGAGCGCATTCGCAGTCAGGGCGATGATCGGCAGCTTGGCTAGTGCCGGGTCGGAACGGATCGCCCGTGTAGCATCGAAGCCGTTCATCACCGGCATCATCATATCCATGAGCACGAGCCGGAACGACGCCTTGCGCAGCAGCTCCAGCGCCACCTGCCCATTCTCTGCGACCTCGTAGGAGTAATCAGCGCGAGCGAGCAGGAAGGCGATGAGCTTTTGGTTTACCGGGTTGTCCTCGACGATGAGGATGTCCGGCACGGCGATCTCCGAACCGGAGTCTACCCCATCGTCGCGGAGGCGTCAAAGGCCAAAGCCGCAGCGCTGACAGGGCGTCCTGTGATGAGGTCAGCGATGGTGGCGCCGGTCAGTGGGGCGAGCAGCACGCCGTTGCGGAAGTGGCCGGTCGCCACGCATAGGCCCGGACGGACCCTGCCGATGGCGGGCAGGCTGCCGGCGAGGCGCGGACGCAGGCCGGTCCACGTCTCGCTGACCGGAATCGTGGCCAGCGCCGGCACGGCCGACCCTGCCCAGGCCGCCAGATCGGCGATGGCAGCGGGATCTTCGCTGCGGTCGAAGCCGCTCTCGACCATGGTGGCGCCGACCACGACGCTGCCGTCGCTACGGCTCATCAGGTAGCGATGGTCCTGGCGGACGAAGCCGGGTAGATGGCATGGTCCGGCCAGACGCACCATCTGCCCCTTAACTGGCGAGCCGGCCAGGTGCACGCCAGTGAGGGCGGCGAGGGCCGGGGTCCAGGCGCCGCTGGCCAGGACGATCTCGTCGGCGCGGTGCAGCACGCCGTCGGCGGTGCGGGCGGCGGACGGCTCAAGCAGCGAGACCGGCGTGCCGGTGTGGTCTTCGACGCCCAACGACAGGCAGGCGACGCGCAGGACGGGCAGGACGCGCCGGGGATCGACCTGGGCGCCGGGCAGCCACAGAGCTCCGACCCCAGGTGCGACTCCAGGGCAGGCGCGGGCGTAGGCGGCTGGGGACAGGCGCAGGACGTCGGTGCCGGTGACACGCAACCAGCGCAGGCCGGCTTCCAGCTGGTCGAGACCGGCGAGGTCGGCGGCACGGATCCAGCCGCCATCCGCACGCCAGTCGGCGGCTGCCGCCTCTAAGCCGAGCCGACCGAGGAAGTCGGGCCAGCGTTCCAGGCCTTCCGCGCACAGCCGCCACAGCGGCGTCGCCTGCTCAGCCTCGTGGTGCGGGGCGAGCATGCCCGCCGCCGCCCAGCTGCTTTCGCGGGGCTCGGGTGACGCATCGAGCAGTTCGACGTGGTGTCCGTCCTGCGCCAGATGCCAGGCGCAGGATAGGCCGATGATACCGGCGCCGACGATAATGATCCGCGCCATTGTCGGGCTGTACGGCAGGGGGTCGGCAGGGAAAGCTTGAACGTCGGTTGCCTGGTGGCCCCTGGCAGCTGGCCGTCGGCGGCTTGCTGCGTACATCCGGGCATGCCCATGCTGGTCTGGATCGTCGACGACGCCCTGTCGCACCACCGCACGGTCGGCGCGACGGTGCTGCATATGCCCGAATTCACCTGCGAGGGGTTCACCGATGGCGACACCGCGGTCGAGGAGTTCGCCTTGCGCGCTACGCGGGCGCCCGACCGGCTGCCGCGCGTCATCCTCATGGACTTCTACCTTGGCGGCACGCGTGGCGACGACGTCACCGAGCGCCTGCGCGCCGTGCATACCCCGCTGACCCCGATCATCATCGGCTATTCGTCGGTCGCATCGGGCAGCCGGCAGATCGTCGCTGCGGGCGGCGACCTGGTGGTGCGCAAGCACACCGCCCCGGACGGGAGCAATCCCGACCTGCGGCTGTACCTGGATTCACTGCTGCGGATTGCCGACCGCTAGCGAGCGACACGCTGGCCAGGCCATGCCCGACCCGACCGCCCTCGCCGCAGCCGAGCTGCACACCATCCAGATCCGCGGCGCCGCCGAGCACAACCTCAAGCACGTCGACCTCGACGTGCCCAAGCGTCAGCTGGTGGTGTTCACCGGGCCGAGCGGCTCCGGCAAAAGCAGTCTGGCGTTCGATACCATCTACGCCGAGGGTCAGCGCCGCTACGTCGAGTCACTCAGTTCGTACGCGCGGCAGTTCCTCGGCCAGCTGGAGAAGCCGAAGTACGAGAGCATCCGCGGTCTCGCCCCGACCATCGCCATCGAGCAGAAGTCATCCTCGCGCAACCCGCGTTCGACCGTCGGCACGATCACCGAGGTGCACGACTATCTGCGCGTGCTGTGGGCCCGCATCGGCGTGCAGCACTGCCACCAGTGCGGCCGCCAGGTCGGCCGACGCAGTGCAGATGAAATCGTCGCCGGGGTGATGAAGCGCCCAGAGGGCAGCCGCATCCTGCTGCTGGCGCCGAAGATCGGCGAGCGCAAGGGCGAGCACGCCGACGTGCTCGACAAGGCGAAGAAGTCAGGCTTCACCCGCGTGCGCATCGACGGCAAGGAGCATCAGCTCGACCAACCGATCACGCTCAACAAGAAGGTGAAGCACCGCATCGAGGTCGTCGTCGACCGCCTGGTGATCAAGCCGGACATCCGCGCCCGCCTCGCCGACTCGGTGGAGACGGCTCTGCGCGAAGGTGATGGCAAGATGATCGTCGCCGATGCCGAGGCAAAAGTGGCCGACGAGTTCCTCTCCGAGCACAACTACTGCCACCACTGTGACCTCAGCTTTATCGACCTCGAACCGAACTCGTTTTCCTTCAACTCGCCGATGGGCGCCTGCCCAGCCTGCAACGGCCTGGGCATGAAAAGCGAGGTCGATCTCGACAAGCTGATCTCCCCCGAGCTGTCGATCGACGACGGGGCCATCGCCTGCTGGGGTGCGCTCGGCGACGAGGATCGCACTGCCTGGCATGTGGAATACCGACGCAACGTCCTGGAGAAGATCAAGGTCCCGCTCGACAAGCCGTGGAAGAAACTCAGTGAGAAGCACAGGCAGCTGGTCCTGCACGGCACCGAGGAGCGGGTCAAGGTTGACTGGAAGACCAAGAATAGCAGCGGCACGTTCAACACCAAGTTCGACGGCGTCATCCCCTGGCTGGAACGCACCCAGACCGAGACCGACAGCGAATGGCGGCGCGATCAGCTGGCGCAGTATTTCACCGAACATCCCTGCCAGATCTGTGGCGGTGGCCGGATGAAGGCGGAGAGCGCCGCGGTGGCGATCGAGGGCAAAACGCTGCCCGAGCTGTGCCACCAGACCATCGAAGGCGCGCACGCTTTCTTCAAGGGTCTGAAGCTGCAGGGTGGTCAGGCGCAGATCGCTGTTGGCGTGCTCAAGGAGGTGCAGGCCCGGCTCGGTTTCCTGCTCAACGTCGGCCTGGAATATCTCACCCTCGACCGCGGCGGCCCGACGCTCAGCGGCGGCGAGGCACAGCGCATCCGCCTGGCCAGCCAGATCGGCTCCGAGCTGACCGGTGTGCTGTACGTCCTCGACGAGCCGTCGATCGGTCTGCACCAGCGTGACAACGAACGGCTGATCGGCACCATGCGCAAGCTGCGTGACCTCGGCAACACCGTCATCGTGGTCGAGCACGACGAGGACACCATCCGCGCCGCTGACCATGTCGTCGACTTCGGTCCTGGCGCCGGCGTGCATGGCGGCCAAGTGGTCTACGCCGGGCCGGTGGCCGGCATCGAACGAGTCGAGGGCTCGATCACCGGCGACTTCCTCGCCGGCCGGCGCAAGATCGCGGTGCCGGCGCAGCGCCGGGTGGGCAACGGCAAGCGGCTCACCGTCACCGGCTGCAAGGCCAACAACCTGCGCGGCATCGATGTGTCAGTGCCGCTGGGTACCTTCACCTGCATCACCGGCGTCAGCGGTGCGGGCAAGAGCAGCTTCCTCAACCACATCCTCTATCCGGCCCTGGCCAACCACTTCAACGACGCCACCCAGGAGGTCGGGGCGCACGGCGCGATCAAGGGGCTCGACCACCTCGATAAGGTCATCCGCATCGACCAGCAGCCGATCGGCCGCACGCCGCGCAGCAATCCGGCGACCTACACCAAGCTATGGGATCATGTGCGCAACGTCTTCGCTGCCATGCGCGAGTCGAAGCTCTACGGCTACAACCCGGGGCGCTTCAGCTTCAACGTCAAGGGCGGGCGCTGCGAGGCCTGCGAGGGTGACGGCGTGCGCAAGGTCGAGATGCACTTCCTCGCCGATGTCTACGTGCCCTGCGAGGTGTGCCACGGTCGGCGCTTCAACGAGCAGACCCTGCGCGTGAAGTACCACCACAAGTCGATCGCCGACGTGCTCGACACCCCGGTCGGCGAGGCCTTCGAGCTGTTCCGTGCCCATTCGCCGGTGGCGCGTGTGCTGCAGACGCTGATCGATGTCGGCCTCGACTACATCTCCCTCGGCCAGGCCGCGACCACCTTGTCGGGCGGTGAGGCGCAGCGCATCAAGCTGGCGCGCGAGCTGGCCAAGCGCGACACCGGCCGGACCCTGTACATCCTCGACGAACCGTCGACCGGACTGCACTTCGAGGACGTGCGTAAGCTGCTGACCGTGCTCGACCGCCTGGTCGAGTCCGGCAACACCGTGGTCGTGATCGAGCACAACCTCGACATCATCAAGACCGCGGACTGGGTCATCGACCTGGGCCCTGAGGGGGGCGCGCGCGGCGGCCTGTTAGTCGCCGAAGGCACCCCCGAGCATATCGCCCGCATCGCCGCCTCGCACACCGGCCAGTTCCTCAAGCGTATGCTGTAATCCTAAATGCCGCAGTGGGTTCGCGGTTCGCGGTTCGCGATTGGACCATCGATTACGGACCATAGTAACTACTCAGCCGGGGCCCCGTCGCGCAGCGATGGGGCGGGCGCCGAGTGGTGGTGGGCGGATATACTGGGCGAAGCCCATCCGCCCACGGTTTCGGAGCCGTGCGACGAAACCGAGCCGCAACAAAGCCCGCGGGGGCAGGCCCGCAGGGCCGCGGGGGCAGAGCCCCAGAGCTGTTACGGACCATATTGGGTTTACACTTGGTCACTTGTTTGGTGAACACCATCAACACACACAACACATGTCTCTACAACCGCGAACGACGAACGACGAACGACGAACTGCACCCCTAGGATCATTCATCCCATCTTCATCCTTGGCCGCTATCCGGATAAGATGTCCTCTCGCGCCCCGTCGCTGTCGGAACGGTTCCATCAGCGCCTCTTCGACGCCCTGTACAACCGGTCACTGATCTACAACGCCTGCTGGGAAGACCCGGCCCTTGACCGCATTGCGCTCGGGCTGACTCCGGAGCACCGCGTGCTGGTCATCACCAGCGGCGGCTGCAACGCCCTCGACTACGCCCTGTGTGCGCCCAAGCAGGTGGTGGCGGTGGACGCCAATCCCCGGCAGACGGCGGTGCTCGAACTGAAGCTCGCCGGCATTCGCGCCCTCGAGCACGACGATTTTTTCAAGCTGTTCGGCGAGGGTCGCCATCCGCATCGGCGCGAGCTCTACCGGCGGCATCTGCGTTGCCAGCTGTCGCCCTTCGCCCAGGCCTGGTGGGACGAGCACCTCGACTGGTTCGGCGGCACCGGCTGGCGCGACAGCTTCTACTTTCGTGGCCTCTCCGGCCTGGTCGCTCGATTGGCCAAGGGCCACATTGAGGGCAAACCCAGGCTGCGCAGCGCGGTTGGCGATCTCCTGGCGTCCGCCAGTCTGGCTGAGCAGCAGGAGATCTACGATCGCCGCGTCCATCCCGAACTGTGGACCAAGGGGGTGCGCTGGGCGGTCAGCCGCCAGGCCACCATGAGCATGCTGGGCGTGCCGACAGCGCAGACCCGCGAGGTCCAGGCGGCGCATGCCGGCGGCGTATCCGGCTTCATCATCGACTGCATCAGCTACGTCTTCCGCGAGCTGCCGGTGTGGACCAACTACTTCTGGTCGGTGTATCTACGCGGCGCCTACACCCGCACCTGCTGTCCGGAATACCTCACCGCCCGCGGCTTTGCCGCGCTTAAAGGCGGGCTGGTCGACCGCATCGATCCGGTGACCAGCACCGTGTCGAATCTGGTCGAACGCGGCGACCGCACCTTTGATCGCTATGTGCTGCTCGACCATATGGATTGGCTCGGCGCGCACCAACCGCAGGAGTTGGTGCGCGAGTGGGGACTGCTGCTGGCCCACGCCAATCCCGGTGCTCGTGCCATCTGGCGCAGCGCGCATCAGCGTTCGCGTTACCTCGACGACCTACGGCTGCCTTCCGGAGGCCTGCTGCACGACCGGCTGGACTACCAGGCCGAACTCTCCGCCCGTCTGCACGCCCAAGACCGCGTTGGCACCTATGGCGGCTTCCACATCGCCGACCTGCGATGAGCTTCGCCGGCGACGCCCGCATCGCCTGGCGCCTACTGCGCGGTCAGCCGCGCGCCGCCACCCACCAGGACCGCCTCGACGGCTTCTACGCTGGTCAGGCGGCGGAATACGATCGTTTCCGCGAGCGCTTGCTGCATGGCCGCGCCGAGCTGTGCGGCGACCTCGCCGGTCGGCTGCCGGACGGATTCCGCCTGGCCGAGATCGGCGCTGGCACGGCGCGCAACCTGGAGTTCCTTGACGGGCATCTGCTGCGTGGCCGGACCTGGGCGGTCGATCTGTGCCCATCCTTGCTTGAGCGCGCCCGGACGCGCATCGCTGCCCGCGGTTGGACCACGGTGGAGGCGGTTGAGGCCGACGCCTGCGTCTGGCGTGCTCCCGAACCGCTCGACGCCGTGCTGTTCAGTTACAGCCTGACCATGATCCCGGACTGGTTCGCGGCCATCGATACCGCATGTGCCAACCTCAAGCCAGGCGGTCTGCTGGCGGTGGTCGACTTCACCATTAGTCGCAAGCATGTGGATGTCGGCTTGCGCCGGAACGGCGCCCTCGCCCGTTGGTTTTGGCCGACCTGGTTTGGTCATGATGGCGTACACCCGTGCCGCGACCATCTGCCGTATCTACGTCACCGCACCCGGCAGGTCATACTGCACGAGGACGCTGGCCGGGTCCCGCTGACCCCAGGCCTGCGGGCGCCATATTATCGCTACCTCGGTCGGGTCTGATCCGGTCTGCGGCGGATGAACCAGGCGAGGAGTGGCGCGCCGAGCAGGGCTAGGCCCATGCCTCCGCCGCAACCGTGGGTGCCATCCTGGAATGACACGGGCGCCGAGGGGCGGTGGCGGCATATAATCGGCGCAGCCGATGCCGCCACGGTTTCGGAGCCTGCGACGAAACCGAGCCCCGACAAAGCCCGGGGGTAGGCCTACAAGGCCGTAGGGGCGAAGCCCCTGACGCTAAGAGCGCCGACGGCGGCGGATGAACCAGGCGAGCAGCGGCACGCCGAGCAGGGCCAGGCCCATGCCTCCGCCGCAACCGTTGGCGTCTTCGGTAGACTGGATGATGACGCGGAAGGATCGGGTGGCTGTGGTCACGCCATCGGTGGCACGGACCTGGATAAGGGCGAAGCCGCTGTCGCTGCTGGTGAGCGAGCCGTTGATCGTCCAGGTGCCGATGCCGTTGCCTCCCGGACTGCCAGGTGCCGACATGGCAGCGAAGGCTGGGTTGAAGGAGGTGACGGTCACCGTCAGGGTCTCGGCCGTGCCGGGATTCGGTAGACCCGCCTGCACATCCGGGTCATAGGCGAAGGTGCTAAGGCTGAAGGGGCCGGCACCCTGCAGGACGATGTCCGACAGCGGTGTAAGGGTCGGCCGGCGTGAGTACTTGATCGTCTTGTCGTCCCCACCGGGGCAGCGCTTCATCGGGCGGGTCGATGCCACGGCGGCCTGACTGGGCAGCTGCACGGTGGTCGGCAGCGCGATGTTGGGGGTGTCGAAGGCATCGGTGCCGCCCGCGCGACCCACGACCACCGCGGGGTTGGCCAGGAAGACCGTTCCCGTGCCGGGGGAGGCTGGGGAGAGGAGGCTGGCAGGCACGGAGACCCGTACTCGCGTGCTAGTCGACACGGTGGTCGGGATCTCGACCGGCGGGCCGGCGGTCGGCGCGGTCGGCATCCAGTAGGCCTGGGTCACCCCGACGCCGCCGCCGCTGACGGCGAAGGCGCTGCCGTCGAGTTCGACGGTCTGGTCGCCTTCATCGCTGGGCACGCCGGGGGTGCCGGTGCCGGTCAGTCGCGGCGTATCGTAGGTCTGGTGGCCGTAGATGCGGATGGCGGCGTAGCCAACGCGACACTGCGGTGGGTTCAGGGCGCCGTCCCAGATGCCGTCGTTGTCCAGGTCCTCTTCGGGATCGACAAATGTGTTGTTATTGCGATCAACCGGGTCGCGTACCGGGTCGTCATTGAGGCTGTTGGTCTCGTCGAGCACGCTGAGGACCCAGACGCCAGTGGCAGTCTCGTTGGTGTGGAATAACTCGGTGAAGGACTGCTGGTAGGAGCCACCTTCTGGGATGTTCATGCCGGGCCGCTGCCGGCCGATGAGGCAGGTCGCTCCGCCCGGCGAGGTCAGGCTGAAGACGTAGTCACCCGAACGGAAGCCACCGAGAGCACCCTTCGGCCAAGTGTTCGGCCGGTAGGTGGTGTCGCCGACGTCGTCCAGCCGCACCGTGACCTCGACTGCGTCGATGCGGAACCGATCCGGTACGATGGTGATCGGCAGTCTCAGGTCGACGGCTCGGCTGCGCGGGTCAAATAGTTCCAGGATTCGTCCCGGGTTCCACACCAGATCGCGGTTGATGAGATTCTTCTCGGTGCCGTCCGGATTGTAGGTGTACAATGGCGCATCGCGCACGGCGTAGGGGTCCAGCAGGGCGGTCCGGCTGTCGTCAACGGGGACGGGGTAACTCTCTTCGTAGCTGAGCGGGACGGTGCTCATGGCCGGCAGCAGCGGCCAGCGCATCGCGCCCGGTTCATCCCGCCCCGCGATGGTGGCAAGATTGGCAGTTGTGCCATCGGCACCGAAGACGAAACGGCCGAGGTCGACGCCGCCGAAGCCATAGAAATTGTTATACAGCAGGCCGGCGCTGTTCGCCCGCCAGTGGCCCCAGTCGTCGTGCGGTGCGACCGGATTGCTGACGCCGAAAGGCAGCGGCAGATAGTCCTGTCCCCGATGTATCATGATCTGGCGGACGTCGAGCCAGCTTAGGGTCGGGCGGGCCTGCAGCATCAGGGCGGCGGCGCCACTGACGATCGGCGCGGCGGCGGAGGTGCCGCTGAAGCCCAGGGTGTAGTCGCCGTTCTCGTAGGGCAGGTTGTCTGGACCCGGGGCCTCGTTGGGCCGCCAGACCTTGAGATCGCCATTGAAATCCGCGTCGTTGAAGACATTCAGCTGCGGCCAAATAGTATAGCCCTTGGTGTCGGCGGCGGGGTTCGGATTGCCGAACGAGCGGTCGCTGCGGTCCGTGGTCGTCAAAGCGACGCCCGGAGCGCTGATGGTCAGGTTGGGGCCGGTCTCCGAGAATACCCCCTTCCTGCCTAGAGAATCATAGGCGCCGACGCCGATGACAAAGCGATTGAGGTAGCCGTCCCAGGCGGTGCAGTCCTGGCTGAGCGGCCACTGTGTGGGCCATCCGGGTCGGAGTGCGTTTGGATTTGCTACGCCGCCGTTGCCGGCCGGGAATACCAGCACCGTGCCACGGTTCTGGCGTCCGAACGTGGTGGCTTCCAACATGCCGAGCAGCGCCTGCGGGCCGATCACCCCCTGGTTGAGTGCGTCGTCGATCGGCCCCCACGAGCAGTTGGCGACCCACGGGGCCTGCGACACGCTGGTGGGGACCGTGCTGGTCGTCAGAGCCAGCCGCTGAACGGAGTCGCTGCCAAGCGTGGTGGTAGCGGAGTCGCGACCGGAGTTGTAGACGTTCAGCAGTTTGCTGGCGATGAACGACGCATTCCAAGCCACGCCGAGGGTGCCGACGCTGTTGTTGCCGGTCGCGAGGGCGAGGCCCGCCACCGCGGTCCCGTGGTTGTCGGTGTCGCCGGTTGGCCGGGGGTCGAAGTCATTGTTGATGTAATCGCGGCTGTCGTACTGGTCATACCTAGTCCAGAGATCCAGGTGATCGATCTGGATGCCACCGTCGATGATGGCGACAGCGGCGCCGGTGCCGGTGAAGTAGTCCCAGACCTCATTGGCGTGGATGCCAGGCGCTACATTCGCCAGATGCCAGATATAGCCATCGGTCAGCAGCGGGTCATTGGGCACCAACCGCTGCGACACCGGCATCTCCATCTGCGGCCACACCACCGTGCAGCGCGGGTCGGCCCCAAGTGCACGCACGGCATCGAGGCTGGCAAGGACGTCACCTGACAAGGGTTCGGCCATCCAGTTGCCAGCCAGTCCCGGCACCGCCGCAATCAGCCGCAGGCCATGGTCCCTGACGAGCGTGGCGATGTCGGTGCCGGGCGCTGCCGCCACCATCATCTGCCGCGAAGCCACCGCCCGGTAAGCCGGATCGCCGACGTGGCCATCGAGGTAGACCACCGGGGAAGCGCGTTTCGCCTCGCCAGATGCGAGCAGGCGCCGAGCGGTGGCGCTGACGCCGGTCCGACCACCGACGACCGGCAGACCGACCGGGTGCGCCTGCGCCGTAGCGGGCAGGATCTGCAGTTCATCCGCGACCGTTGCGCTTTGCTCGCTGTGACCGCTCTTGAAGGTGATCTGCTCGGCCGCCTGTGCCCCGGCGGCAAGGACGAGGAGCGTGGCTACGACGCGGTGCAGGCGGCAGGTCATGGGCGGTTCCATCCGGAAGGACCTCTATGAGACACCGGAAAACGCCGTTGCATCACCGCAAAGCGGTGTCGGGTCCCGGACGTGTGGCAAACGCCTGGGACGGCCCGCGGTTCAATCCGTTTATTCGGTCGGCACAGATGACGGGTCCGATCGGACCCATATACTCAAGCCGGCGTCGTCTCGGGCGTCGTCTCGGCGGGCGGTGGCGCCAGGACCCGCTTGCTGAAGGACAGCAGCAGCGGGCTGGCCACGAAGACGGACGAATAGGTGCCCAGCAGGATGCCGATCAGCAGGGTGGAGCAGAAGGCCTTCAGCGAGTCACCGGCGAAGATCAGCATGACGACCAGTGAGACCATGACCAAGCCACCGGTCAGGATGGTGCGCGGCATGGTGTCGGCGACCGCCGTGTCGATGATCAGCGATAGCGGTTTACCTGCCATTTTGCCGACGTACTCGCGAATACGGTCGTAGAGTACGATGGTGTCGTTGATGGCGTAGCCGATCACCGTCAGCACGCCTGCGACCACAGTCAGGTCGATGCGGATGCCAAGCAGCACACTGAGACCGACCGTCTGGATGACCACGTGCAGCAGCGACACCGCAGCGCCGAAGCCGTAGGCCAACTCGAAGCGTGCGGCGATGTAGAGCAGCATGGCGACGAGGGCGACTGAGCAGGCGATCAGCGCCTGCCACTTCATGCGGTCGGCGACCTGACCACTGAAGTGTTGGCTGGCCGGGAATGGCTGGGCCACAACCACGCGCTGGCTGGCGGCGGCGTCGACCAGGCTTTCGACCACCGGACCGGCCACGGCGCCGAGTTCGCGCGCCTCGGGCTCGGCCATGCCGGCATCGGCCAGGAGGCGTAGGCAGCGACTGGCCACGGGATCGCTGTCCAGGGCTTCGATCGCACCGCCGACCGGTCGCGGCCGGTCGGCGTACTGCACCGACAGGGTCAGGGCGCTGCCGTCGGCTTTGACCGAGACCTCGCGGCCGAGGTGGGCCAGGCGCTTGCCGATCTCGCCGGCCTGTAGCGACGTCGGCGGGGCCAGCGTGGCGACCGTGAGGGTCAGGCGGTTGTCTACATAGCTGGCGGCCTGCACTTCGTCGCCCTCGGCCCCGACTGAGCCGGTGAACACGGCGCCGAGGCCACGCTTGAAGGCGTTGGTACGGTCGGCGATGCGGTTGCCGACGTCGTCGATCTTGTCGCCCAGCGTCACAAGCGCGCCACGTTCCAGCTTCTTGGCTCCGGCCTGGTCGGGCGGAGAGGCGGTGCGCAGCTTCTCGATCTCCTTCAACACAGTGCCGCGCTGCTGTTCCAGTTCGTTGCGTTCACGTTCAAGGCCGGCGCCCTGCACGTCGCGGACGCGGAAGATCCACTGTCGGCTGGTGCTGCCGGCCTGCGTCAGACTGGTGAAGTAGGGCTGGAATTGGATCTCACCCGGGTCGATCAGGTTGTCGTCGCGCTGCGCCTCGGGGATCTTGTTCCAGGCCGCGGCCAGGGTGGCGTCGATCTCGTCCTTGGACAGTTCCTTGTTGAAGCCGACCTGCACCAGGGTGCCGCCGGTGAACTCGATGTCGAAGTTGCGGTCGAAGCCGGCACCGGGGGTCAGCTTGTGGCCGAAGGCGAACCAGCCCATGCCGGCAATGGCGGTGGCCAGGGTGACGGCGTACATGAAATGGCGCAGGCGGACGTAGCCGAACGGCAGCGGCTTGAAGAAGCTCGACATCGAGATCTTCTGCTTGCCCATCAGCAGCCAGTCGGTGAGCAGGCGGCCGAAATACAGGCCGCTGAACATCGAGATGCCGATACCGATGATCAGAGTCAGGCCGAAGCCCTTGATTGGGCCGGAACCGATGACGTAGAGCACCAGGCCGGTCGCCATGGTGGTCAGGTTGGAGTCGAGAATGGTGAGGAAGGCGCGGTCGTAGCCCGCCTCGATCGCCGCTGGTACCCCGCGATCGTCCTGCATCTCCTCGCGGATGCGCTCGAACACCAGCACGTTGGTGTCGATCGACATGGCGATCGACAGGATCAGGCCGGCGATGCCGGGCAGGGTCAGGGTGGCACCGAACACCGACAGGGTGGTCCAGGTGAGCATGGCGCACAGGCCCATGGCAGCCATGGCGACCAGGCCGAGGCGACGATAGTACCAGCCGAGGAAGCCGACGATGGCCAGCATGCACCAGGCCATGGTTACCAGGGCGCGTTCGACCTCCTGGTGTCCGAGGGTGGCGCCGACCACGCGTTCGGCGAGGATCTCCGGCGTCACGGCCAGCGAACCGGCCTTGAGTACCCCGCGCAGGTTCTTGATCTCCTCGGAGGTGAAGCGGCCGGTGATGACGCAGTCCTTGCTGCTCGGTGAGATGACGCGCGGGTCACTCTTGACCATGCCATCGAAGGTGATGGCGAGGCGGCCGGTGCCCGAACCCTTGTCGCCGCGCTCTTTGATGCCGGTGGTGAATTCGTGGTTCTTGCTCGCGCCTATGACGGTGAAGGTGATGGCGACGGCGGGCTGGCCATCTTGGATGGTCTCGCCGGCGTCAGCCACATCCTTGCCGGCGACGCGTACCGGTCCGAGGTGGAGGAACTCGCGCGGTTCGAGGCCGGGCGGCGGCTCCTTCGGCGCGATGACGTCCTGGCGAGTGCCGCGCGGCACCATCGGGTTGAAGCCGAAGCGGCCGCCGCCCAGGTCGACCCAGGCGCACTGCGCATCGCCGGCCTTGGTCGAGAGGAACTCCTGATTGGGGAACTCGGCGACGACCTCGCGGAATTCCAGGCGGCCGGTGGTCTCCAGGACCTTGCGGGTCCGGGCAGCGTCCGCCCGGGTGCCGCCAGGGATGACGATCTGCACATCGCCGTTGGACAACCGGGCGACCACCGGTTCGGTCAGGCCACGCTCGTCCAGGCGGCTGCGCAGGGTCGCCACCACTTCGTCGTCGGCTGGCACTACCTGACCGAGATCGTTCTTTAGCCGGCAGGTGAATTCAACGCCACCGCGCAGGTCGATGCCGAGGTTGACGTGCCAGAAGTCGCGCGTCTCGTTCGGGCGGGTGTAGGGCCGGCCGGTGAGACGCTGACGGATGGCGGTGTCGTCATCGGTCGCCGGTACGGTCAGGCGCACGTGGTGGGCCGCCGGGTCGAGGATCAGATCCTTGAACGGGATGGCGGCATCGCGTTCGTTGCCGGTCAGGCGGCGGCGCATCTCTCCGGCCTCGTGGTCGAGGGTGTCGACCGGGTTGCCGGCGACGTCCTTCAGCACCACGTCATAGGCCTTCGCGTCGGCCGGCTGTTCGGCGGCCGGGCGGATCTCGGCGGTCAGCTCCTGATCGCCGACTAGCACCTTGTTCTGCAGAAACTGCAGCAGCAGCGCAGTGGCGATGACGGCGAGGATGACCAGGAGGCGCTTGAGCATGTCGATTCGGGTTTCGGGTTTCGGGTTTCGGGTTTCGGGTGGCCCCGAAGCCGGCCAGGGCGGCTATTTTTTGCCGACGTTGGCCGCGTTGGCGCGTTCGTTGGTCACGTTGGTGCTGACCGCGCCCTTGTTGAAGGTGGCGACGACCGATTCGCTGCCCGTGCCGAGGCGCACCTCGATGGTCGCCTCGCCGACGGCTTCGACCGTGCCGTGCACGCCGCCGATGGTGACGACCTCGTCACCGCGCTTGGTCGCGTCGACCAGTTCCTTGCGGCGCTTCTCTTCCTTCTTCTGCGGGCGGATGACCATGAACCACATCATCAGGACCATCAGGCCGAGGAAGAGGAACAGCCCCCAGCCCTGGAAGCCCTGGGCGGCCGGCGCGCCGGCCGGCGCGCCGGCGACGTCGCCTGGGGCGATGGGGCCGGACGGGCTGGGTCCGCCCTCTTGGGCGAGGATCAGGGCGGCGGTGGTGAGGAGCAGGACGATGCGGTGCATGGCGGGTCCGTGACGGTACGTGGGCCTGGAAAAGAGGGCGCACGGTACGGAAAGCCCTGGCCCCGCAAGCACGGTCGTCCCCCCCCAGGACCGCGGGGGTCAGCCCGCGTCGAACGGGCTGCGCCGCGGGGCGGAGCCCCCCGGGGGAATGGGCCGTCCGGGGCGCGGGGGCCCCCGGGGCCCCCCGCGCGGGGGGGGGGGGGGCGCCCCCC
>JBBREK010000005.1:0-44609 GCA_038203025.1 Planctomycetota bacterium
ACAGCCTCTTCCTTGAACTCCTTGGTGTACGCCCTCCTCTTCCTCTTGACGATGGGCCGTTCGGGTTGGGTGGTCTTCATGGATGAATCCTATCAGGCTTTTCGAGCCTATCTGGGACTCAACCGAACCGGGGCAGCTTCAGACCGCTGGCATGGACATTGTCGAGGTGAAGCGCGGCTACGGCGATCGCCTGACCCTGTGGGGCGGCGTCGCGGTCGAGCATCTGATCGACGGCACGCCCGACCAGGTGCGCGTCGACGTCCGTCGGGCGATGACGGCCTGCAAGCCGGGTGGCCGTTTCATCCTCGGCGCCAGCCACTCGATCGCTGTCGGCACGCAGTGGGACAACCACCAGGCCATGCTCGACGAATGGCGCAAGCTGGCCGACTATCCCTCGGCCGCCTGATCGCGCCACACCGTCGGACTCAGGCCGCAACGGCGCGTGAACATGCGGGTGAAGTTGAACGGGTTGGGATAGCCGCAGTGGGTGGCGATCTCCTGGATGCTCTGGTCGCTGCTGGTGAGCAGGCGCTTGGCCTCGGCCAGGCGCAGGGCCAGGCGGTAGTCGTGGACGCTGGTGCCGTAGGCGGCGCGGAACAGTTCATGGAAGCGTGACGGCGCCAGGCCGGCCCGCTCGGCGAGTTCGCGGATCGAGGGATGTCGGTCGAAGCGATATTCCAGATGGAAGACCGCGGTGGCGAGGCGGCGACGGGTTCCGGCCAGCGCGTCGGCCGGTGGATCGGGCAGCCTGGATAGAGCTTCGTGGACCAGGGCGCTGGCGGCGATGGTCCGGGCGCCGTCCTGGCAGCAGCCGGTGATGCGTCCACGAATGTCCGACAACAGGTCCGCTGGCAGGACGGAGATGGCGTCCATGGCGGCGATGCGCGCCAGCAGGCTGCTGTCCTGGACGGTGAAATGGCACCAGACCAGGGTGAAGTCGGCCTTGCAGGCGTTGATCTGGCGACGGCCGCCTGGGATCAGGTACAGGCCTCCGGGGCGCAGGTCGGTCCAGCGCGGAGGCTCTCCGGGACGCGCCACGGCGTAGCGCGGGCTGCCATTGAGCGGCAGGTACAACTTGCTCCATGGCTCGTGGGACACATCGCAGTTCCACTTGGCGACCGTGCAGCGGGTCTCACCTCCGATCCAGAAGCGGATGTCCATCGGACGAAATGATAGGCATTCCGGAAGCTTGGCTATGGGGGATCGGGGGCCGTGCGCTCATAATGCCGGCATGCAGTTCCCCGACGTCATCTGGCACACCCCATCCACCGACGAGCACGGCTCGATGCCGCTCGGCAACGGCGAGGTCGGCATCAACCTGTGGACCGAGAACGGTCGCGATCTCTGCTTCTATGTCGCCCGCACCGACGCCTACGACGGCGACGGCCGTCTGTGCAAGATAGGCAGGATCCGCATCCGCCTGCCCGAAGGGACCTTCGCCCTGGGCGTCCCCTTCGTGCAGCGTCTCGACCTGGCGACGGCGACGGTACGCATCCGCGCCGATGGCCTGACCCTGCAGGCCTGGGTCGACGCCGACGCGCCGGTGCTTCGGGTCGCCATCGAGGCTCGCGAAGCCCTGCCTCTGGTAGTCACCGGCGAACTGTGGCGCACCGATCGGGTCATCACCGACCAGGACGAACTGTTTGCGTTCATGCGCCAGGCCTCTCCGGTCGAGCAGGCGCACGAGACCCCGGATGACGTGCTGGACGCGGGCGGTTCGGCCATCGCCTGGTGCCACCACAACCGGCATTCAACCTGGGCGGCGAACCTCGGACACCAGTTCCTCGGCGACTGGGCCGCGGCGCATGCCGCAGACGATCCGCTGCTGCACCGAGCCTTCGGCTGCCTGGTCAGTGGCGATGGACTGGTCTGCCGCGACCCGCTGACGTTGGCCGGCGCGCCGCGCCGACGCTGGGACCTCGCCATTGCCGCCGCTTGCGAACGGGTCGACGCTCCGGCCGGGCTGCTGCCGGCGCTGCGCCAGGCCACGCCCGATCCCGTGATGGCGCGGGCTGCGCACGAGGCCTGGTGGCAGGCTTTCTGGCAGCGCTCGTGGATCCGCGTCTCCGGCGACGCGGCCGCCGAGGCGGTTGATCGTGCCTATTGCCTGCAACGCTTCCTCTTCGCCTGCTCCGGGCGCGGCCGCTTTCCGATCAAGTTCAACGGCTCGCTATTCACCGTGCTTGGGCGCGACAAGGGCAAGACCTTCACGCCCGACTGGCGGCGCTGGGGCGGCGCCTATTGGTTCCAGAATACGCGCCTGGCCTACTGGCCGATGATCATGGCCGGCGACGCCGATATGGCCTTGCCGCTGTTCCGCATGTATCGCGCCGCCTTGCCGCTGGCGCGGGAGCGGACCCGCGTCCACCATGGTATCGACGGGGCGGTGATGCCCGAGACGATGACTCCATGGGGTACCTGGGGTTCGGCCGACTACGGCTATGCCGCCAAGCGCGCCGACACCCTCGCCGGCCGCCCTGCCCGGGCCGACTACCATCCGCTTGATGGTCCGGCTGACCGTCACGCCCTGTGCGGCTATCTGCGGCGGCATTTCTCCGGTGCGCTTGAGCTGGTGGCCATCGGCCTGGATCTGCATGCCATGAGCGGCGATGAGGCATTTCTGCACGACGAGGTGCTGCCCCTAGCTCGGGAATTCCTGGCGTTCTACCGCGCCTACTTCCGCACGCGCGGCCCCGATGGTCGCTTGCTGCTGTGGCCCTCGCAGGCGCTGGAGACCTGGCAGGCGGCCAGCGACCCGCTGCCCGAGGTCGCCGCCTTGCGCTGGGTACTCGGCGGTCTGCTCGCCTTGCCTGGGCTATCGGAGGCGCCGGCCTGGCGCGCCTGGCTCGACGAACTGCCCAGCCTGCCGACGCGGCGCCACGGCGGGACCTTCCTGCTGCCGGCCACGGTCTACGACCTCAATATGAACTGTGAGAATCCAGAGTTGTACGCCGTATTCCCTTTCCGGTTTTATGGGGTTGGCAAGCCCGGGCTGGAGATCGGGCGGGAGACCTGGAAACGCCGACTGAATCCGATGGGGGCGCAGGGCTGGTGTCAGGATCCCATCCAGGCGGCGCTGCTCGGTCTCGGCCAGGAGGCGAAGACCCTGGTGGCCAAGGGCGCCACGACCAGCGATCCAGGCAGCCGCTTCCCCGCCTTCTGGGGGCCGAACTTTGACTGGACGCCCGACCAGGACCACGGCGGCGTGCTGATGATCGCGTTGCAGCGCATGGTCCTGCAGGCCGAAGCAGACCGTCTCGACCTGCTGCCAGCCTGGCCGAAGGGCTGGGACGTCGACTTCCGTCTGCATGCCCCGGGCGGGCGCGTGGTCGAGGGCCGCTACGCCGGTGGAGCCTGGGAGCATCTCGCCGGCGTCGACGGCGTCACGGTCGAACGGCACGCACACCAGGAGTGATCTGAGGCTGATCAGGGCAGCAGATGCCGCTCAAACAACGCGGCGAGGATGCCTGGCGTGGTGACGAGTTGACTGCCGGCGGCGGCAGGGTGGATGCCGTCCGGGACCAGAGCATCCCACTGCAGCGCGTCCCGGCTGCGCAAGGCCTCCCAGGTCGGCAGCAGGTCGATGAGCGGCAGCTTGGCGGACTTGGCGAAACGCTGGTACATCGCCATGTAATCAGCGAACTTCGGGCGCTTCTCCGCATGCTCGCGGGTGGGCTGGTTCATCGTCATCAGCACCACCTCGCATTGCGGCAAGGCTTTGCCGATGCGCGACACCATGGTGTTCAGGTTCTTTTCGGCCTGGGCGACCGGTGTGGCATACTCCACGTAGGCGTCATTGATGCCGAATTCGATCAGCACGGCATCAGGCTTTAGGGCGATGACCCGCTCGTCGAGATGCTCGACCCCCCAGGTCGACCACATCGCGCCCTGGCCGCTGTTGGTCACCATCAGCAGGCCCGGAAAACGCTTGGAGATATCCGCCTGGATCTGGCCAACCCAGGCTCCTCCGGCAGTCAGGCTGGTTCCGTAGACGACCAGATGCTGGGGCTTGCCGGCCGACAGTTGCGCGGCGAACCGGCTGGGCGGCGGCAGCCTGCGCAACAGCTTGGTCTCCTTGAGCGCCGCGTGGATCGCTGCCGCCATCGTCGCGGTCGCGGCGGCATCCGGATGGATGCCATCGGCGCAGGACGGGCCGAGCTTGGCCATCGTCCGATTGAGGTCGATCAACGGCCATATGGCAGCAGCTGCGACCTGGCGGACGGCCGGAGCGAGGTCATTGGCGACGGCCTGCGGATCGACGGTGTGATTGGCACGGAAGGCGGGCAGCGGCGTGCACAGGACGACTATCGGCATGCTGGGCAAGGTGGCGAAACGATGGCCCATGACGGCCAGATCGGCGGCGAAGGCACCTCGCTTGGCGGCGTTCGCCGATCGTGCGTCATTGGTGCCCAGCATGATCAGCACCACGTCCGGCGCGAAGGCCATGGCGTCGGTGTCTTGTGGCGAACCGGCATAGGGCGTGTCGTCAGCGAGGATGCAGGTCGCTCCACCACGTCCGAAATTGCCGACCACGGCGCTGCGACCAAGGGTCTGTTGCAGCCGGGCCGGCCAGGTCTCGTTGGCTTTGTCTGCCAACACCGTGCCTTCGGTGATGCTGTCGCCGACACAGGCGATGCGCAGCGCTTCGCCACCGTGGACCTGGGCGCAGGCCACCATCCCGAGGATGACGACAGCCATCAGGATGGTGGCCATCAAATGCCAGCCATCACATGGCCGCCGCATACCGGCAGCCAGGCACCAGAGATGAAGTCGGCCAGGTCGGAGGCGAGGAAGGCTACGGCCTGGGCAATGTCGTGGTCGTCGCCACGCCGGCGCAGCGGGATCTCAGCCTCGTACGCCGGCTGACTGGCCCCGCCGGCCTCGCCACGATAGCGGTCGCTGACCATCCAGCCCGGGGCGACCTGGTTGACGGTGATGCCGTCCGGTCCCAGTTCCTTGCACAGCACGCGGTAGACCGCGTCCATACCGCGCTTGCCGGCGGCGTAGGCGCCCTGGTTGGGATTGCATTGGGTCACGCACTCGGTGCTGATGCCGATGATGCGGCCCTGCTTGCGCTTCTGCATCGCCGGGGCGAAGGCTTTGGCCAGCAGTACCGCCTGCACCACGCAGCTGCGGTACTGGCCGTCGAAATCGGCGATCGACTGCTCCAGCACTGAGGTCCATTGGTACTGGATCACGGCGTTGGCGACGACGATCTCGGGTTCGCCGAGCTTCGTGCCAATCGCTGCCGCCATGGCCCGGACCGATCCTTCGTCCGTAAGGTCGGCGGCGAAGGCCTCGGCCGTCCCGCCCTCGGCACGAATCGCGGTGACCACCTTGGCCGCCTCCTCGGGCCGGCTACGGTAGTGCACGGCGACCTTCGCGCCGCAGGCGGCGAGGGTACGCGAAATGACCCTGCCGAGGTCGCCGGAGGCTCCGGTGACCAGTGCGGTGCGGCCGGACAGGTCAAGCGTAAGCCGGCTCATGCGCACACCGCCTGGTGGCCGCCATCGACGCGGACGGTGACGCCGCTGACGTAGGCGGCGCCATCAGAGGCGAGGAACACGACCACGTTACCGATGTCCTCGGGAGTGCCGATGCGACCGACCGGCACGCGGGTCTTGATGAAGGCGGCGGGTTCGGGCTTGAGCCAGTGGTGCTTGGTCATGTCGGTCAGAATCATGCCTGGCGCGACCGCGTTGCACGTAATGCCATGCTTGCCCAGGGCGGTGGCGAAGCCGACCATGGTCATGCGCATGCCGGCCTTTGAGGCGCCGTAGTCGACCTGGGACGGGCCGGTGACGTTCTCGGACAGCGAGGTGACCATGATCACGCGGCCGCCGCCGCCGCGCTGAATCATGTGGCGGGCGACCGCCTGGGTGCAGAGGAAGGCCCCGTTGCAGTTGATGTCCATGGTCCGCCGCCAGGTCTCCTCGCTCATCTCCATGACGTCCTGGAACGGGCAGATGCCGGCGTTGTTGACCAGCACGTCGATGCGGCCTGCCTTGGCAACCGCGTCGGTGACCATCTGCTCGACCTCGGCGCGCTTGGACACGTCGCAGCGCAGGCCGAACGAGCCCTTGGCGCCCAGGCCGTCGAGTTCGGCGGCGGTCTTCTCGGCAGCGGCAAGATCGACGTCGGCGATGACCAGGCGGTCGCCGAGGCGGGCGAAGCAGGTGGCGATGCCGAAGCCAATCCCGCGGGATCCTCCGGTGACGATGACGGTACGGGGCATGGGGGCCTTTCAGTGCGGCCGGTTGGATTGGTTGCGGCCGGCGAAGGAGGTCTGCCACGGGCCGACCGGAGATTCGACGACCGGGATGACTCGGCGATCGAAGGTTTCGACCGGCCGGTTCCACGGGTTGAGGTGGGTGGCCGAAGTGCCGACATAGTGGCAGATGAACGAGCGGCGGAAACGGCCCGTGCTGCGGTTCGGACCCGATCCGTGGATCACCGTGCCGCCGAAGAACAGCACGTCGCCCGGTTTCAGCTCAGGTGCGACCACCGCCAGGCCCGCTGGCACATCGACGCCGTCATCGGCAAAGTAGGTCTTCAAGTCCGCCTGCCTGACCGGCAGTAGCGGCAGGCGATGCGAACCGACCGCCACGCGCAGTCCGCCGTTCTCGTCATCAACCTGATCGACCGCAACCCAGGCTGCGAGGCAGTTCCCTGGTATGGTGCGCAGGTAGAAGTCGTCTTGATGCATGTCCTGACCGCGGGCACCCGGCGGCTTGAAGTAGAACATGCTCTGGGCGGCGCATGGCTCTTCGCCGAGGAAGGCGGCGAGATAGGTGTGCAGCCGTGGGTCGAAGAGGTGGCGTTCGCTGAGTCGGCCGATCTCCAGCCCGGTCTGATGATGCGGCATGAGCATACGCGGATGACGCTGGAGCGGATCGTCCGCACCAAAGTGGTGGAACTCGTCGTACAACCCGGGCACCGGACCGAGGGCGACCTGGGTCATGGCGGCATCACGTAGGGCGGCGACCTCGTCGGCGCCGAACAGGCCGCGTCCGATGTGGAAGCCGTCGCGACGGTAGTCGGCGAGTTCGGTAGCGGAGGGGGCCGAGGCGCAGGCGGTGGTCATGCGGTCGCTACCAGGTGGGCTGCGGCGCCGCGTTCGCGGCACCAGGTTGAGTAGGCGTCAAGCATGGTGTGGTACGAAGCCAACGGCATGCCCGGAAAGATAGTGTTCGAAGTCGAGAAGACGTAGCCGCCGAGACCGTCGTCGCAGGCGTCGAGGCAGCGGCGCACGGCCGCGCCGATCGCCTGCGCGTCGGTGTCCTGCAGCAGGTTGCACGGCACGTTGCCCATCAGCGCCAGGCGGCCGCGGGCGATACGGCGGACCTCGGCGATGTCGACGCCCGCCATCGGGTCAAGCGATTGCAGCAGGTCGGCGCCGGTGGCGATGTAGCGCTCGACCAGCGAGGTGATCTGGCCATCGCTGTGCAGGAAGGCCTTGAGGCCGCGCTGGTGGCAGCGCTCGACTAGGCGCTGGTAGCGCGGCCAGACCAGGGCGTCGAAGTGCCGCCGCGACATGAACGGCCCGCGGTTGTCGGCGACGTCGTGCGGCAGATAGGCGAAGTCGGCGCCGGCATCCGCTAGATTGTCAATCAGTGCCAGGGCGCGTTTGCACATCGCGTCGGCCTCCGTGTGCAGGCTGTCGAGGTCCTCGGCCAGGCGGATGGAGAACCCCTCCCAGTCGTGGATCGTTTCGATGGACCACACCGCTCCGCCGACCATGCCGCCGATGTAGGTGTCGGCGCCGAAGGCGCGCTTGGCGGCGCGCACGCCATCGGGATCACCCCACGGCCAGTACACGCACAAGGCGTCCCAACGGTAGGTTTCGATGACCCGGGCGTAGATGTCCAGACACTGGCCAATGGCCCGCTCTTTGGCGCCAGCGTCCATGCCGGCCCAGGAGTTCCGGTCGGGGAAACGCAGGCCGAAGGCCTCGTACTCGAGTTCGAACATGCTCTCGAAATGCGGCGGGCGGTCGGTCGGCCGGTGCGCCAGGGCGGCGAGCATGCGCTCGCGTCCGTTGCGGCAGGAGGCGGGTTCCATGCCGCACAGGATCGCAACCGGGGGTCATCCGCCGAGGGACGCGACTTGCCGAATCGTATAGACAAAGCTATCATGCAGGTCATGGCCGGACGTAGCGACTATCGAACGTACAATGGTATTACCTGGATACCGGATGCGTTGTGGCCACGCGACATTCTCTCACGGGACAGCGGCAGCTTCACCGTCCTGTCGGTCGATCGTTTCCGTGGTCCGCGTCGCGGCGGTCAGGTGGGGCACCATGGCTACTGGGAGCTGGTTGTGGTGCTCGGCGGCACCGGCGAACTGGCCGGGCTCCGCCCGTTGCCGCTCTCCCGCGGCGACGTTGTGCTGGTCCCTCCGGGCGTCGCGCACGACGAGGTCGCACCGGAGATGCTCGATACGGTGTGGGTGGCCATGACTGGCGGGCGGCTGCGCGACCGGGGTGATGGCGTGCTCGCGGTGCGCGACGAGGAGTTGTGCCGCCTGGGCGAGGAACTGTGGATGCAGGTCGCCGTCCGTACCCAGCACAGCGGTGGCGAACTGGACGGTCTGGCACTGACCCTGCTTGGACGCTTTCTCCGCGTGCAAGCCGATGGACCGGTGGCGGGCGATCTGGTCGATCAGGCGGTGCGCTGGCTGCACCAGCATCTCGACCGGCCGGTGCAGGTCGTCGACCTGGCCCGTCAGCTGCGCATCAGCCCGGCCCATCTCCATCGGCAGTTCCGCCAGCGCACCCGCCGCAGTCCCAAGGTCTTCCTCAACGCCCTGCGCATGGAACGCGCCGTGCATCTGCTGCGCCACACCGCCTTGCCGGCGGCACGCATCGCCGCTCTGGTCGGATTTTCGGATCCGCTGTACTTCAGCCGAGCGTTCACCCGGGCCATGGGCCAGCCGCCGAGCCGGTTCCGGGCCGCGTCGGACTGAGCGGCCGGCACGGTGCTGTGGCCAGATGGCTGGTCAGAAGTGGAACGGCCGCGCCGTCGGCGGCCGCGTCGCCTCGATGTGGCGGGTGAGCAGGCGGTCGCGCATGGCGAGGAGCTGCTCGCGGCAGGCCGGATCGGCAGCGCGGTTGACGAACTCGTGCGGATCGGTCTCCAGGTCGAAGAGCGTCTCACCGATGCCGTCGCCCTGGATGTGGCGGATGTATTTCCATCGCTTGTCGCGCAGCATGAGGTGTCCGGGTCCGTCGACTGCGTAGACGTCTGGCCGCCCGGCCGGGGTGCGGCCGGCAAGCAGGTCCGCGGAGAGGTCGCGTCCGGCCATCACCGGCGGTACCGGCAGACTGCTCAGGCCAAGCAGGGTGGGCAGCACATCGACCATCTCGGTCAACCCTTCGACCGTCTGCGGACGCAGGCGCCGCGGCCAGTGCAGGGCCAGGGGTAGACGCACCACCTCCTCGTACCAGGCACAGTTCTTGGCAATCATGCCATGATCACCGCAGAAGTCGCCGTGGTCGCTGCCGAAGACGATCAAGGTGTCGTCGAGCTGGCCGATCCGCTCCAGGGCCGCCAGGATCTTGCCCACTGCCAGATCCACGCCGGTGACCATGGCGTAGAAGTGCCGGCGATACTCGGTCAAGGAGGTGACGTCGATGTCGCGGTTGGAGCGCAGCATGCGCTGCAGCAGTTCCGGCTTATCGGCCAGTTCGGTTTCGCTGCGGTGCGCCGCCGGCAGCTCGCGGCCGAGATAGGGGGCCATCATCTCCGTGGTCGGGTTCAACGGTGGGTGCGGGGCGTAGAAGCCGGCGTGGATGAACTGCGGTGTCCGCTGCCCACCCCAGGTGGTGAGATGGCGGTCGAGCATGGTCGCCAGCCAGCCGCTGTAGCTGTACTCCCACGGCGCGTCGAGGACGCGGTAGGTCGTACGCTCGGCCGCGCGCTCGTGGCTGGCCGGCCGGGGGATACGGAATATCGGCACCAGATCGGGGCGCTCGGTGCGCAGCCAGGTCATGTAGGCGTCTTCGTAGCAGCCCGGCTCCTCGGCTAGGTTGAAGACGTCGAAGCCGTAGGCGTCGCGGGCGCGCGGGTCGAGGTCGCGGTTCTCGTGCGCCTGGAAGTGCAGCTTGCCGAACTGGCAGGTGGTGAAGTGCGGCTTGAACACCCGGCCCACCGCCGTCGGTGCCGCCGGGTCCAACTCCTGACCGTTGGTCACCACCCCGGTCTGACACGGGTACAGGCCGGTCATGAACGAGGCCCGGCTGGGCATGCACAGCGGATTCTGGCCGTAGCAACGGGCAAAGTCGACGCCGCCGCGGATCAGCCGGTCGATGTTGGGGGTGTGTACCGCCGGGTTGTGCGCGCCCAGGCAGTCCCAGCGCAGGTGGTCGGTGGTGATCCACAGGACGTTGCGGGGCATGGATTCGCTGATGTGATCGGTCATACCGAAACAGTAGAGAATGGATTGTGGAAATCGCACGAAGCTGTGATCAGATGATTCCGAGGATGTGATCCATGACCCTGCTGGTGTGGGAGCGGCAGAGCGCCGGCGGCCGGCGGCAATTCAACCTGCACCGCCGCGAGTGGCTGGCAGGCGACGCCTTCCCTGCGCATGGGCATGATTACCACGAGGTCTTCTGGGTCGACGACGGCTCGCTGATCCATGTCTGGGACGGGGTGGAGGAGGTGCTGCGCGTTGGCGATCTGATTGCCTTGGTGCCGGGCGAGCACCACGCCATGCGCTTCCGCGATCGCTGCGCCATCGTCAACGCCAGCTTCAGCAGCACGAGCCTCGTGGCGCTACGTCGCCGCTACGGCCGTGGCCTGCCCTGGCCGTGGGCCGGCGACAAGGCGACGCGGCGGGCGGTGTTGACGCCGGATGCGCGCCAGCAGCTGCGCGGGTTGGCCGGGCTGGTCGACCGCAGCCTGCCGCACAGCCGCGACCTCTTCATCCTCGGACTGCTGCATGCGCTCGCCCAGGGCCGTCAGGAGACCCTCGCCGGGGTGCCGGCCGAGGTCCGTCGGGCGATCAGCGAACTGCTTGAGGCCGAGGAGCGCCCGACCGCCGCAGCCCTAGCCAGGCGGGTGGGCTGCAGCCGTGAGCACCTGAGTCGCAACGTGCGGCGCTGGTCGGGCCGGCCTCTGGCGGGACTGCTGCGCGAACTGCGCCTGGCCCGGGCCGAGACGTTGCTGGCACGCGGCGGCGACCCGCTGGCCGCCGCCGGCAGCGCCGGCTTCGCCTCGCTCAGCGGATTCTACGAGGCCTTCCGCCGTCGCCACGGCGCCACCCCGGGCGCCTGGCGTCGCGGGCGGATGGCGCCCTGACGGCGTCGGTCACATCTCGCCGAGGCGCGCCGCCCGGAGGGCGTGCACGCGCAGTGGCAGGGCCTGCAGCCGGATGAAGCCGGTGGCATCGCCCTGGTCGTAGGCGCCGCCGTCGGCCTCCATCGAGGCGATCGCAGCGTCGTAGAGCGAGTGCTCGGACGTGCGGCCGGTGACGATGACGTTGCCCATGTACAGCTCAAGGTTGACCCGGCCGGTGACGTGGCGCTGGCTCTGGCGGAGGAAGGCGAACAGCGCCTCCATCTCCTCGGTGTACCAGAAGCCGAAGTAGGCCATCTGGGCGAAGCGCACGGCGAGTTGGTTCTTGGTGTGCAGCAGGTCACGCGAGACGGTCAGCGCCTCAAGGTCCTGGTGCGCAGCCAGCAGGATGGTGCCGCCCGGTGTCTCGTAGACGCCGCGGCTCTTCATGCCGACGAAGCGGCTTTCGACCATGTCGATGCGGCCGACGCCGTGCTTGCAGCCGATCTTGTTGAGCGTGTCGAGCAGTTCGACCGGCTTCATCTTCTTGCCGTTGATCGCCACCGGGATGCCCTGGGCGAAGTCGACGGTGATCTTCTGGCGCTTGGCCGTCACTTGGTCGAGTGGCAGGGTCTTCTCGAACATGCGGTCGAGGGGGCGCTGCGCCGGATCTTCCAGCATGCCGGCCTCGAAGCTGATGTGCAGCAGGTTGTCATCCGACGACCACGGGTCCTTCTTCGACGCCTTCACCGGGATGCCCCACTTGTTGGCGTAGTCGATGGCCTCGGCACGGCCCTTGATCTGCGAGTTGAATTCTTTGTCGCGCCAGGGGGCGATGATCTTTACGCCCGGATAGAGGGCGTAGGCGGTCAGCTCGAAGCGGACCTGGTCGTTGCCTTTGCCGGTGGCGCCGTGGGCGATGTACTGAGCCTTCTCCTTCTTGGCGATGTCGACCATGGCCTTGGCGATGATCGGTCGGGCGAGGCTGGTGCCGAGCAGGTAGCGGCCCTCGTACTTGGCGTTCCAGGCGATCGCCGGGAAGACGAAGTCGCGCACGAACTCCTCGCGCAGATCTTTGATGTAGCACTTGGTCGCGCCCGAATTCAGCGCCTTCTTCTCCAGGTCCTTGTACTTCTCCTGCTGGCCGACGTTGGCGCAGTAGCAGATGACCTCGTAGCCCTTCTGTTCCAGCCAGCGGACGATCACCGAGGTGTCGAGGCCGCCGCTATAGGCGAGGACGACGCGTTCCTTCTTCGAGACGGGCATGATGGGCTCCTAAGTGGCGTGCGGATGGTGCTGCACGTCGCATGCATGCAAGTCGATCCCGGGCTTGAGGGCTTTGCATTCCCTAACAGTATCGTTCGCATGATCCTGACCATCCTCCGACACGGCAAGGCGGTCGAGCGGGATGCCTGGCACGGGGATGATCGCGACCGGCCGCTGACCCGCGAGGGTCTGGCCCAGCTGCGCAAGGCGCTGTTCGTCTTGGATGACCTGGTCCAGGCCGAGGAGGTGTGGACCAGCCCGTGGAAACGGGCCCGGCAGACCGCCGATCATGCCGCCGAGATCTGGGATCTGCCGCTGACCGAGTGCCCCTGGCTGGCCGGCGAGTCGACCGAGATCCCGGACTGGAGCCGTAACCTGCGCGGTGCCGCCGAGGTGGTGCTGGTCGGCCACGAGCCCGACCTGGGGCGTTTCATCGGCCTGATGCTCGGCGGCCGGCCGATGCCGTTGAAGAAGGGCGGCGTCGCCGTCCTCGAAGGCATGCCGCGTCCCGGCCAGATGGAGCTCCGCCTGCTGCTCGGGCCGAAGCAGGCCATCGCCATCGCCGGCCCGTGAGCCGCTTCGCCGACATCGCGGCCCGCGTCCTGCCCTGGCTGGCTCTGGCCACCGCTCTGGTCGCGGCGACGCGCTTCTTCGGCGATGCGATCTGGCCCTGCCCGGTCTCCTGCCAGGGTGGCGGGCACTATCAGCAGTTGTGGGGCGTGCCGGTGCATGTGCCGGCGGTCGCGGCCATGCTGGCGCTGGCAGTGCTCGCCTGGCGTCGGCGGCGTGAGACCGCCTGGCTGGCCTGGCCGGCGGCCGGGGGGTCGCTCTACTTTCTGTGGGTTGCATGGATGCTGTCGCTGCGCTGCCCCTACTGTTTCACCGTCCACACCGGCGTCCTGCTGTGCGCTGCGCTGACCGCCGGCGCGCCCTGGCTGCCACGCCTGGCCCTGGCGAGCCTGGCCTTCCTCGGGCTGCACTTCGCCTTCCTGCCGACCATCGTTGCGGACGGCCCCGAACCGGCCCAGCCGGCCCAGACGACCGGGGTCGGCGAGTTCCTCGGCCCGGCCCGTTCCCCGGTCGTCGTGGCCGTTGATCCGGCGCTGGACCGCCTGCGCCGGCAAGGCTCGCCGCAGGCTGCCTATGTGCTGGAACTGGCCATCGACCTGCACTGCCCGCACTGCGCAGCCGCGCAGGGGCCGCTGATGGAGGCGCTGCGCCGGCCGATCGCCGAGGGACGGGTCGAGGTGGTCGATCGCTTCCTCTGCCGGCGGTCCGCCCCGACCGGCCGCGAGCTCGCCAGGCACGTTCTGGCCGCCCGTGATGCCAGCGAGGCCCGGCTGCTGACCAGCCTGCTGCTCGGCACCCCGGAGGGTCGCGGTTGGGCGCAGGTGCGCTCGCGGGTGGCCGAGATCGCCGATCCGGCGACTCTGGACGCCACGTTGGCCGGCCGTAGCGCGGCGGTCGACGCCCTGCTCGACGCCGATGCCGAGCGGCTGCGCGTCCTGCGCGCGCGGGCCACGCCCTTCGCGGCCCTCTCCCGGCGCGGCGGCGAGCTGATGCAGCGCTGGGACGACCGGGCGTTCGACCCCAAGGTGATCGCGCGTGAGATCCCGGCCGACTAGCTAGGCTGCGCGCATGGCACGCATCGTGGTCGGGATGAGCGGCGGAGTCGACTCCAGCCTGGCGGCGGCACTGCTGGTCGAGCAGGGCCATCAGGTGGTCGGTGTGACTCTGAAGCTGTGGCCCTGCGCTGAGGTCGATGGCGGCTTCACCCGGCCCGACGCCTGCTGCTCGCCAAGTGAGACGCGCGACGCCCGCGCTGTGGCGGTGGGCCGCGGCATCATCCACTACGTCATCGACGCCGAGGACGAGTTCCGCCGTGGTGTGGTCGAGGACTTCCTCGACGGCTACGCCCGCGGCGAGACGCCCAGCCCCTGCGTACGTTGCAACGAGGTGGTGAAGTTCGGTTCGCTGTGGCTGCATGCCCGGGCGCTGGGCGCCGAACGCATCGGCACCGGGCATTACGCCCGCATCGAGCGGATCGGTGACCGTCTGGTCCTGCGCCGCGCCGTCGACCTGGCCAAGGACCAGACCTACTTCCTTTGCACCCTCACCCAGGAGCAGCTCGCCATCGCCGAGTTTCCGGTCGGCGGACTCGAGAAGCCGGCGGTGCGTGCGGCGGCCCGTGCCCGCAACCTGCCCACTGCTGACAAGCGCGAGAGCATGGACCTGTGCTTCCTCGGTGCAGATGGGGTCGGCGGCATGCTCAAGCGCGAGCGCCCCGACGCCTGCCGTCCCGGTCCGATCGTCGACGAAGCCGGCCGCACGCTTGGCGAGCACCAGGGCCTCGGCCTGCATACCATCGGCCAGCGCAAAGGCCTGGGCATCGCTGGCGCCGCCGAGCCACTGTTCGTGCTACGGCTGGAGGTAGCGGCCAACACCGTTGTGGTCGGACCGCATGAGCGGCTGCTAGTGGATGCGTTCGCGCTGCGCAATCTGGTCTGGCATCTTGATCCGCCAGGATTCGACGGTTTGCGTTGCCTCGTCCGGCCACGGCATCGCAGCGCTCCGTTGCCGGCGACCGTGCACGTCGACGGCCGTGTGCTGCTCGACCAGCCAACGGTGCGGCCGGCACGCGGCCAGGTCTGCGCGATCTACGATCCGCAGGACGCCCTGTGTCTGGGCGGCGGTTCGATCAGCTGACCTGGGAGCGCCGCGCTCTTGCGCAGCACGGTGGGCACACCTCGCCATTGCCACGCGGCAGGCTGAAGCCTGCCGACCGGGCCGGCTAAAGCCGGCGCTACGGACGGCTTTAGACGGCTACGGCCTGATCACCACCGCCGTCGGCGCGCGCTGCGGATGCGCGATCAGCTGGAACAGCTCTTCCGCATCCTGGTTCTGCATGCGGATGCAGCCGTTGCTTGCCTGCACCTGCATCTGTGCGTCGGACCCGGTGTAGCCGTGGATGCCGATGCCGCTGGTCCCCAGCATCTCGGCGTCGAAGGGCAGCCAGATCGGGCCGAGGATGTTCTCGGGATCGCCGTACTGGTAGACCATCTTCTTTACCGGATGCGTCCACTGCGGATGCCAGACGCGGTTGGCAAGCTGGGTGGTGCCGATCGGGGTTGGCGACTCCTTGGCCCCGTGCGTGATGATGTAGCGCTTGGCGAAGGCTTCGCCGATGAACAGGTCGAGGGTGTAGTCCGACAGGTCGATCTCGATACGGTAGCCACCGGAATCCTTCACCTTCACGATCTTCAGCGTCTCGCCGACGCGCAGGTCGGCGGAATTCGCCTCCTTGCCGCGCAGCCGGTTGAGGAACTCCTGGCTCATGCCGTACTGGCGCGAGATGCCGTCCGGGCTCTGACCGGGCTCGGTGAGGTGCACGCCCATCAAGCCGCTGTCGTCGTCCGGCCAGCGCGCGCGGCTGAAGAATATCGACTCGCCAAGCGGATTCAGGCGGTCGCGGATCAGCGCCTCCTCGGCATCGTGGTTGCCGGGCAGGTCGTACATCGCGAGCAGCACCTGGCTGTACAGCTTGGCCATGCGTGGCGCCGCCGGGGATCGCGGGGCGTCAGCACCGGCCTGCGACCACAGGGCGTCCGCTTGGTCGAGGGCCAGCTTGGCCTCGGTCGGCAGGGGGGCGGCGGGAGTGGCGACGGTGTCGGTGGGGCCGAACGGATTGTCGGAGGAGCTGGCGTTGTGGTGGGTGTACCAGGACCAGGCTCCCCAGCCGGCGGCTGCCAGGACGAGCAGGAAGAGAAACTTGCGCATGCTGGACTGTGGCCGTCGCGCCGGCCCCTGCAATACGGTTGGCTGGACGGCCGAGCCCCCTAACCTCCCGGACTTCCCAGACAGCTGCCGGAGCCACCGCATGTCCCTGATCCGCCATCCCGTCCCCGCCCTGCTTGTCCTGGCCGCCGGTCTGGCAGCGGTCGAGAGCCCCGCCGACATGCCGCGCGGCGGCACCAGCACGACGTCGGGATCGGACGGACTCAGCGCGATCAGCGATTTCCAGCCGGGTAAATCGGCGTTGGGCGCCGGACGCCAGGTCGTGGTGCAGGGCCAGCTCGACCTCGACGTGCTGCAGCACAACAACTACACCGACTCTGACAGCAACCTCTCCGACCATCGCGGCTACGGCCTGATGCGCGCCGAACTCGGCCTCAAGGTCAAGCTCGACGAGCGGGCGACGGCGGTGGTCGGCTTCGGCTACAAGGCCGATCTCGGCGACTACGGCACCACCAACCTGCGGCCTGGCGCGCCGACCCCCGACGCCAACGAGTCGCAGATCAAGTCCGACCAGGCCCAGGTCGTGCTCAAGGACGCCTACGTCAATCTCAAGGAGTTCCTCGGCTTCGAGGAACTCGGCGTGATCGCCGGACGCATGCCGGTGACCTGGAACCTGGTCTCCGAGCGCGGCTCCTTCCTCTTCGATTCGCGCGCCGACGATCCGGCGATCGGTTCGTGGGACGGCGCGCGCGCCAGCTACAGCGGCTTCGACGTGCTGGTGGTCAGCCCCTGGGTCTACCGCCTGCCCGAGGCCTCGACGCTGTTCGGTCTGACCATCGACTGGAAGCCGGTGACGGCCAGCGGCGACAAGGTTTTTGTCACCGGTTCGGCGTCCGAGCAGCGTGAGCCCGCCGTCGACCGACTCAGCAACACCCGCAACCTGCGCACCTATGACTTCGGCATCGACTGGCGCATGGGCGAGACCGGCCTGTGGGCCGAGGGCGCGATGCAGCGCGGCGATGCCGGCAATGGCAGCAAGTTCGCCGGCTACGGCGGCGAGGCCGGCCTGGATTGGCAGTTCAGCCAGTACGGCAAGGGCCGCCTGCAAATCATCGGCACGGTGATGAGCGGCGACGACCCGAACACCACGGACTCGTACGAGGGCTTCGTCAACAGCTGGGAGTCGATCAGCGACACCCTGATCGTCGAGAGCGAGAAGTACGGTGAGCTGTCGCGCCTGGTGGTCGGCGATCTTGACTCGCTCAAGCTGCGCTGGGGCATCGGCTTTGACGAGCGCGATCGTGTGCGCATCGATCTGACCGCGGCCCATTACGTGCTTGCCCGGCCGGTCATCGACGGCGGCAGCCGGGACTTCGGCGACGAGGTCGACGTCGTGCTGCGTTGGCAGTACACCTACAACGCCCAGATTCGCCTGTTCGGCGGCGTGTTGAAGCCCGGCAGCGGCCTTGCCGAGGCGCAGGATCGTGCCGGCGCCAGCGCCACGCCGCCGATCTCGGCGGGGAATGATTTGATCTGGCTGGGTGGGGCGAATCTCAACGTCAGCTTTTAGTTCGGGGGCGGTGCCCCCGCGGCCCTGCGGGCCTGCCCCCACGGGCATTGTGGGGTTCGTTTTCTGCGAAAACGTGGGCGGATGGGCTTCGCCCATTGTATCCGCCCAACACCCCACGGCGCCCGGTCCTCGCTACGCTGCGGCCAGGGCTGTGCCCTGGACCCCGGATCGGATCGGACCGGACTGCGCTACGCTGCGGCCAGGGCTGTGCCCTGGACCCCCACGGCCAAGGAAGGGGCTTTCCTTCGCTGGGTGGGCGGGAAGCTGACGGGCACCTGTGCCGGATTTCACGCACCTCCACGTCCTCTCGCATTACTCGCTGCTGAAGGCGACGCCGACGGTGCCGCGGCTGCTGGAGGCGGTCGAGAAGGGCGGCATGGATGCGGTCGCGTTGACCGACGTCGGCAATCTGTTCGGCGCCTTCGAGCTGCAGACCGTGGCCAAGGAGGTGAAGGAGAAACATAAGAAGACCGCCGAAGAGTTGGCCGCCGCCGCGGCGGCCAAGCCCGACGATGCCGGGCTGGCCGCCAAGGCGCAGGCCGCCGCGGCGAAGCACGGCGTCACCGCGCTGATGGGCTGCCAGGTGGCGATCGCGCCGCTGGGCATGCGCGAGAAGTCGCGCGGCAACCTGCAGCTGGTGCTGATCGCGGCCAGCGAGAAGGGCTATCACGATCTCGCCGAGCTGGTCTCGCTGGGGTGGAAGGAGGGCTTTTACTTCGAGCCACGCCTCGACCTAGAGACCATCGCCCGCTACGCCTCGGACCTGGTCTGCCTGACCGGCGCCGGTGACGATGGCTTCCTCAACAGTCATCTGCGCCGTGGTTCGACCGAGGAGGCGCGGCGCCAGCTCGGCCTGCTCAAGGACGTCTTCGCCGACCGTCTGTGGGTCGAACTCGCTGATCATCTCATCGACGGCCCGATCAGCCTACGCCAGGGCAATGTGGCGCTCGCCCGCGAGCTGTCGGTGCCGATGGTGGCGACCAACTGGGTGCATTACCTCACGCCGCAGGACGCCGACGTGCACGACGTCATGCTGGCGATCTCCGATGCCACGACGCTGTCCAACCCCAAGCGCCCGCGCATGCCGGCGCGCGAGTACTGGCTGAAGTCGCCCGATGAGATGGCGGCCCTGTTTGCCGATCTGCCGGAGGCGATCACCAACACCCGAGCCGTGGTCGAACGCTGCCACACAGCCAAGATTCCCACCGGCACCTACCATCTGCCGACCTATCCGTGCACGGACGGGCAGACCGAGGCCGACCTGCTGCGCGAGCTGTGCGAGGCCGGCCTCAAGCGGCGCTACCCCGAGATCACCGACGAGCACCGCACGCGCCTGGAGTTCGAGCTCAAGACCATCATCGAGATGGGCTTCCCGGCCTACTTCCTCATCGTCTCCGACTTCATCATGTGGGCCAAGCGCAACGACATCCCGGTCGGGCCGGGGCGCGGCTCGGCCGCCGGTTCGCTGGTCGCCTACAGCCTCGGCATCACCGACATCTGTCCGTTGCGCTACGGCCTGCTGTTCGAGCGCTTCCTGAATCCGGGCCGCAAGTCGATGCCCGACATCGATATCGACTTCTGCCAGACGCGCCGTGAAGAGGTCCTCGACTACGTGCGCGGTAAGTACGGTGCCGAGGCCGTCACCAACATCATGACCCTGGGCACGATGAAGGCGCGCATGGCGATCAAGGACGTCGCCCGCGCCTACGAGTGGACGCCCGAGGAGTCGCAGGAACTCGCCAACCTGGTGCCCAAGGACCCCAGCGGCAAGCACGACCTGCAGGTATGCCTGGGCCGCAAGCCGCTCGACAAGGCCAGCAACACCTTCGGCACCGTCGATGTGATGCTGAAGCGTTACGACTCCGACCCGCGCACCCGGCAGGTGCTCGATGTGGCGTTGTCGCTGGAGAAGCTCGGTCGCAGCCTCGGCGTGCACGCCTGCGGCGTCATCATCGCGCCCAAGCCGGTGCACCAGCTGGTACCGGTGTGCGTGGTGAAGTCGAAGCCGTCGACCATGTTCAACATGACCCAGGTCGAGAAGGCCGGTCTGCTGAAAATGGACTTCCTCGGCCTCAAGACGATGACGATCCTGAAGAAGTGCGTCGACATCGTCAAGGCCAGCGGCGGTCCGGCCATCGATCTGCTGACCATCCCGCTCGATGATCCGGCGACCTTCCGCATGCTCGGTACCGGCCGCACCCTGGGCATCTTCCAGTGCGAATCGCCCGGCTTTCAGAACCTCATCGCCCGCCTCAAGCCCGACCGCTTCGAGGACATGATCGCGCTGGTGGCGCTGTACCGCCCCGGCCCGCTCAAGGCGAACATGCATCTCGACTACTGCGACCGCAAGCAGGGCATCCAGAAGGTCGATTATCCGCACCCGGTGCTGGAAGGCGTGCTGCGCGAGACCTACGGCCTCTACATCTACCAGGAGCAGGTGATGTCGATCAGCCGCGAGCTGTGCGGTTTTACCCCGGCCCTGGCCGACGACCTGCGCAAGGCGATGGGCAAGAAGGACAAGGCGGTCCTGGCCAAGCTGAAGGACCAGTTCATTGACGGCGCCTTCACCCTGAACGCCTTCCCGCGCGAGAAGTGCGAGGAGATGTGGGACAAGATCCTCGGCTTCGCCGAGTACTGCTTCAACAAGTCCCACTCCGCCTGCTACGGCCTGATCGCCTACTGGACGGCGTGGTTCAAGGCCAACCACTACGCCGCCTTCATGACCGCGAACCTCATCTTCGAGATGGCCAACAAGGAGAAGATGACCGAGTTCGTCGAAGAGCTGCGCGGCCAGAACATCCCGGTGCTGCCGCCCGACGTCAACATGTCCGGCTGGGAGTTCACCCTGGTCAAGCGTGGCGATGCCCAGGAAATCCGGTTTGGTTTCGGCGGCGTGAAAGGCATCGGCGAAGGCGCCGCGGATTCGCTCATCGTCACGCGCGAGCAGGGCGGCCCCTTCGATTCGCTCTACAGCCTGTGCGAACGCGTCGATACCCGCACCATCAACAAGCGCGTGGTCGAGGCCCTGATCAAGGTCGGTGCCTTTGATACGCTGCACGCCAATCGTCGGGCTCTGCACGAGGCGATGGAGAAGGCCTTCGACCGCGGACAGAAGCTGTCCAAGTCACGGAACGAAAGTCAGCAGACGCTGTTCGCCGCCTTCGAGGCCGACACCGGCTATCGCGATGCGGTGCAGGGCTACCCCGAGGTGCCGGACTGGTCGGTGGAGACGCGCCTGGGCTTTGAGAAGGCTCTGACTGGTTACTGGATCAGCGACCACCCGGTGCGCGCCTGGCGGCCACAGCTTGGCGCCCATGCCAGCCACCACACCCGCGAGATGGCCGAGACGCCGGACGGCTACAAGGTCAGCGTGCTCGCCGCCGTCACCGCCAAGCGCATGATCCGCACCCGCACCGGCAACACCATGTGCGTGCTGTCGCTGGAGGACGAGCGTGGCGCCTTCGAGGCGGTGCTGTTCGGCGGCGGCGGCCGTGGCGGCCGGGGCGAGCAGAGCCCGTGCGACCGCTTCGCCAGTCTGTGCGAGCCCGATATCGTGGCCCTGTTCACCGGCACCATCGAGCGGCGCAATCGCGGCCCGGCCAAGGGCGGCGGTGGTGGTGGTGGTGGTGGTGGTGGTGGTGGTGGCGACGAGGAACCCGACGAGCACCTCGCCACCGGCAGCGAGGACGACGACGGTCTGGCTACTGCCGCCGCCGATGCAACTCCCGCCATCCCCGGCCTGATCGTTGCCGACGTGGTGCCGGCGGCGCGAGCCACCGAGTTGCTGGTCCGTTCGATCACCGTCGCCATCGACGCCACCGCCGCCTCGTCATCGCAGGTGGTCGAGACCGAGAAGCTGCTCGCCGAGCACAGCGGCGACCGCGCCCGCATCCACCTCAGCGTCCACACCGGCACTATGGCGGTGTCGCTGGTGCCGGACGACAAGTGGCGCGTCCACCCCAGCGCCGCCCTGGTTGAAGGCCTGCGCCGCATCTGGGGCGACGACAACGTCATGCTCGAACTGGCGTCGAAGGAGAAGTTGTTGGCTGGTTGAAAGGGGCCTTTATCTCAGCCTAAATGCAGCAGCGGGTTCGCAGTTCGCGGTTGGACCGTCGACTACGAACCATATTGGGTTTACACGTGGTCACCCGTTTGGTGAACACCCTCAACACACACCACACGTGTCGCTACAACCGCGAACTGCGATTTCTAGCATGACTCCCGCCGACCAGCTGCGCCTCGCCCACGCCGGGGGGCTCGCCAGCATCGCCGGCTGGCTGGCTTGGGCGCATCCGGGCGGCGCGCTGCCCGCCGCGGTGGTGGCGTTCATCGCCATCGCCGGCGAGCTGTTGCCGCGCGGTGCCTGGCGCGAGCTGGGGTCGCCAGTGCTGACCCTGGCCGCGGCCACCGCTGCGTGGGCCGCCAGCGGCGGCGAGCGCGGCGCGATCCACGCCCTGCTCGGCACCCTGGTGACGGCGATGCTGCTGATCCCGGCGCGACCCGGCGTGCTGCGCATGCTGGCGCCGCTGGCGGTGGTCGAGCTGGTCGTGCTTGGCCTGCCCGGCAGCGTCGGCGGACCGAGCCCGTGGCACGCCGCGCTGGTGCTCGCGCCACTCGCCTGCATCGCGCTGGCAGTCGACGCCTGGTTGGAGGCGCGCATCGGCGCGCGCGCCGCCACACGGCCGGCGACCGGCACCTGGCTGCGTTGGGCTTTGGTGCCGGCGCTGGCCGCCGGCGCGCTGGGGGCCGGCGCCTTCGCCCCGGCCGAACGTATCGCCGCCGCCATGCGTCCGTCGCCGATGCACGCCGACCCACGCTTGCCATCCGCTCCGCGCATCTCTGCCGGGCAGCCGCCGGGCGAGCATGTCGGCCTCGACCCCGGTGGCCCGCCGCCCAAGGATCCCACCCCGGCGGCCCGCCTGTTCCTGCCCAGCGATCCGCACGGCCTGGTCTATCTGCGCCTGGCCGCCTGCAGCAGTCTACAGCGCGATCTCGACAGCGGTCGCCTGCGCTGGCTGCCGGCCTCGGGCGAGATTGAACTGAGCGACCGGCCACCACCACCCGGGGTCCAGCTCGCCGACCTGGTGCGCCTAAGCGGCTTCGGCGACACCGTGCTGCTGCCCGACGACGGTGACTGGACAGCTCTGACCGGGGTGTGGGCCGACGGTGACGGCAACCGCTGGCGCCCCGAGCTGGGCGAGGCGCTGCGTTCGTACCAGGTGGCCTTGGATGGCCCGTCGCGCCGCGAGCCGGAGAGCGAGCGAGCCCTGATCGCCGCCACTTGTACGGTGTGGCCGCCGGCGATCGCCGACTGGCCGTGGAGCGAGGTCGAAGACCCGCGCTGGGCCGCCATGCCGACGGCCCAGGCCGCGGCGGCGATCTGCGCCCGGCTCAAGGAGCGCTGCGCCTACGATCTCGAACCGCCCTCCAGCACTGAGGAACCCTTCGTCACCTTCCTCTTCGGGCCCGAGCGCGAGCGGCGCGGCACCTGCGAGCACTTCGCCGGCTCGGCTGCCCTGCTGCTGCGCCGGGCCGGCCATCCCGCCCGCTGCGTAGTCGGCTTCGCCAGTTCGGAGTGGGACGGCAGCGGCATCGTCTTCCGCAAGCTGCACGCCCACGCCTGGATCGAGATGCTGCTGCCCGAGGGCCGCTGGCAGCGCTTTGACCCGACGCCGTCGATCGCGCACCAGCTGCTTGGTTCGATCGACCGCGAAGGCTTCGATCCGCCTCCGCCAGAAGCTGCCGTGCCGCTGCTGCCGCTGCCGCTGCAGCACAGGATCGGCCCCCTGCCCATCGCCGTCGCGGTCGCCGCAGGGCTGATGCTGGCCATCTGGCTGCTGCGCCGGCGTAGCCGCCGGGCACCGGACGTCCAGGCGGTGCATCGTCGGCGTGGCATCGAGCTGGTCGAGTTGGCGCGCAGTCTTGGCGTGCGCGTGGTGCAGGCCGACACCTCGACCGTGATCTGCCGCGCCATCGCCGCCAAGACCGGCTTCGACCTGTCGCGCGAGCTGGCAGCCTACGAGGCGGCGCGCTTCGGCGACGGCCCGCCGCCGCCGCCGTGGCCGCGGCAGCGGCCCAGCTCAGCCGGTCGTACGCAGTCCGCCGGCGATGGCGTTGACCGTCATCAGCAGTGATGGCAGCAGCGCATCCGCCGCCGCCTGATCGGCGGCGCGGCGCAGGTCACGCCAACGCCGGATCAGCGCAATCTGGTGGGTATGCAAAGCCCGCAGGCCGGCATCGCGCAGGCTGAGGGTGCGCGCCAGGCGCGGCCGACGTACCTCCAGCGGGCTGCCAAAGACGCGGGTGAGCATGCGCGTGGTGCGCGCGTGCTCATCAAGGATGCGGCCGAGGAAGACCTCGCGGATCTCACGGTCGGCGACCAGGGCAGCGTAGTCGCGCATCAGGTCGGGGGCCGACGACGACAGGTTGCTCTCGATGTTCGACAGAGCGTAGGTGAGGAAGCGCCAGCCGCGCACCGCACCTTGCAGGGCGGCGAAGCCAGCAGCGTCCTCGCGCTCCAGCGCCTCCAGCGCGGTGCCCAGGCCATACCAGCCGGGCAGGTAATGGCGCGACTGGTTCCAGCCAAACACCCAGGGGATGGCACGTAGGTCAGCGAGGGTGCGCTGGCCGCTGCGCCGCGACGGCCGGCTGCCGATGGAGGCGTGCTCCAGTACGTCGATCGGCGTCGCTTCGACGAAGTAGGTGAGGAAGCCGTCGCTGCCCAGCAGCGCCTCGTAGGCGGCGCGGCTGGCCTCGGCGACCCGGTCGACCACGGCATACTCGCCACTCCAGTCGGCTGATTGGGGCAGGGCATGCAGGGCGGTGGTCGCCACCGCGCTGCTGACCAGCATCTCCAGGTGGTAGGTGGCGGTCAGCTGGTTGGCGTACTTCTGCGCGATCATCTCGCCCTGCTCGGTGACGCGGATGTCCCCCGACAGCGAGCCGTGCGGCAGGGCTTCGAGAAAGCGATGGGTCGGGCCGGCCCCGCGCGACACCGTGCCACCGCGGCCGTGGAAGAAGCGCAGCGGCACGCCGGTTTCGCTGCCGACCCGCGCCAGCAGATCCTGGGCGCGATGCAGGTTCCACTGGCTGGCGAACAGGCCGCCGTCCTTGCACGAGTCGCTGTAGCCAAGCATGACCTGCTGCACCCCGCCCCAACCCTTCAGGCTGCGCCGCGTCACCGGATGGGTGAGGAAACCGTGCAGGATACCGCCCGAACCGCGCAGGTCCTCGATGGTCTCGAACAGCGGCACCACCGGCAAGGCGCAGACCAGACCATCGCCTTCCCAGCGGGTCAGGCCGGCCTCACGCGCCAGCACGTAGACCGCCAGCAGGTCGGAGAGCGAGCGCGTCATCGACACGATCAGCGCCCCCAGGCCGGCGGTGCCGCAGGCGTCGCGATGGGCCGCCAGCACGCGGTAGGCGCCGAGGACGCGCGCGGCGTCCTCGCCCACCGGCGTGTCGGGATGGGCCAGCGGACGCGGCGTGCGCAGCTCGGAGTCGACCAGGGCGAGGCGCTCTTTCTCGCTCCAGGTGGCCCAACCAGCAGCCTCAATGCCGGCGGCGCTCAGTAGCTGCGCCACGGCGCGGTCGTGCACCGCGCTGTTCTGGCGCACATCAAGCACGGCAAGATGGAAGCCAAAGCACTCGACGGCGCGTACGACCGGGCCCAGCTCATGGACGGCGAGGCGCCGCGCCCCGACCGTGAGCAGGGAACGGTGCAGCACCGCCAAGTCGGCGAGCAGTTCGTCAGCGGTGCGGTAGCGGCCGGGCAGGCCCTCGTCGCCGCCATCCGGCAGGCGTGCCAGGCACAGGTTGCACCACTGCCGCCACGGCTCCATCGGGTTGCGCGCCAGCGCCGCGGCGCCGACGCCACCGAGGTCGCGGGCCCGGGCCGCGAGCAGCTCGGCGAACTCCGGCGGCGGCGCCTGCAGGCGGCCCGACAGCGACAGCCGCGCCGCCAGATGATGCAGCGCGGCGCGGTGCAGACCGACGGCCGACCGGCGCAGCTCGCCAAGGGTGGTAGCGGTGACCTGCGGGGTGACCCCGGGGTGGCCGTCGCGATCGCCGCCGACCCACGAACCGAAGCGCACCCGCGGCAGGCGGCCCTGACCGTCGAGCAGCGCGGGATTCCAGCCCACCTCGGCCCAGGCGGTGCGCAGGCGCTGGTCGGTGCGTACCACCGCCTCGGGGAAGACATCGCGCAGATGGTGCAGGACGTTGCGCCGTTCCGAGGCGACGTCGGGCTTGAGCAGACGGACCTCGCCGGTGCGCCACAGGCGTTCGACCAGGGTGCAGACCTCGTCGCGGATGTGCGCCTGCTCGGCCGGCGTGTACATCGAATTCTCGCGCCGCACCAGCGCCAGGTACAGCTCGCGCTGAGCCGCGATCACCGTGCTACGCTTGGCCTCGGTGGGGTGCGCGGTCAGCACCGGCTCGGCGCGCACCGTCGGCAGCAGCCGGGCGACGTCAGCAGCCTCCAGCCCGGCGGCGCGCATCCGCGCCAGCGCCTCACCCCACTGGCCGGGCTCGGCAGCGACACCCTCATCGGACTCGCGACGACGGCGCGCCTGGTTGGCCGCGTTCTCCTCGACCATGTTGAGCAGCTGAAAGGCGAGCGAGAGCATCTGCACCTCGCGCTCCTCAAGCACATGCGGCAGGCCCTGCTGTCCGTGCCACGGCAGGCGTCCGGCCAGCTCGCCGCAGCCGAGGTCAGCGAGCACATCGTGGAAGCAGCCCATGACGAAGGCGAGGTCGCGCTCCAGCTTGGCGAAGGCGAAATCGACAATGGGCGTGGGCATGATCGGGACTTACGACCAGGCGGATGGACGGCAACCGCCAGGACCGCGGGCTTCAGCCCGCGTCGAACCTACGCAGCTACTTGAGCAACTGCAGTATCGTCTGCGGTACCTGGTTGGCCTGCGCCAGCATCGCCGTCGCCGCCTGGATCATCACCTGGACGCGGGCGAACTCGGCCGACTCGGCGGCCATGTCGACATCGCGCAGGATGCCCTCGAACTCGCGCAGGTTGACCGATGAGACGCGCAGCGAGTCCATAACGCGCTCGATCGTGTTGCCCTGCAACGAACCGGCAGCGCCGCGGGCGCGGTTGACCTCAGTGAGAGCCGCATCGATGATTTGCAATGCCTTGTCGGCGTCACCCGCGAGGAATGCGCCGGCGTAGGCCGGCGGACCGACTCGGACGAGCAGGTCATCGAGCGACGCGAAGCCGCCCCCTGCCAGGCCCGCGGTAAGACCGAGGGCGCCACTGCGCAGATCAGGGATCTCCACCGTCACCCGCTGGCTGGACAAAGCGCCGATTTGAAAGGCGGTGGTACCGGTGCGCGTAGCCTGCACATCGATGCCGGGAGGCGTGATGACCGAACCGACCGAACCAGTCGAGGTGTCCTTGACCGTCAGATTGAAGGCACCAGGGGCGAATCCGGTGTATGGCGCGACCGCTTCCGGTCCGCCCACAAGATTGGTGAAGGTCAGCCCGTTCGTCGAGGCCGGATCCTGCGTCAGGGTGACCGTGCGCGACGTGCCCGAGGAGTCGATGTAGTCGATGTCGATGGTGCGATTGGCCGCCGGAACGACACCGCCATTGAGCAGGCCACCTAGTCCGACCGAGGCGACGCTGAGGGTGGAGTTGCCATAGCTGCCGCTCTCGACCCGCAGATCGCCGGTCACGACATCGTAGGTGGCGACGACGCCTGTAAGGGAACTTCCCGAGTTGATTGCCGCTACCACCGTGTCGATGGATGCACCGGCGGCGATATTCAGCGTCGTCAACCCCTTTGGGCCGGTGATCGCCAGGGTCCCGGCAGTGGCGGTGGCGACTGCCGTCCCGGCTGTGCCGGCGCCGAAGTTCTGCACCGTCGACGGTTTCGCCAACGTCCCGCTTGCCGGATGGATGGTGATCCCTGCCGCATCCTGCATGCCAGCCGGCAGCTTGGTGTAGTCTGGCCGAAGCGAACGGTAGTAGTCCTTGGCCTGATCCGACAGGGTGATGTCTCGCAGCGAGCCATCGAGCAGCGAATTGCTGCCATAGGTCGTGCCGGTCGTGATGGAATTGATGGAACGGATCCCTGCTTCCATGTCAGCCTGCAAGGCGGTATTCTGATTCGTATCGGTGGTCGCCGAATTCAGCGCCCCGATGGTGAGTGCGCGGATGCGCTGGAGGATCTGTGTGATCTGATCCATACCTCCCTCGGCGGTCTGCAGCATGGTGACCGCCTCTTCGGCGTTGTTCTGGGCGCGGTCGACGCCGGTGCGGTAATAGCGCACCGAATTGGCCACCACCATTGAGGCCGGGTCGTCTGCACTGCGCCGCAGCCGCTCGCCCGAGGAGAGGCGGTCAAGGATCCCCGACATCAGACGGTCGGTCTTCCCCAGATTGGCATGGGTCAACACGGACATGGGGTTGTAGTTGATGCGGATGGTCATGGCCGGGACTCCCAAGGGTCGCAACGCAAGCCACGAGCCAACCATTGCCATTGCAACGACAGGGGTTTACGCTGTAGCCGTGATCGGATACGGACGCCAAAGCATCGACGACTCGGACATCGCCGCGGTCACCGCCGTGCTGCGCGGGCAGCCGCTGACCTGCGGCCCGGCCGTAGAGGCATTCGAGGCCGAGATCCGCCGCATCAGCGGGGCCCCCTGCGCAACCGCCGTATCCAATGGGACCAGCGCCCTGCGCCTGCTCTACCAGGCCGCGGGCATCGGCCCTGGGCAGCGTGTCGGGGTGCCTGCGATCACCTTCGTTGCCACCGCCAGCCAGGCCATGCTGTGCGGCGCCGAGATCGTCCTGCTCGATGTCGATCCCGACACCCTCCTGCTGACCCCTGCCATCCTCGATGCCTGCCCAGAACGCCTCGACTGGGTGGTGGCGGTGCATGTCGCCGGACGGACGTGCGATCTCGCCGGCCTGGCCGAGGTCTGCCGGCGTAAGGGCATTCGCCTGCTTGAGGACGCCGCCCACGCATTCGGATCAACCCGTGACGGCAGCGAGCGCTGCGGGGACTGCCGGCACAGCGAAGGCGCCATCTTCAGCTTCCATCCGGTCAAGAACGTCACCACCGCCGAAGGCGGCGCAGTCGTCGTCCGCGATCCCGCCTGGGATCGCCGGGTACGGCAACTGCGCCATCACGGCATCGTCCGGGAAGACTTCCGTGGTCCGCTGGCCACGGATGAGGCCAGCGCACCCTGGTACCACGAATTCCATCACCCCGCCACGAACGAACGTCTGTCTGACCTGCACTGCGCACTCGGCGTCAGCCAGTGCCGACGGATCGAGCAGTTCAAGGACCGGCGGGCAGCTATCGTCGCCGGATATCAGCATGACCTCGCCGCCCTCGACAGCATCCACGCGCCCGCGGCAGCGCCCGGTCAGCAGCCATTCTGGCACCTCGCCGTGGCGCAGCTGGACTGGACGCGACTCGGCACAACCCGCCGCGCAGCCTTCGCCGCCGCCGCCCAGGCCGGCCTGGCGCCGCAGGTCCACTACATCCCCCTGCATTGCCAACCGGTGCTGTCGGGGGCCACCCGCGCATCCGACCTGGCCGGCGCCGATCGCGCCTACCAGGGCATGGTCAGCCTGCCGTGCTATCCCGATCTGACCGAACCCGAACGCAGCCAGGTCGTTGCCTGGATACGGCGGCTGGCACGCGACGTGCGTTGATCATGCCTGACACGGAGTCCACGACCATGAGTTCGACCTTCCCACTCCAGGACAAAGTCGTCCTGGTCACCGGCGGCACTGGCAGCTTCGGCAAGGCCTTCATCAAGAAGGCCTTGACCCAGCACAACCCCCGCAAGGTCATCGTGTTCAGCAGGGATGAGCTGAAACAATGGGAGATGCGCCAATCCGATCCAGTCTACGATCACGAGAAGATCCGCTACTTCCTCGGCGACGTCCGTGACAAGGACCGCCTCATGCGCGCCTTCCGCGACGTCGACATGGTCGTCCATGCGGCTGCGCTCAAGCAGGTGCCCGCTGCGGAGTACAACCCGACCGAATTCGTGAAGACGAACATCCATGGCGCCATGAACATCGTCGACGCGGCAATCGAACGTGGCGTCGAGCGGGTCATCGCCCTGTCCACCGACAAGGCCGCCAACCCGATCAATCTTTACGGGGCCACCAAGCTGGTCTCCGATAAGTTGTTCGTCGCCGGCAACGCCTACGTCGGCGCCAAAGGCATGCCAAAATTCAGTGTGGTGCGCTACGGCAACGTGCTCGGATCGCGCGGTTCGATCGTGCCGAAATGGAAGCGCATGGTCATGGAGGGTGCAACTGAACTGGGCGTCACCGACGAACGCATGACCCGCTTCTGGATCACCATCGAGGCCGCCACCCAGTTCGTCATCGACAACTTCTCGCGCATGCTCGGCGGCGAGATCTTCGTACCGAAGATCCCCAGCATGAAGATTGTCGATCTGGTGCAGGCCATCGCCCCCGGCATCAAGGCGAAGATCACCGGCATCCGCCCTGGCGAGAAGCTGCATGAACTGATGATCGGCGAGGACGATGCCCGCCACACCATCGAATTCGCCGATTGCTACGCCATCGCCCCGCAGGCGGTGATGTGCGCCTCGATGGCCTCGGTTGAGCGGCTCATCGGCATCGGCGGCAAACCGGTTGCAGATGGCTTCGAATTCCGTTCCGACACCAACCCGATGTGGCTGACAGCCGACGAGCTGCGCAGCCTCACCGCCAATATCCAACCGGCCTAAATCATGAGCGACCACCGCACCACGCAGGAAGCATTCTGGGCCGGGGCTTTCGGCTCCGACTACGTTGCCCGCAACAAATCCGAGCAACTCATCGCCGGCAAGACGGCGTTGTGGACCACCGTCCTGCGCCGCGCCCAGCGGCCACAGTCGGCGGTCGAACTGGGTGCCAACATCGGCCTCAACCTCGTCGCGCTGCGCCGCATCTTCCCCGATCTCGGCCTCGCCGGGGTGGAGATCAACGCTGACGCGCATGCCGAGCTGGCACGCATCCCCGGCATTCAGGCGACGCATGGCTCCCTGCTCAGCTATGCCCCAGCAGCGCCCGCCGACCTCGCCTTCACCTGCGGGGTGATGATCCATCTCGATCCATCAGTGCTGCCCGAGGCCTATGACCGCCTGTTCGCCGCCAGTCGTCGCTACATCGCCATCATCGAGTACTACAATCCTGCGCCGATGGAAATCCCCTACCGCGGGCACACCGGCAAGCTGTTCAAGCGCGATTTCGCTGGCGAGATGCTCGACCGGCATCCCGGCCTGACTGTGGTCGACTACGGCTTCTGCTGGCGCCGCGACCCCAATTGGCCGCTTGACGACCTGACCTGGTTCCTGCTCGAGAAGCGCTGATGCGGGTGGTGGCGATCGTCCAGGCGCGCATGGGCTCGACCCGACTGCCCGGCAAGGTGCTGATGGACCTCGGCGGACGGCCCATGGTGGTGCGGGTACTTGAACGTGCCGCTCGCATCGCTGGCATCGACGAGGTGGTGCTCGCCACAACCACGCTGCCCGGCGACGACGCACTGGAAACCGTCTGTGACGGCTGGCAGGTGGTACGCGGTGACGCCGATGACGTCCTTGCACGCTATCGGCTCGCCGCCGAGCGCAGTCGGGCCGACGTCATTGTCAGACTGACTGCCGATTGCCCGCTGCTCTCCCCAGTGGTCTCCTCGCTGGTCACGGGCGCATTCCTCTGCGACACGCATGGGGCGGATTACGTCTCCAACACCCTGGTGCGGAGCTTTCCGCGCGGCCTGGACACCGAGGTGTTCACCCGTGCGGCGCTGGATGCCTCTGCTGCGGAGGCAATCGATCCGGTCGAACGTGAACACGTCACGCCGTTCATCTACCGGCGACAGCACCGCTTCCGCTGCCTGCCGGTGTCAGCGCATCCCAACCGGGCGGAACTACGCTGGACCGTCGACGAGGTGGACGATCTGCGGCTTGTACGCGAGATGTACGAGGCGTTTCCCGGCGAGGCCGCATTTGACTACCATCACGTCATCGCGCTGCTGGAACGGCGTCCGGAATTGTCGGCCATCAACCGGCACATCGAGCAGAAGAAGGCCTGAGGTGCCGAGCATAGCTCTGCGCTGCGACGCCGACGGCAGCATCGGCCTGGGCCATCTCACGCGCTGCGAGGCGCTTGCCGGGATCGCCGCCGAGGCCGGATGGCAGGTGTCCTGGCAGGTGCGCGGTCAGGCGGCCGTCGAGCGCCTGCGCGGACACGCTGGGGTGACCATCCTTCCCGGCACCAGCAGTGATCCACCGCTGGCCGGGTGCGTCGGCCTGGACGCCGCCGACTGGGCGGTGGTCGACCACTATGGTATCGATGACGAGACGTTGCGCGGACTTGCCCCGACGCGCACCCTGGTCTTCGATGATCACCAGCGGCGTGCCGCAACCCTGCGAGTGGCGCCTTGGGACGTCCCCGCGCCTGGGACCCTGGCCAGCACCGCCCACCTCGTCCTGCGCCCTCCCTTCGCCACCGTCCTCAGCACCCTGCGCCGGACCACCGTGGTCGCATTCGGTGGCGCCGACCGCGATGGCTGGACCGCACGCTGCCTGACCGAGCTGACACGCGTGCGCCATCCGCGCCCGGTAGCCGTCCTATCAACCGCAGCGTCTATCCGCGATCAGGGGCTCGATCGCCTGGTCGCCGCGATGCCCGCGGGCGGAATGCTCCACCACGCGCTGGATGCCGCAGCGGTGGCCGCCCTGTTCGCCGGGGCCATCGACGCGGTGTGCGCCTGCAGCACGGTCGCCATCGAACTGCAAGCCTGCGGCGTGCGCACTGTGGTGGTTCCCCGGGTCGGCAACCAGGAACCGCTCGCCGATCTGCTTGGCCGCGCCGGTGTTCCCGTAGTCCGCGATCCGGAGGCCGCGGTGCGAGCCCTAGTGAGGGCCGCCACTGATCCGGCAATCGACGGCTTGGGCGCCTGGCGGGTAGCCGCTGCCATGGGCATCGCGGTGACGCCACCGCTGCCGCCGCTGCCCGACGACGATCCGATCATCGAACCGGCCAGAGCTGATGATTCCGCGGCCATCTGGTGCATCAACTCCGCCGACGATGTACGCCGGCAGTCCGTGAATCCGACACCGATCCCGTGGCACGACCATGAACGCTGGTGGGCCAAACATGCAGACGAGGTGATCGTCGCCCGCATCGGAGCCATCACTGCGGCTTGCGCGCGACGCGACGCCGATGGCTGGATGAACATCGCGGTGCATCCGGCCGCCCGCCGACGTGGACTTGCCGCCAGCCTGCTGCGTCGACTCTCGCCTGGGCGGCGCTGCCTGGCCCTCATCCATCGCGACAACGTCGCGAGCCTGCGGCTGTTTGCATCCTGCGGCTACCATCCGCTGCAGGATGCGGATACGGCCGGGTTCATCACCCTTGTCTCGGAGTCGACATGAGCACCCCCTTGTTTGGAGGCCCGCTGCCGGCCGGCCGTGCCATCCTCGTCGCCGAGCTGTCCGGTAACCACAACGGCAGCAAGACCCGCGCCCTTGAGCTGCTCCAGGCTGCCAAGGAAGCCGGTGCCGACGCGGTCAAACTGCAGACCTACACCGCCGACACCATCACCCTCGACTGTGATCGGCCTGAGTTCCGCATCCACGGCGGGCCCTGGGACGGCCGCAGCCTCTACGAGCTGTACCAAGAGGCGTCAACGCCATGGGACTGGCACGCCGACCTGTTCGCCGAGGCAGCTCGCCTCGGCCTGCCGTGCTTCTCGACTCCCTTCGACGATACGGCTGTGGACTTCCTCGAAAGCCTCAGCTGCCCACTCTACAAGGTCGCCTCCTTCGAAGTCCCTGACATCCCGTTGATCCAGTGTATCGGCCGCACCGGCAAACCAGTGGTCATGAGCACGGGCATGGCCAACCGTGACGAAGTCGCGGCTGGGATCAACGCCCTGCGTGATTCCGGGGCCGGTGAGCTGTGCGTGCTGACCTGCATCTCGCGCTATCCCGCCGAGCCACACGAGCTGCGCCTACGCAACATACCATTGCTGGCTGAGGCTTTTGCCTGCGCCGCCGGTCTCTCCGACCATTCGCGCTCACCGGCGATGGCGGTCGCGGCGATCACGCTCGGCGCCCGGCTGATCGAGAAGCATATCTGTCTGCGCCGTGCCGACGGCGGCCCGGATGCCGGATTCAGCCTCGAACCGCAGGAGTTCGCTGAAACCGTACGGCTGGTACGCGACGCCGAGGCCGGACTGGCGAGCGCACCATTTCTTGGACCTGGTGACGGCGAACGAGAGAACCTGGTCTTCCGCCGCTCGTTGTTCGCGGTGCGCGACATCGCCGCCGGCACCGTGCTCTCTTCTGCCGACGTGCGCTCGATCCGTCCAGGCCACGGACTGCCCCCCGCCGAGCTACCGCGTGTCATTGGTCGGACCGCACGCTGCCGCATCCTCCGGGGAACACCGCTGAGCTGGGAGCTGCTCGTCTGATCAGCCATTGAGAATGGCGAGAGCGCGTTCGGCCAGGGCCTGTGTCTCCGCCAGCTCGGCCAGCTCGGCCGGCGGCGGTTCGGCCGACAGCGTCGCGCGCAATAGCACGAGGTGAAGTTGGCACACCGTCTGGCGGGTGGAGCGGTCGCCAGTTGCGGCCAGACAGCTGCGCAGGCTCGCTGTCAGCAACGCCGCCGGCACCGGGGCGATGCCGAGCTCGGCAAGCTGCACCACGGCCTGGACGGGGCCCTCCTCGGCAGCGAAGAAACCGTGCAAGGCAGCAACGCGCAAACCCTGTTCCGGCAGGCTGTTGATCACGGACATCAGCGCTTCCTCTCCGCCAATATGGAAAGCGCAACGGCAACGGAGGATGGCCGCCGGCGTGCCCACCGCATGCCAGACCGGCAGATCAGCCAGACTTCTTTCCGACTCAGCCCAGTTCCCGGCCGAGGCTTGGCGTTCACCTGCAGCAAGGACCGAATATGGACCGGTCAGGCCCGTTGGAGCTGCAATCCCCGCTTGTATCAGACATGCAGTCATCGGATCATCGGGTTCGACGCCATGATCGGCTACCAGCCGGGCCAACCTGTGCTGGCGTTCGGATCCACCGCCAGCAAGGGCCTTGATCAGCAGCGGGACCGCCTGCGGCCAGGCCATGGCGCATCGACTGCACGCGTCCACATCGGCGTTGTCGCCACGCAATGCGAGTAGCGCCGCCACCGCCTGTGCAACGAGGCTTCCTTCGTCGACGCAGACACCGTGTCGGACCGCGATCTCCTCGACATAGCGCAACGGATCCTCGGCAGGCAACAGGCGGGCCAAGCCTAGCAATTCCTCCAATCTTGCCCGCGGAGCGGTACCGACAAGCGCCGAGAGCAGATGGACGCCGTCGACCACGCCGATGGCACGCGGCGTCGGAAACGCTGGGTCAATACCGCACGCATCGCGCAGATCGCGGAGAATCAGCGGCAACAGCGTCGCTGCGAGATCGTCTTGCGGCAGGACCGGCGCGCGGGTTGCCAACTCGGCCGCGACCGCATCGGCAGGGGTGGACTGCAGCGACGCTGGCGTCCACGCTCCGGCCAACGTCTGCTGCACGAGGTCGCTGCCATGATCCAGCGCAACGAGCACGTCCTGACGCATAGCCTTGGCCAGCAGCGTACCGCCGGCAGCCAGCTCATGCCTGAGCAGACAGGCAAGCTGCAGCAGGGCTGGCCGACAGAACGGGGCCAGCAGCGTCTGGCCGAGATTCGGCTCCTCGCCATGGCCGAGATCCAGGGCACCGCGCAGGAATGCGGCCGGGGCCTCAGGCAGAGAGCGCATCGCCCGAGCGAAGTCCACGCAGGCTGGAACAACCAGGGACTGCAGCCTGGCCGGCGCTGTAGGCCAGGCCGCAGCCAAGGTGGTTCCCGCGCCCGGCCGCGGGGCTGGGCCGGAACCGGCCGGTTGCCAATCAGCTGGCACCGCGCTGGTGAAGGGGATGACGGCTCCAGTCGCCGTATTGCAGTTACAGTTGAGCATCCGCCCGCCACGGCGGACGAACGAGGCACCGAAACCACCGAGATCACTAATCCCGTGCACGAAAGCGTGGGTGCTGCGCACGTCGCCGCCGCCGTTTCCCGGGACCATTACCTGGCTGAGGCTCGCGGCATGCGTCAGGCTGCTCCGCTGAAGCGCGGTCTGATCCGCAACGCAGGTGCTATAGTAATCGCCAGCGGCAAAGCTCAGGTCGTGGCCGACAAGGACGCTTTCGCTGCAGCCAAGATACTCAGCAAAGCCAACGGTGCAGGAGCCGACATTGGTGCCATGGGTATAGGCATGGTCGCGCCCAAGCACATGACCGGCCACGGGATCGGCACCCTCATAGCTGCGACGCGGACAGCGCAGATCGAGTTCGGGGTGCCCGGTCAACGGCATGATCAAGACGGTGGCGGGATCCCCGGGGCACTCCACACGCGTCGCCACATCGGCGTGGGCATCGGCGTTGACTATGAAGTCGATCTTGATGCCAAGACGTTCCAGTCGTGTCGCCACCACATCGGCGGCGATGACCACACAGCGGTCCATCCAACGGCGGACAAAAGGCAGATCGCGATCGAGACCAGGTCCGCCGGCAAGGCACAATGCGCTCCGTCCGGCCCATCCCCCACGCCACACGGTCAGTGCCAGCGCATCCTCCAGGCGGGTCTCACGGGCGAGGAAGTTCTGGCACTCCACCAGTGTGCGCGACGGCATGGTCGAGCCGACGCTCAACGACCAGTTGCGTAGCTGGGGGATCTGCGCATGCAGTGCCGGGTCATCAGAGAACACCGCTGCCGACCAGCCAAGCAGCGGCAAACGGGAGACGATGCGCGGCAGATCACCTACAGTGGCATAGGTGGCGACCAGCAGTCGTGGCAAGATCTGGCTCAACCGATCGGCCTGATCGTGGGCTCTGGCGAGGTCTTCTTCATGCATCGCCCACACCACCGTACGACGACGTAAGTGAACATCCGCCTCCAGCAGATCGAGCACAAGCGGAGTCCAACCGATGAACAGGACCACCGCCGGCGTCTCGCCGCCGACCCGTAACAGCTCGCTGGCGATTGTCCCAGGATGCACCACATCGACCGCCGGCCGTGGTGACGGCAGCACGGCAAAGCGCTGTTCGTCCTCCGGCAACAACCAGTTCCAGGCGATGACTCTGGTCATGATGCGGTCAGTTTCGACCCGTGGCGACACGCAAACGAGTCCACTCCGCCAGCGCCTTGCCGAACTCGATGTGGGCGGGACGCTCACCATCGGTAGCAGCAGCGAGGACGCGACCTGCTAATAGGTTCAGGCGATCCATGCCGGTATCGCTGATTCCGGAATTAAGAACTTCATCGAGGCAGGCAGCCAGGACATCAGCCGGCACAGCCGAGAAACCACTATCGTCGAGCAATTCGACGATCCGTTCCGCCGACAGCCGCTGCAGGATCCCAAAGCGGTATAGAACCCGCGCCGCAAGGTCCTGTGCCGGGAGTCCCGCCAGTACCTCCGCAACCAGTTCGGGCCTGCCCAGACGATGCAGACAGGCGCAGGCAAGGGCTCGGGCCTCGACGCCGATCACGCTGAGAGGACGAATATCAGCGAGTTCCTGCAAAGCGGCGGCAGCATCGTCGATCACAAGGTAGCGTCGCGCCACGGCAAGTCGGGTACGCTCACCAGTAGGCTGGCCGCAGCTCTCGATCGCCCCGAGGACGGCAGGAGTGTCGGGATGGAGTTCGATGCAGACGGCAGCGATGGCGTCATCGAGGGGGATCCAGCCGTCCTGCAAGCCGGCAAGCAAGGCGTTGGCGCAGCGGCGGCTGTGCGGCGCGAGGTGGAGCGCTGCCTCGACTGCTGCCAAACGCGCGAATGGCAGTGATGCGCCCAGGCGGAGCAGGTCGGTCTCATCAGCACCCGCAAGTCCACAACGCAACGCCAGCACCGCCTCGGCTGCGCCTAATGGGCCGTCCTGCAACTGCTGCGCAGCGTCAGGAACCAGACGCCCGGGGGGAATGACACCGTCAGCACGCGCCTGCCGGATGATGGTTTCCGAGGTCGGCGTGCCATCAACCGCGCACATCGCCAGGATGCGGTCCAGGCTGGCCTGCGGTGCCTGCGTGCCGAAGCGACTGACCACTGTCACCGCCTCTGCCAGACGCGCTGGCAGTGGTGGATCGGCATCGGGCATCCACTCCGCCAGATCTGCCCAGACACTGAGATACAGCGGAAGAAGACTCTCCTGCAACGAAGAGCGGACCGCCGAGGGTGCGGCGCAGAACAGCTCGACAAGCGTGTGCTTGGCCATGTTATTCAGCTCAGCCGGCCGCTTGACCTCCTCCTGCAGGGCCCGCTCACACAGGGCATACCAACGCGGCAGGCACAGACGCACGACCCGAGCCGCGTCCGAGATCAGGTCGGGCTGGTATTCGTCCATCGGTCGGGCCAACTCGTTGATGCAATAGTTCTCCACGCCGCCGAGAAGCGGTTCGGCGAGGAGACTGGCCCACGGCAGGCGTTCGGCCTCTGCCCAGGCCTCAGCGCAGGCCTCGGGCAGGCGCCGGCCCGCGTCGAGAGCATCGAAGATGATGCCTGAAAACTCGCCGCACTGTGCCCGGAGTTCATCGCCGAAGCTACGCTCGATCCGCAACGGCAGTACTTCCATTTCCGGTACCGCCGGCCATGGCAGAACCGCCGGCGTCCAGCCCTCAGGGATGGGCTTGGCCCAGCGGATCACCGCGCCGCTGTCATCATTGATATTGATGTTGTAGAACGTTACCTGCGGGTGCATGACAATCATCGATCCCAGGTCCTCGGCGGCCATGGCGAACTGGAGATTAGTGCCAACTCGCTTACCGCCATTACCAGCGACTTCCTGCATGCGCGAACGGAAGTGTTTGAGCGAGGAATCCTCAAGATCTTGTTTCTGGTCGACGCAGTCGGAATACAGCCGGTCAACCGTGAACGACAGATCATGGCCGACCAGAACCACCTCGCCACAGCCGAGATGGATCGCCAGACCAACGATTGCCGCACCGACATTGGTTCCACTTGGGATGTCTGAACCAGCACGGTCGAGCACCACTGAGTTGGTGGGCTCTATCCAGACATAGGAACGTCGCGGGAACAGCGCGTCCATCCGCCTGTCAGCGGCCAGCGGGAGAACCGCCACCGCCTGTGAATTCACTGGCGGATGGCAGCGCTTGATCACCGCCTCGCCAGTATCAACACTGAACACGAAATCGACTCTGACCCCGGCCAACTCCAGCTTGTGGGCGATGAGATCGACAGCGATCACCACCACATCCTGCTGATGCTGACGAATAAAACCAATGCGCCGGTCAAGTGACGGTCCGGCAGCCACGCATAAAGCCACCCGTCCGCGATGCAGATCCTTGAACCGCTGCAGGGGGATCGCCTCAACCGGCGTCTCCAGCCGCTTTGCGAGCAGATGCAGATCGCGCAGGGTGCGTTCGAAGCCATGCGACGAACGACTGCCGAGGCGCACCCGCTGGCGTTGGATCTCATCACCGACGACCGGATCGGGGTCGAGGACGACCAAGCCATGGTGAAGGCCGAACGTGGTGAAGAGTTCTATCAGGTCGCCATGCTCGACACACAGATGCAACCGGAGGGGCTTTTCCGGGATCCACGCTATTGTCTCAAGATCGCGGATAAGGGCCTTGGCCTCGGCGGGACGTACCGCCCAGAAATAGACCTTCCGCGCCAACCACGGGTCGCTGGCGATCAGCCCGAGTACGCCGGCTGCATAGCCCCAGACGATGACCGTGGTCAGGGAGTCATTAGCCACCGGACCGAGGGCGGCGCAGATGCTCTCCATCGACATGACGGCTGGCGCCGGCGCGGCCACATCGAAGGCAGCGACATGCTCGGCGCGCTGACCGCCGACCCATACCCACGACGGGGATTGTGCGGCCTGGTCGGATGCGGGCGTCAACGATTCTGGCATGGCAACGATTCCCGTTGTTTTGATCATCATGAACAGACGGGCCGTATGCCAAGTCGGACCCGACCATGACACAGGTGTCTACAGCCTGCCGGCCCGGATGCGGACTGACGGTGGATGCTTGGTTTCGCGAGTGTCCCTCATCGCTCGCCACGCAAGCGACAGGCCAATCGATGATTCCTGCAGACAACGTCCGGATCAGGGCGGGAGAAGTCATCCCTCGTGACCTCGACCATGCGTACCGCTATCCCAAAGGCCCAAACAACAACACGACCCCGCTTTCGCAGGGTCGTATTTGGCTGGGCACGACGCCAAGCCCTCAGCAATTTTCAGCTATTCAACTTTAGCCGAGCAGCTTCAGAACGTTCTGCGGCAGTTGATTGGCCTGCGCGAGCATGGCGGTCGCCGACTGGACCAGGATGGTGTTCCTGGTGAAGTTGGCCGACTCCTCGGCGAAATCGACGTCACGAATTGTCGACTCGGCAGCCTTCAGGTTCTCGTATGCCACGCGCAACGAGTTCAGGTTGGTCTCCAGGGCGTTTGCCTGGATGGCACCGAGATCACCACGCTTCTTGGTCACAGCCGTGATCGCCTTGGACACCAGCTTGAGTGCGCTGATCAGGCCCTTGGCACTGGCACCGCCATCAAAGTGCAGGGAACCGAGAGCCAACACGCTCTGCAGCACGCACTTGAAGTTGCTGATCGCAATCTTGATGTTCTGGCCGCCGAACGCGCCGAGCTGGACGTACTTGCTCTTCACGTTGCTGAACGAGCCGTTGAGCAGCTTCTGCCCAGCGAACTGGGTCTGGCTGATGATGCGCGAGAGCGACTGGCGAATGTTTGAGAACTCCTGGGCGTTGGCCCGCTTCTGGGCGGTGTCAGCCGATGCAGTGCTGGCCGAGGACAAGAGGAGCTTGTTCGCCTTGGACAGGAGCTGGTTCATCTCGTCAAGCGCACCTTCAGCGGTCTGCACCACGGCGACGCCCGACTGGGTGTTGTCCATGGCCTGCTGCAGGCCGTTGAGCTGCGCGCGCAGCTGCTCACTGACGATCAGGCCGGCGGCGTTGTCGGCAGCGCGGTTGATCTTCAGACCTGACGAAAGCTTTTCGAGCGACTTGGTGATGGCCATGTCGTTCTTGAGCATTTGGCGGTGGCCGTTGAGGGCCTGGGTGTTGGTGTTGATGCGAAGGCTCATGGTATCCTCCTTGGATGGGATGGTGAGAGCGAGCCGGGGAGGCGGCGTCCGTGCCGCGGGCCGGACCGTCCGGCGCCATCCACAGCTTCGGCTGGCCTTGCGACGACTTGAGCTTGAACCCGCAATTCTGTTCCGGCATTGATGCTTTTGTGTAACTCCAGCTTTGTGAACAGGTTGAGGATTCCCAATTCCCCCTCAAGTCAAACTGGAGACGGCCGATACTTTGAAGTAGGTGGTCCCTGAGCGGACAGCCGAAAGGAACTCGCCATGGCCCGCATCGACGCCCTAATTGCCACCCAGATCGGGGATGCCACGCGTCCGGGACAGACCGCCCGCGAGAGCGAGGCCCAGTCCACCGAGGCCCGTCGACAGGAGAACAACACCGCTGAACCGCGGGCCGGGTCGCCAGCTACCCCCGATCAAGTGAAGGCCGCGGCAGAACGCCTACAGGTGGTCATTGAGACCGCCTCGGGACGGCAGCTTAACTTCGCCGTCAACGAGCGCTTCAAGGAACTCGTCGTCCGCATCAGCGACCGCAACAGCGGCGAGGTGATCAAGGAGATCCCCGCCAGGGAATTCATGGATCTGCGCGAGCGCCTCAACGACCTCATCGGATTATTCATCGACGAGAAGGCCTGAGGACCAGTCGTGGCCGCAGCCACCTCATCCACTGGATCGTTAACCTCGGTCAGCGGTCTAGCCTCGGGTATCGACACCAAGGCGATCATCGACGCACAGCTGAATGCTGATCGTGCCCCGGCCCGATTGGCAGAGAAGAACCGGGCCGTCGCCCAGGCCAAGCTCGATGCCGTCAAGGCGATGAATATCCAAATGCTGTCCATGCGCGATGCGTTGGACTTGCTGAAAGACAAGGCGAACTTCGGCGCCAAATCCGCGACCTCTTCAAACGAAAGTGCCGTCGCGGCGAGTTCCACATCCAGCGCCGTCGCCGGCAGTTTGACGATCAACGTCAAGCGCCTCGCCACTGCCCATCAGGTGGCTTCGGCCGGGCAATCTTCGGCCACGACCGACCTTGGGTCCGGTTCCATCGTCCTCCGACTCGCCTCGACCGCCGGCAGCGACCCGGACATCACCATCACCCCGACGACCAACACCATGACCGGGATCGCCGAGGCGATCAACGCGGCCAACGTCGGAGTCAGCGCCAGCGTCATCAACGACGGCAGCGCCTCGCCCTATCGACTGGTGATCACCAGCACCAAAACCGGGGCAGTCAACGCTATCACCAAGCTGGACGGAACCGGCGGCTTCGCCGGCCTGCTGCCCAGTCTCGCCGGACTCACCGAGGTCACCCAGGGTCTGGACGCCCAGGTCCGCATCGGCGACAAGGATACCGGGCTATTGCTCCAGTCGGCCAGCAACACCATGGAAGGGGCCATCCCCGGTCTGACCCTCACACTCAAGTCCGTCGCTGATGGCATCGATGTCACCGTCGGTCAGAATACCGACTCGGTGCGTGGCAAGGTGCAGGGATTCGTCGACAGCTATAACAAGACCGTAGAGGCCTACAGCAGCAGCAGCAAGTACGACGTAGCGACGCGTAGCGCTGGCCCGCTGTTCGGCGACTACGACATCCGCAGCCGGCTGAGCAACATCCAGAGCGAAATGACTCGGAGCGACGACAACCGTCTGGCAGGATTCCAGTCCTTGGCCGACGTCGGCGTGACGGTCGATGTCGATGGCAAACTGACGGTGAACGCATCCATATTTGATGCCAAACTCGCCGCGAACCAGGATGCCGTGGCCAGTCTGTTCCTTGAAGCGGGAGTCGCCGCCACCGTGCCTATGGAGAGTCTGACGCGCAGCACCGATGGTGCGATGGCACTGAAGCAGTCTACGCTGGAAAACTCAATCCTGGCCTACACCAATCGCATCACCACCATCGATGCCCGGCTCGAACAACGCAAGGCCTACTACCAGAACAAGTTTCTCGCCATGGAGAGGATCATCGCGTCGCTGAATTCTCAGAGCAATTCGATGACCAGCTTCATCAACGGCCTGAACTCCTCGAAGAAGTAACTCAAGCGTCAGGCGAACTGGACGATGCTGAACAAGGATAAGGAGCACATCATGGGAGCAGCCGTCGCCTACAGTGCATATCGTCGATCCGAGATCGAGACGCTGACTCCGCGTGATCTCTTGGTGAAGCTCTTCGAGGGCCTGGAACGCTTCATCGAACAGACATCCTTGGCGATCGACAACCATCATGTTGAACTGGCAACCACCAACTGCCGCCGGGTCCGTGACATCCTCTTCGAGTTGCAGTCCACACTCAACTTCGAGGACGGTGGGGATATAGCCAAGCATCTTGATGCATTGTACACGTTCATGACCATCGAGGTCATCGAGGCCGGTCTGAAGAAGGACGCAGCCCGCCTGCGCCAGTTGCAGCGCGTCATCCGTCCGCTCAAGGAGGGCTGGCAGGGCATCCCCGACGCCCACGCCCATACCACCTCGCTGACTGGCGACTCCAAGCAGAACATCATCAACATGCGCGGCTGAGTCCGCGTCTACTTGCCCGCACCGCCGCACGCCCACGCTGTGCGGCCCATGTCAGCCGCTGCCCATCCCGCTCATAGCGATCTCTTCGCCGTCAACGGCCGCATCCTGCCCGACAGCGAGGCGCGCATCAGCGTGCTCGACCTCGGCTTTCTGCGCGGGGTCGGGGCCTTCGAGACCTTCCGCACCTACGACGGACATCCGCACGGCCTGGCCGAGCATCTGCGCCGCATGTGGGAGTCGGCCGCCAGCTTCGGTCAGCAGGCGTTCTTCAGCGAAAGCGACTGCCGGCGGGTGGTGCGCGAGATCCACCAGCGCAGCGGCCACGCCGAGCTGCGCGTCAACATGATCGTCACGCCCGGCTGCCACGGCGACGGGGTCTTCGGTACCACCGGCGATCCGACCTGGGTGGTCATCGCCCGTGACGTCCACGCCCCACCAGAGAGCGCCTACGAGCAGGGCCTGACTGCCGTCACCTTCCATGCCGCCCGCCACCTGCCGACGCTGAAGACCACCAGCTACCTCTCCGGTCGCAAGGGCCTGGAACTCGCTATCGCCGCCGGGGCCCACGAGGCGTTCTACGTTGATGACAAGGGCTACGTCACCGAGGGCGTGACCAGCAACGTGCTCATCCGCGTCGGCAACCGGGTGATGACGCCGGTGGCCGACTGCCTGCCAGGCATCACCAAGGCCGGGCTGCGGCCGGTCGCCGAGTCGCTGGGGCTGACCTGGTACGAGTGCCGCATCACCCGCGACGACGTCTACACCGCCGACGAGGTGTGGATCACCAGCGCCGTGCGTGAGGTACTGCCGATCGTGCGCGTCGATGGCACCGCCATCGCCGACGGCACGGTCGGCTCCTGGGGCAAAAAGCTGCGCGCCGCCTACCGCGCCCACTGCCTCGCCTCGGCCTGCGCCGACGCCGGCGTCGGCGCCTGATGGAGACGACGCGCGTATCCCAGGTGCTGCGCGCCATCGTCGCCAGCCCCAAGGGCCGGCTGCTGGCCGGTCCCCGTCATTTCCACGTCGTTGAGGACCCGGCCTACGCGCCCAGCGGCAGCGGCGAGCACCTCTACGTCGAGATCGAGAAGGAGGGGCTGACCAG
>JBBREK010000006.1:0-42614 GCA_038203025.1 Planctomycetota bacterium
CCGACATCCAGGGCAGCGACCACTGCCCGGTGAGCGTCAGGCTGGGCTGATCAGCGGACGTTGGCGTCGGTGGCGCTGGCCGTGCCCGAATAGATGTCCAAATCGGACGCATCCGCATTGGGCCACTTCGAGGTCATTCCGCTGCCGGTGCGGTTGATGTTGCCGACATGACCATCAGCGAAGCAGGCGATCGCGGTCTTCTTGTGGGTGGTCTCGTAGGAACTGTTCTGCCGATCGGCCATGACCACGCGGCCCGGCTTGGCGTTCGGTGGCGTCTCATAGTCGTAGGCATAGGAGGTCATGGCGACGGTCCACGTGCCGGCGGTGCGCAGGTCCTCGACCAGCGCCTTCGCGTTGTTCTGCGAAGGGCAGACGAACAGCTTATAGTCCTCCTTGAGCTTGTTGATCAGGAGACCCTGACTGCCGGCGCCAGTTCCGGAATTCGGCCAGCTACCTTGCTCGGCCCGGTACAGCAGCATCTCCATCACGATCTGCCTCTGATTGCTACCACAGTTGGCCTTGCGCGAACTCTCGCGCACCAGGCTGATCGCCGGCATGAGCATGCCCGCGAGAATGCCGATGACTGATATCACGACCAGGAGCTCGATCAGGGTAAACGCGCGATGGTTGACTGTTGGGTTCATGATGTGTATCCGACTGGGGTTCGCGACAAGGCGGTTCTACTCACGGCGGTGGATGAGAAACCAGCGTGTCTGAAATGAAATACTGGATGTTTGCTTGGTAGTCATACACAGACCTGAGGCCCTGATGCACGGAGACCGTCATCGTCAAGAGCAGGCCAAGCAGGATCGTGATCAGACCCAGCACGATGATCATCACCGTACCGCGACGAGTCGGATTCCCCATCACTGATGACACATGCGACAGCCGACGAGCGGCACCCCGCATCTGTGGTTTTTCCTTCAAGGACAGGTGCGGACCCATCGAGACGCGCCCAGGTAAAGGAAGGCCCATCATGGTAATGTTATCTCCGCCAGAACCCGAGGATCACCGATCACTGGATCTCCAGAATACAACCATCCGGTAATTCCGTATTTATCCCCGTTCGCCTTCGCCGCCTTGGCTTCATTCGAAAGGTCATACAGCACCAGCTTTCCTCCGCTATTCGCAACGATGATGCGATACGGCATGCGTCGCACCTTCTTTTCGCCGGCATCCGTAAGGCTGGAAACGTCGCCCGGGGCGTAGTCGTCGACGGCCACCAACTGCAACTCAACTGGGAACGTGGTGAAGTTCTTATACCCATGCCAGGTTATCGCAGCTTGAAGTGTCTGGCTCGCTGCTCCCAGTCGTTGAATGCGATTCACGTACTTCTGCACCACGAAGAACGACGCGAAGGCCATCTGGATGACGACCATACCCACGCCTAGGGCAACCAAGAGTTCGATGAGCGTAAAGCCCTTCCGATTGCAGCGTATGTGCATCGAAATCATGGCTTCGTATACTTCCCTAGAAAGACACCGTCGTCACCTGATGACTCGTAGTAGATCTTCAACTCGGTGCCGGAGACCACGCAAATCATCCTGGAAGTCCCATCAGACTTTTTCGCTAACTCATCAGCCACGTCCTGTGCCGAGGCCCCCTTACCCCACCTCCAACCGACGACGCCAGCCAGGGTGCGATGGTAGTTCGCTGTTTGCTGATGCAGCAACGTAGCAATTGCCGCACCGCCAGATAAAAAGGCGATAACAAACGCTGCGGTAGCGCCGATGACCTCGATGAGCGTGAATCCGTGCCTATTTCGCATAAATATTAATCATTCCCGTCTGAAAGACTTCGACTGTACTTGCCGTTCGATACCCGCTCCTCGTACTACGTAGGGAGAAGGTCGCCGGGCCAGTCCAAGGTGTTGTCAGCGCAGCAGTAGTCCCCACACAGGCGAAGCCCGCGCCGGGCACAAAGGCGATGGAGTAATCCCCCAACGGCGCGCTCGCCGGAGGGCCAGGTGCACCGGTACTTGAAACCGGTTGGAAGTTATCGGTGAACGTGATGTAGTCCGGAGAGCCCCCGTTCCAGAACATCTGCTTGCCGATATCGGCGCTTGTCATCGAGGTCGATGGCGTGCCGTCCCACGGCTGGATACCTTTGCGATCGGCACGGATCGTGTAGCCATAGATCGTGCCACTGGCCAGACCGACCTGCATGGCATAGCTACGCTGGGTATTATGTACCAGTCTGATGACATTCTCGGTGCTGTAGAGATCCGCCTTCTTCTGCATCATCGCCAGGGCAGGCAGCAGCATAGCCATGACCATCATCATGATCATGATCACCACGAGCATCTCAACCAAGGTGAATCCCTGTCTCATCGCGTTGCGACCTCTGGTTTGACGTGGTGTTCCCACACGGAGCCGGCGGCAAGCCGGCGGGCTGGGCCGTCGATGGGCTGCAGGCTGACACTGCCGCGCGTGACCCGCACGGCGGTGCGCAGCGGGCCGACATCGATCGCAGCAGCGGCATCGGCCAGGCTGACGGTGGCGGCGGCGGTGCGCACGGCGAACAGCTCGCGGCCGGCGAGATCGGCGCTCATCTCGCCGCGCTCCAGCACGACGCGGCGGTGCAACTCGTCGGCAGCCTCGACCACGGCGGTCGAGCCGCCGGCCAGTTCGCAGCGGCCGCCGATCAGGCTGATCGCCAGGCTGGCGCCGAAGGGGATCTCCAGGCGGTCGCCGGCGCGCAGGCGTAGACCGTCGGTGACCGGCAACTCGTGGCCGGCACGCCACACCCCGATCACGCCGGTGTGAGCGGCGACGGTCGGCACCAGGGCCTGGGTGCGCAAGCCGACCACCGCCAGCGACAGCACCGCCAGGCCGATGGCGATCAGGGCGGCAGCGGCGGCGATGGTCGACCACCAGCGCCGGCCGCGCACCGGCGCTGCTGCCTGGATCACCTGCGGCCGCGGCACGTGCACCGCGAGCAAGCGGGCGGTGCCGACCTCGCCGGCGGCGCTGCGCCGGCCGATCTCGCCGAGGTGGGCGTGCAGGCGGGCGAAGACGACGAACTGCTCGCGCAGCGCTGCATCGACAGCGAGCACGGCATTCAGCCGCGCCACCACCGCATCGTCGGCGGCCTGGCTGAGGTAGAGTTCGGCATCGTTAAGGAACGTGTCGCTCATGCCGTTTGCCCTTGCATGCACTCGGCCAGGGCCTTGTAGATGCGGCTGAGCGCGGCGTGCACCGCGCCCACCGTCTTGCCGACGCGGGCGGCGATGGCCTCGCCGGCGAGATCGTCAGCGAAGCGCAGCCGGACCAGGGTTCGCGCCGCCGGGCCGAGGCGCTCAAGGCACTCCTCCAGTCGCTCGAGCTCTTCGCGGTCGCGCGGGCCGTCGTGCGCCGCCCACGAGCGGTCGAGCAGGTCGAGCACGGCGTCGTCGAGCACGACGGCGCGCCGGTGCGCTTTGCGCGCCTCGTTGAGTGCCAGGTTACGCGCCGTGCTGCGCACCCAGGCCATGGCGTGGCCAGGGTGGTCGAACATCTCGGCCTGGTCGCTGGCGCGGATCAGCGTCTCCTGGAACACATCCTCGCCACCGGCGCGATCGGCCAGCACGGTGGCGATATAACCGAGGATCACGCCGCGCCGGTCGAGCAGGAGTCTAAGGAGTTCGTCGCGCTGCATTCTACCAGGAAGTGTGCCGCGACGGGTAAGCACTGACAACCGTTTGCAGCGCACCGATCGACCGGGTGATACGCGCGCCTCCCCAGGACCGCGGGCTTCAGCCCGCGATCGAAAGATCCTGGCCCGGCCAGCGCCCTGCCCCAGCACACCCTCGCCCTCTTGCCCCCTGTCCCGCTTCCCTACCATCGGCCAAGTACCTGCCCGGGGGCCCCCGGGCGCTGTCATGTCAGAGGAGTAGCATGCCTCGGAATCGTGTCGTCCTCGGCCTCCAATGGGGCGATGAGGGCAAGGGCAAGGTGATCGACCTGCTGGCCGCTGATGCGGACCTGGTGGTGCGCTGCCAGGGTGGCGCCAACGCCGGCCACACCGTCGTCGTCGGCGGCAAGAAGACTGTCCTCCACCTGCTGCCCTCTGGCGTGCTCAACGAGAATGCCCGCTGCATCATCGGCCACGGCGTCGTCCTCGATCCGGTGGCGCTATGCCACGAACTCGATGACCTGACCGCCGGCGGCAGCACCATCGAACGGCGCCTGATTGTCTCCGACCGCGCCCACCTCGTCCTGCCCAGCCACCCGCACCTCGACAAGGCGCAGGAAGCGGCCAAGGGCGCCAGCAAGGTCGGCACCACCCTGCGCGGCATCGGCCCCTGCTACACCGACAAGGCGGCCCGTACCGGCGTGCGCGCCGGCGAGCTGGTCGACCTGCCGGCCGCTGAGAAGCGCGTGCGCGCACACATAGCGCAGAGCAACGTCATCGCCCAGGCGCTTGGCGGCGAGGCCCTCGACGTCGACGCGGCGGTGGCGGCCTGGATGCCGTCAGCACGGCGTATCGCCCCGCTGGTCGCTGACTCGATCCGCGTCCTGCACGAGGCCATGGCCGGGGGCCGCAGCTTCCTCTTCGAGGGTGCGCAGGGTGCCCAGCTCGACCTCGACGTCGGCACCTACCCCTACGTCACCTCGTCGAACACCGGCATCGGCGGCATCCTCACCGGATCCGGCCTGTCGCACAAGCAGCTCGGCCAGGTCATCGGCGTGGTCAAGGCCTACACCACCCGGGTCGGCGCCGGCCCGTTCACCGCCGAGTTGACCGACGCCCGCGGCGAGGCGCTGCGCACCCGCGGCCGCGAATTCGGCTCGACCACCGGCCGGCCGCGCCGCTGCGGCTGGCTTGACCTGGTCATTGTCGGCTACGCCTGCCGGCTCAACGGCGTCGACGCGGTTGCCCTGACCAAGCTCGACATTCTTGACGGCGAGCCCGAGCTGCCGGTGTGCGTCGGCTACCGCCTCGACGGCCAGGTGCTCGACGGCCCGCCGGCGCGCATCGAGGACCTCGCCCGGGTCGAGCCGGTCTACCACACCCTGCCCGGCTGGACCACGCCAAGCACCGGCGCGCGCAGCTTCGACGCCCTGCCCCAGGCGGCGCAGGACTACGTCCGCTTCATCGAACAGCGCATCGGCGTGCCGGTGAAATGGATCGGCACCGGCGCCGGCCGCGACGAGATCGTCGTCCGCTGAACCATGGCCACCGCCGCCACCGTCCCCGATCCGGCGATCTTCGCCCGCGCTTGTGGGCTTGATCCCGCGCGGCTGCCGCAGCACCTGGCCCTGATCATGGACGGCAACGGGCGCTGGGCCAGGAAGCGCGGCTGGGAGCGCTTTCTCGGCCACCGTCGCGGTGCCGGCACGGTCCGCGCGGTCACCACCGAGTGCGTGCAGCTGGGCATCGCCCGCCTGACCCTCTACGCCTTCTCGTCTGAAAACTGGAACCGCCCGCGCCTCGAGGTCGAGGTGCTGATGGAACTGCTCGCCAGCTTCCTGCGCAGCGAGCTGCCGGTCATGCTGGAGAACAACGTCCGCCTGCAGGCGATCGGCCGGCTGGAACGGCTGCCCACCGCGGTGCGCACCGCCCTCGACGAGACCCTCGCCGCCACTGCCGGCTGCACCGGCATGGACCTGTGCCTGGCACTCAGCTACGGTGGCCGCGACGAGTTGGTCGACGCCTGCCGGCTGCTGGCGGCCCGCGCCGTCCGCGGCGAGTTGGACGCCGCGGCGATCGACGCCGCCACCGTCCAGGAAGCGCTCTACGCCGGCCATGAGGTCGATCTGGTGATCCGCACTGCCGGCGAACAACGCATCTCCAACTTCCTGCCGTGGCAGGCCGCCTACGCCGAATTCGTCACCTGCCCCGCCCTGTGGCCGGATTTCACCCTCGACGACCTGCGCGCCTGCCTGCGCGAGTTCGCCGGCCGGGAACGGCGCTTCGGCCGGGTGCCTTAAGCTCAGGGGCTGCGCCCCCGCGGCCCGTTGGGCCTGCCCCCCGGCCTTTGTCGCGGCTCGGTTTCGTCGCTGAAGCTCTGAAACCGTGGCGGCATGGGCTGCGCCCATTGTCTGCCGCCACCGCCGCTCGGCTGCCGATCCTCGCCTACGGCTACGGCTGCGGCTGCGGCCAGGGCTACGCCCTGGATCCTGCGCCCGGTACGGCGCCAGGCACAGCACCATGGTCGGGCCTGCCCGCGCTTGCGTGGCCCAGCCGGGCCTCCTAAATTGCTGGGATAGCCCGCGCCATCGCGGTAGGGGGTTCCATGCAGGTGCGCCTATGGGGCGTGCGCGGTTCGATCGCGTCCCCCATGACCAGCGCCGGATTGCGCGACAAGGCCAGGGCCCTTCTTTTGGAGGCGCGCCCCGAGGACCTTGCGTCGCCCGAGGCGATCGACGCCTACCTCGACCGCTCAGAGCACGCCTGGACCTACGGCGGCAACACCTCGTGCGTCGAGGTGTCGTTCGGCGACGCCATGTTCGTCTTCGATGCCGGCACTGGCATCCGCGCCCTCGGCGGGGCGTTCAAGGCCGAAGGCCGGCCGACGACGACCCAGATCCATCTCTGCTTCACCCATTTCCACTGGGACCACATCTGCGGCTTCCCGTTCTTCCTGCCGATCTACCAGCCCGGCCGCGAGATCGGGGTGTGGAGCGGGCGCAGCGACTCCGAACGCCTGCTGGCGTTGCAGATGAACGACGCCCACTTCCCGGTGAAGTGGCACAACCTGCCGTCGAAGATCACCTGCACGCAGTTGCCTGAGGACACCGCCACCGAGATCGCCGGCGCACAGGTGCGCATCCTGCCGCTGATCCATCCCGACAAGGCCTACGGCTACCGCATCGACCACGGCGGCGCCTCGGTCGTCTACCTGACCGACACCGAGGTAAGCAAGCACCCGGACAAGGTCGCTGAGCACTATGCCCGCTTCGTCGACGGCGCCGACCTGGTCATCGTCGATGCGATGTACGGCTTCCTCGACTACCACGACCACATCAACTTCGGCCACTCGACCATCTTCAATTTCATCGACTTCTTCCGCGAAGCGAAGATCGGCGAGCTGGTCATCTTCCATCACGACCCCCTCGCCACCGACGCTCAGGTCACCCGCCTGTGCGCCGACGCCAAGCGCTACAAGGAGCTGATCGCCCCCAACGCGACCTGGACCCTGTCGGCAGCGCGCGAACTGCAGGGCTGGACCCTGCCGCTGGCCAAGCCTGCCGGCTGAGGGCTGGGACCTGGGACCTGGGAATGGTGGGCCAGCCGGGATTCGAACCCAGAACCGAGCGATTATGAGTCGCCTGCTCTAACCGTTGAGCTACTGGCCCGTGCGCGCGGCATTCAATCCCGCCGGCTGCCCTCGGCAACAGCGGCCCCCAAGGACCGCGGGCTTCAGCCCGCGTCGGATGGTCGACTACGCCACCCACCCCAGCGAGCGCAGCCACGCCGCGCACGCCGCTGTCCAGTCACTGACGTACGGCACGTCGCCGGCCAGACCCAGGCCATGCCGGCCGGTCGGATAGATGCTCATGGCGAAGGGGACGTTGTGGCGGCGCAGGGCGCCGGCGTAGTGGAAGCTGTTGAACACGGTGACCCCGGCATCGTCGGCGGTCGACCACAGGAAGGTCGGCGGCACGCGGTCGTGCACCGCGTTCTCCAGCGATAGCTGGCGCACCAGTTCGGGATCCGCGTCCTTGCCGAGCAGGTTGTCGCGGCTGCCGACGTGGCTCCACGGCTGGAAGCTGATCACCGGATAGCACAACACGGCGGCGTCCGGCCGGCCGCTGCGGCGCTCGACCGGATCGGGATGGTCCGGCTTGCCGGGCTGGCCCAGGCAGCTGACGCTGGCGGCACAGTGGCCGCCGGCGGAGAAGCCAAGCACCCCGACACGCTTGGCATCGATGCCCCAGGCCTGCGCGTTGGCGCGCACCATGCGGATGGCGCGCTCGGCATCGTGCAACGGTGCGGGATGACGGTTCGGCCACACGCGGTAACGGCAGACCACCGCGGCGAGGCCGAGTGAACCCAGCCACTCGGCGACCGGCTCGGCCTCGTGCGCAGCGTGCCCACCATAACCGCCGCCCGGCAGGACAACGATGGCCGGACGCGATTCGCCCGGCGCACCGGTGACCACCGTGGTCAGGGTCGGCACGGCGTCGAGCTGGGCCTGGTCGGTGCAGGACGGGTCGATGCCGGCCGACGGGACGCCGGCAGGCCACAGGGGTATGGTATCAGTCATGGGAAGAGATGGCGCAGCACGCCGGGCAGGTCGCGGGCGACCCACGCATCGCGCAGGGCGGCAAGGGTGCCGGAGCGCTGGCGCAGATGGCGCCGGGCGGCGCGACAGGCCTGTACCTCGGCCGCGAACAGGCCGCGCCGACGGGCACCCTCGGCGGCGGCACGGTGGAGATGCTCAGCCAGATCATGGCGACCGGCAGCGGCCAGCGCGGCGGCCAGAGGGCCGACCAGCACCGCAGGCAGGGCGGCGACATCGCCCGTTCCGGCGGCGCCAGCCGCCTCGGGAACCACGTCGGGCAGGGCGGCCGCCATCAGCCGGCCGAGCGGATGTGCGCCCGGCCGTGGGCTGCGCAGCAGGCGGGCAGCAGCGGCGGCTGGCCCATGCACCGCCAGGGCGATGCAGGCAGCGACCGCAGCGCGTTCCGCCGGCCACTCAGCAGGCTCACCGTCGAGCTGGTCGAGCGCGGCGGCGGTGCGCCCAAGGGCGAGCAGGGCGTCAGCGGCAGCGATCAGCGGATCCTCGTCGCCGGGCGCGCGGCCGGCCGCCGCGCGCGCCTGGGCCAGCGCCTCCTCGGCTCGGCCTTCGGCAAGCAGCGTGCGCGCCGCCAGCACATCACGGGCCCGGCCCTCAATCTCGTTACCCGGGGTCAGGGCGTCGAGGTGGGCGCGCGCCTGGCGGACCTCGCCGGCGGCGAGGGCGAGCTGGATGGCGAAGACGCGGCCATGCGCGCCAAGCAGCTCGCCGCGTGCGGCCAGGACAGCGAGACCAACGGACGGCCCGTCACGACGGGCAATGGCGACCCCGCGATCACGCCACAACCGCGCCAGATCGGTCGACGCCGGACCGGCGAGGTGCGGCTCGGACAGGCGGGCGGCCTCTTCCAGGCGGCCGAGTCGCCACAGCGCCGCGCACAGTTCCAGGTGACGTCCCTCGCCGGCCTGCGTCCCGTCGGCAAGTCGACGCCAGGCGGCCTCGGCCTGGGTCGGCTCGCCGGTGCGCTCATGCAGCAGGGCGATCTGCCGCAGCAGGACGTGGTCACCTGGCCGTGCCGCCAGCGCGGCCTCGAGATGCACGGCTGCCGCGGTGTGGTCGCCGACCTGCTCGGTGATCACCGCCGCCAGCGTACGGATGGCAGCATCGGCAGGCGCGGCCTCGACTGCGGCAGCGATGTGCGCGCTCGCCGTCTCCATCGCCCCGAGATGCATCTCCACTTCGGCGAGGTGCTGACAGGCAGCGGCCGGTGCGACCGAGGCGGCATGGCGCATGGCGGCGCGGCGAGCCGGCGCGGCGCGGCCGGCGATGGCCAGGGTCATGGCGAGCTCGGCCGAGGGCGGCGCCGCGTCCTGCTCGACCAGCGGCAGCAGGGCGTCGGCGGCGGCGTGATCACCGCCCTGTACCGCCAACCGCACCCGGCGGATGCGCAGGCGCAGGTCGTCGCCGTGCTCCAGGGCGCGATCGAGCTGGACGATGGCCTCGGCGCGGTCGCCGCGGCGCTCGGCGATGGCGGCAGCCAACTCGTGGGCCGAGGCCGGGACCTGGTGGGCCGAGAGGGCGCGCGCCAGCTCGCTGGCGGCGAGGCGCTCGTCGCCGGCCGCCAACAGGGTCTGGGCATGCAGGGTGGCGTATTCCGGCGCCCGGTCGAGGCGCGCCGCCTTGGCCGCGGCGGCAACGGCGTCGGTTGCCGCCTCGCGCATCAGCGCGATCTCGGCGCGTAGTGCCCACAGCTGCGGCACCTCGCCGGCCACCGCCAGGGCCTTGCCCACCGTCTCGTCAGCCTCGCCCAGCCGGCCGAGCCGGCGCAGCGATTCGGCGAGCAGTCCGAGCAGCGGCGCGCTGTCGGGGAGCTTGCCCAGCGCGACACGTACGCAGCGTTCGGCGTCAGCCGGCCGGTTGGCGGCCAGGTGCAGCTCGATCAGCTCGCGCCAGGCCCATAGGTAATCGCCCTGGCGTTCGACCGCGCGTTCCAGCCAGGGCAGGCCGCGCTCGCGGAAACCACGGTGCTTGAGCAGGAAGGCGACCAGACCGTCGCTGACCGATTCGTCCGGGGCCAGTTCGCGGGCGCGCCGGCAGGCCTCGTCGGCGGCTTCGTGCTCGCCACCGAGCGAGCGCACCTCGGCCAGCTCGCGCCAGGCCCAGGTGTAGTCGGGATCGATGCTGACCGCCTGTTCGAGATGAGACGCGGCCTCACGCAGACGATTCTGATGCCGACGCAGGTCGGCGAGATAGCCGTGGGTGGTGGCGTCGTAGGGATCGACGGTGCGGGCGCGTTCCAGCAGCCGCTCGGCGATGTCGTCCTTGCCCATCTGCCGCGCCACCTCGGTGGCCTCGTGCAGGATCCAGTTGGCCTCCGGCGCCGCCTGGTGGCCGCGCTGATAGGCGACCAGCGCTTCATCGAAGCGCCCGGCCTTGCGCGCCAGCTGGCCGAGCTGGGCGTGGGCCCAGGGGTAGTCCGGATCGTCGGCGATGGCCGAGCGGCACAGCTCGGCGGCGCGCTCGGGATCGCTGTCACCGAGGACCTGCGACAGCTCGACCTTGGCCCAGGCGGCGTCGGGCAGGCCACGCAGGATCTCCTCGTACAGCACCACCGCCGCGGCGCGGTTGCCCTGCTCGCTCTCCAGCTGGGCGAGGTGGCCGCGCGTCCAGTGGTCGCCCGGCGCCAACTGCAGGGCGTGCTGGTAATGGGTGCGCGCCTGGTCAACCAGACCGATGGCGCGCTCGGCCTCGGCCAGCTCGGCGAGGGTCCAGGCCGCGTCGGGATCCAGGGCCAGGGCCATGAGCAGGCGATCACGAGACGACTCGGCGTCGCCGCTTTGGCGCAGGCAGGCGCCGCTGCGCGCCAGCAGACCGGCACGCTCGGGATTGTCGTTGTCGATCTCGGCAAGCCGGCGTTCGAGCTCGGCCTGGGCCTCGTGGTAGCGGCCTTGGTTGAAGTAGAGGTCGGCGAGCTGGTCGCTTTCGCCGCCATCAAGCGTCTCGCGGCGCAGCGCCCGCTGGCTGGCGCCGGCGCGCTTGAGGTCCTCGCGGCGGACAAAGAAGAGGTGGCGGAAGCGGTGCAGCGAGGCCGACAGGCCGTGGTGGGTGGTCGCGTCCTCAAGCACGCGCTCGGCGGTCTCGACCTCGCCGGCGCACTCCAGGGCGCTGGCGAAGCCGAGCGAGGTCCACAGATCGGTGGGCTGCCGGCGGTGCAGATCCTGGTAACGGCGCGCCGCATCGCGGAAGCGACGCTGACGCATCAGCTCTTCGGCTTCGGCCATGAGCTTGTCGTCGGGATTGTCGTCGCGCTCGTCGGACATCTGCCCACATCGTAGCTCAGGGATGAGGGAACCAAGAGGCAGACCCTGCCCGGTTCACCGGGCGGGCGGTGCAGCTTACCTGCCCGCCCCGATGCCTCTACGTCGTTGCGAGGCCGCGGGCCATGAGGATCTTGCCCGAGCGCACCAGCTCGACCACCTTGCTGCCCTTGAGCAGGGCGAGGAAGGCGTCGAGCTTGTCGCTTTCGCCCTCGACGCGCAGGATCAGCGAGTCGGCTCCGTAGTCGACGACCTTGGCCTTGTAGTGCTCGGCGATCTGCAGCACGGCGGTGCGGTCGGCGAGGCCGACCTGGACCTTCACCAGGGCCAGTTCGCTCTCGATGACGGCCTGGCCGCTGTGGTCGATGGCATGCACGACGTCGATCAGCTTCTCCAACTGCTTGACGATCTGCTCAAGGACCTGCGGATCGCCGCTGCACGTTATGGTCATGCGCGAAAACTCGTTGGTCTCCAACTTGTAGCCGGCGATCTCGGCATCGAAGGCCGGCGACACCACCAGCGACTCGATATTGTAGCCGCGCCGCGAGAACACGAGCGCAACGCGCACCAGCACGCCCGGTTTGTTACGGACGAGGAGCGCTATCGTGTGAAGTGGGGGCTGGGTTTCGGGTTTCGGGTTTCGGGTTTCGGGTTTCGCGACGGCAGTCATGACTGCACCCCCTTCATCTCTGGATTGGAATGGCTGGTTGGGTTTCGGAGTGCGGATTCGGTGGCAGCTGGTCCCGAGGTACCCAGGCTAACGCTAAGACCGGCAAGCACCCGCCCCACTGCCTCCGCTTGCGCCTCAACAGAGGCCATGAGTGGGGCATCCATCATTTTGAGCCGACAGGCAAGCTCTAGCTGGGTCTCGACCTCACGCAGGGAGCCGCGGGCTATCAGGAGGAAGTGTCTGAACTCCGCGTGCGAGCCTCGTCCGTGCCCCTCCGCGATATTCGACGGGATGGCGACAGCAGCCCGCCGCAACTGGTCGCGCAGTCCGAACCGCTCATCGTCCGGTAGTCCAGCCGACGCCCGATAGACCTGCTCACACAGATCCATGGCGCGCTGCCAGGCCAAAAGATCTCGATGCGTGCTGGTCATCCCCTCGTTTCCCGTAACCCGTAACCCGAAACCCTGCGGATCGACCGTCAGGTCGATCCGCTCGGCTTCTCCATCTTCACCTTCGGCTTCTCGACGATCATCTGGGCATAGCCGGCGCCGGCCGGGATCATCGGGAAGACGTTGTCCTCCTTGACCACCTCGGCGTCGATGACGCAGGGTCCGTCGTTGTAGGCCATCGCCTTCTTCAGCACCTTGTCGACGTCGGCGGCGCGCTTGACGCGGAAGGCCTTGATGCCGTAGGCCTCGGCCAGCTTGCAGAAGTCGGGGCTCCCCGGCAGGTCGCAGCCGGACAGGCGGTTGTCGAAGAACAACTCCTGCCACTGGCGGATCATGCCGAGGTAGTGGTTGTTGATGATCAGGACTTTGACCGGGACCTTCTCGACGAAGGCGGTGGCCAGTTCGCACAGGGTCATCTGGAAGCCACCATCGCCGACCACCGCCCACACCGGCGAGCGCTTGGTCGCCAGACTGGCGCCGATCGCAGCTGGCAGGCCGAAGCCCATGGTTCCGGCGCCGCCAGAGCTGATCCAGTGGCGGTTCTTGGTCGTGCGGTTGAACTGCGCCGACCACATCTGGTGCTGACCGACATCGGTGGTGATGATGCAGTCGCGCCCACCGAGCTTGTCCAACCGGTCGAGCACCATCTGCGCGCGCAGTCCGCCCTTCTTGGGGTACTTCAGCGGGTAGGCCTTGCGCCAGCCCTCGATGTCCTTCCACCACGCTGCGGTGTCGAGCTTGCTGACCCGCGGCAGCAGATCCTCGATCACGCGCTTGGCGTCGCCAGCCACCGAGACGTGCGGCCGGATGATCTTGCCGAACTCGGCGACATCGATGTCGATGTGCAGCTTGATCGCATTGGGGCAGAAATCCGCCAGCTTGCCGGTGATGCGGTCGTCCCAGCGAGCACCGATCGCCATGATCAGGTCGCAGGTTTCGACCGCCTTGTTGGCGTAGGCCGTGCCGTGCATGCCCAGCATGCCGAGATTGCACGGCAGATCCTCGCCGACCGCGCCCTTGCCCAGCAGCGTGTTGACCACCGCTGCGCCGGTCTTCTCGGCAAGCTGGCGGATGGCCGGACCGGCGCCGCTGATCACCGCGCCGTTGCCGACGTAGAGCAACGGCCGCTTGGCCTTCATGAAGTGGGCGGCGACCTCGTCGAGCAGGGCCGGATCGGCCCGGCCAGGGATCTCGTAGCCAGGGAGGAAGACCTCGTCGACCATCGGGGCGGTGCACGGGCCCTGGGTGACGTCCTTGGGCAGGTCGAGGAGGACCGGACCAGGCCGGCCGGTGGTGGCGATGTGGAACGCCTCCTTCATCACCCGCGGGATGTCGGCCGAATTCTTGACCAGGTAGCTGTGCTTGACCACCGGATAGGTGATGCCGGTGACGTCCGCCTCCTGGAAGGCGTCCTTGCCCAGCATCGGTGAGATGGTCTGGCCACAGAGGACGATGATCGGCGCCGAATCCATCAGCGCGGTCAGGCAGCCGGTGACGGTGTTGGTGGCGCCGGGGCCGGAGGTCACCAGGACGATGCCGGGCTTGCCGGTGGCCCGGGCGTAGCCATCGGCCATGTGGGTCGCACCCTGCTCGTGGCGGACCTGGACAAGTCGGATCTTCGAGTCGTACAATGCATCGAAGATCGGCATGGCCGCGCCGCCACTATAGGCGAACACGAACTCGACACCCTCACGCTCCAGGCATCGGACGATCACTTCGCCGCCGGTTGGGACTTTTGCCGTCATCTTACCCTCCATACCAGACGGTTTTGATGTTGTGTGGCCGGATTTGCTTCCGAACCATGAGACATCTGCGTCGGGGTGGCGGTTATAGACGCTGAAAAACAGTAAGTCAACCAGCATTCAGTCAGCACCGTCCACGAAACCAACTTGGCGGCAATCAGTTTGCACCCTTGTCTGCCGCACTGTCAGCCAAGCTGACTTTTTGACACTCATTTCGCCCTGGATCGACGCCAGGTGCCCGTGATCATGCCATCATGGACACGAAGTCGCTATCCGAGCGCGATCTGGCCGCCATCTGGCACCCCTGCAGCCAGATGACCGACTATCAGGCCTTCCCCCCGCTGCCGATCGCCAGCGCCGACGGCTGCCGCCTGCGCCTGACCGATGGCCGGGAGATCCTCGACGCCATCAGCAGCTGGTGGTGCAAGAGCCTGGGGCATGGCCATCCCGCCGTCACCGCCGCCATCCGCGACCAGCTCGACCGCTTCGAGCACGTCATCCTCGCCAACACCACCAGTGAGCTGATCGTGGGCTTCTGCGAGCGCTTGCTGGCGACGACAAACCGCGAACCGCAAACCGCGAACCGCGAACCGACCTTCACCAAGGTCTTCTTCGCCGACAACGGCTCGACCGCGGTCGAGGCAGCGCTGAAGATGGCGCTGCAGTGGCAGCAGCAGCAGCAGCAGCAGCAGCAGAGCGGACACACGCGGCGGACCCGCTACGCGACTCTGGAGAACGGCTACCACGGCGAGACCGTCGGCGCCCTGTCGGTCAGCGATGTCGGCCTGTACGCCGACCCCTATCGCCCCCTCCTCTTCCCGACCCTGACCCTGGGCGGCCTGCCCTACCGCAGCGGTCCCGAGGATCCGCGCTGGCTGGACGCTGCGGCCGAGTGGCCGGCCATCGCCGTTCAGCTCGACCGCGAGGCCGACACCCTGGCCGCCATCGTCTACGAGCCGGTTCTGCAGGGCGCCGGCGGCATGCGCATCCTCTCGCCCGATCTGCTGCCGCGCCTGCGTAGCTGGGCAGACGCACATGGCGTGCTGCTGATAGCAGACGAGATCGCCAGCGGCATGGGTCGCTGCGGCGCCATGCTCGCGTCGCATCTGACGCCGGGCGGCCTACCCGACCTGGCGGTGGTCTCGAAGGGTCTGACTGGCGGCAGTCTGCCGCTCGCCTGCGTACTGACGACGCAGCCGATCTACGACGCCTTCCTCGGCACCTGGGCCAGCCATCGCGCTTTCCTCCACTCGAACACCTACGCCGGCAACGCCCTGGCGGTGGCGGCGGCCGACGCTGTCCTGCGCGTCATGGCCGACGAGGACGTGTGCGGCCAGGCGCAGCGCACCGGTGCCCGCATGCGCGCCGCGCTGGCCGAAGCGGCGCACAGCCGCCCGCGCCTGGGTCCGGTGCGTGGCGTCGGCATGATGGCGGCGGTCGACCTGCTCGACTGCGACCCGGCTGCCCGCACCGGCTTCCGCGTCTACCAGGAGGCGGTGCGCCGCGGCGCGCTGCTGCGGCCACTCGGCGACACGCTCTACCTGTTCCCGCCGCTCAACGCGCCGTGGAGCGAGGTCGAAGCGATGCTGGACATCCTGATCGCCAGCGTCGACACGATCCTCGGCCACTGATTCGGGGGACCAGGACTGGCGTCGCTGGCTACACCTCCAGACTCGCTGGTATGGACTGGGACGGCAAGGTAGGCGCACCGCAGACGCTGTGCGCAGCAACAGGTCGGGTACTGACGCCTGGCGAGCAGGTCTACGGCGTGCTGGTGCAGCGCGAGGGCGGCTTCGCACGCCTCGACGTCGCGGCCGAGGCGTGGGACACCTACGACCACAGCGCCTCGCTGAGCTGGTGGCGCCGCACCGTGCCGATGCCGGAAAAGCCCCGGGCGCGCATCCGCCTCGATCCGGCAGCCCTGGCCCGCATCTTTGCCGATCTCGCCGACAGCACCGACGCGCAACGCCAAGCCTTCCGCTACGTCGTTGGCCTGTGCCTGCTGCGCGCCCGCAAGCTGGCCCTGGAACGCATCGAGCACGAGCCTGATGGCACCCCCTGGCTGGTCCTGACCGAGCGTGGCGGCATCCGCCACCGCCTGCGCGACCCACGCCTGCGCGCCGAAGACGAGGCCGGCCTGACCGACCAACTGCTGTCGGTCGCCGCCGGGGACGCGCCGGTCAGCGCTTCGGAAGAATCCGCACCGGCGTGAGGTCGAGCGGCTTCCGCAGGTCACCGGCAGCGATGCCGTCGGGCAGCGGACCGTGTGCAGCCAGTCCGCGTTCCGGCTCGTAGAGCCCCATGCGCAATTGGTCGCCGGTCGAGCGCTTCGGTCCCAGCCGGTAGGGCTCGGCCGGGGCGCGCGGATGCCAGGGACGCAGACGTTCGGGATCGTCCTGCGCCGCCCCGGACTTGCCCGGTTCTTCGATGCGGCGATCCAGGGCCTGCTTGATCCGTTCCAGCTCGGCCTCGTCGACATCGCGACCGGCGAGCAGGCGGTCGACTTCGTGGCCGAGTCCGACCAGCTCGCTGTGCGCAGGTGCCATCGCTGTATTCGCCACGCTGCCCGCCGTCGACATCGCTGTCTGCTGCGGTGCGATCAGCGCGCCGAGCAGGCGGGCGCAGCCACCGCTGGCCAGGCAGCAGCAGCCGGCGACGATCAGGGCTTGGTGGCGCAGGCGCACGGGCTGGTCCGGCAGGCGGGGCAGCGGCTGGGATACTTGACTGCGGCGGCAGCGGCGAGATCGACACCATGCAGATTGGCAAGCGAGGCCAGCCAGGCCAGGCAGTCAGCGAACTCGCCGTTGAGATCATGCTTGTCCGGTTCGCGACAGGCCTCAGCCAGTTCGCCGACCTCCTCAATCAGATACATGAAGGTCCCGGCCGGCCCGCGCGCCGTGTCCTTGGCGCCGTACAGCGTCCGCATCTGGGTCTGGAATTCTCCGAGGTCCATGCCGCGATCATTGCTCCCATCCCCGAGCGCGCCAGCGGTGCGCGGTCCCAGGCGACCGCAGCGTGTACCGCCGATGGCGGCGCAGGCGCCAGCCGAGCACGCCTCTCCGGACGTTGGACGCGCAAGACGCGACCGTAAGGGAGCGGGGGTTCCGGGGCGCGGCCAGCCGCCCCGCAGGGGGGCCCGGGGGGCTCCCCGGGTCGGGGGAATCCAAAGGGGGGTCGAGACCCCTCTTTGGCTGACAGCGGCGTCAGCCGCCTGCCAGCAAGAGAAACTGCCGCGCGTTGTCGACCTCGTCGTTGACCACCGTGAGCACCTCGACCAGGGCGGTCTTGTCGAGGCCGAGCTGGGTCCACACCCGCGGGTCGAGGGTGGGTTCATCGCAGTTGCCACTGACGCGGATCTTCTTCAGCGCGCAGAGATACTCGGAGAACTGGCACATCGCCACCAGCCGGGCGTGCGGTTTATCCTCGACCGCCTCAAGGTCGTACTGCGAACGCACCGCCTGGACCAGGTCGACGTCGAGGTTCCAGGTCTGCATCAGCCAGGCGCACAGCTCGCTGTCGTCGGTGTCCATGACCTTGCGGGTGGCGGCCTGGAACGACAGGCGGAACTCGCGGGCCACGGCGATGATGGCGCGGACCTCCTCGCCGGCGTTCTCAACCAGGATGAGTTTGCCGAGGTCCTTGAGCAGACCGACGATGAAAGCCAGTTCGGGATCGCAAATCTTGGTCTTGCCGGCGATCAGGCGGCAGATGCCGGCGCTGACCGCACTGTGCGCCCAGAACGACTTCATGTTGAAGTTGGCGCTCTGCTGCTGGAAGGCGCTGAGTACCGAGACGCTGAGGGCGATCGAGCGCACGGTCTTGAAGCCGAGCATCATGATCGCCTTCTCGAGGTCGTTCAGCGGCTCGGACAGGCCGTAGTACACCGAGTTGACCATGCGCAGCATCTTCGCCGCCATCGCCGGGTCCTTGACCATGATGGCGTTGACCTGGGCGGCGCTGGCGTGCGGGTCGTTGACCAGGCGACACACCTGCATCACCACCTCGGGCAGCGACGGCACAGTGTGGATGCGTTCGATGATGTCCTGGAACGAGGAGCGGGAGAGGGGCATGTCAGGCCTTGCCGCTTGGGGGCGGGAAGGCGCCAAGCAGGCCGCCGAGGTCGGGGACGGCCTCGGGACGGACGGCGGCGCCACGGTTTTCGGTGCTGATCTCGTCGAGCAGTTCGCCGCGCAGGACGCGGTGGCTGCGCGGGGCGTCGATGCCGATGCGCACCTGGCCGCCGCGACCGACCTCAAGCACGGTGATGCGGATATCCCCGTCGATCACCAACTGCTCGCCAGCTTTGCGCGTGAGGATCAGCACCGTCAGGCCTTGGCGGCTCGGGCGACCAGTTCCGCCAGGTAGCCCTTCACCGGTAGGCGCTGGTCATCAAGTACGACCTGCAGCGCCTTGTGGCTGCTGCGTCCAACCAAAATGGGGGCGCGGAGATTGGTGCGCGTCTGCGAGGCGTCCTGCTCTAGCACCATGATGGTGAACACGGCTATGTCCTCGGGTCCAGTCGCCCCGACGGCCTCGGCGTGGGCCGGTTCGATGACGATCTCGGGATCAAGTCCGGCAGCGAACGGTTCAAGACAGCACAGCGCCAGTTCCTTGCGCGTCGTGCTTTGCCACCAGGTCAGCGGCCCGGGGACGGTGCGGTAGACCAGGAACTCGCGGTCGGCGCCCAGGCCGGGCAGCGGCTCGATCAGCTGAACCAGACTGTCCTCTCCGACTTGCAGCGTACCGGAGTTGAAGGTCTCGATCCGGCGTGGGCCGGAGGTCTGGGAAGCCAAGGCGGGCGTAAACATGGTGGAGGCAGATGGTATGCGGTGCGGACGGCGCATGCAATCCATTGCCCCCATGGACCCGGGCCGCGCCGGAGCGCGGCGCTCCCAGGTCAGCGACGCGGCTTGGTCAGCAGCAGGCGGATGAAGCTGCGCTGGCCAAGCACGATCTCCGCCTCGACCGAGGCCCCCAGCGGCAGATCGCCGATCTGCTGGTCGACGGTCACATCGATGGCGTAGGTGCCGGCCGGCGGCCCGTCACCCTGCTCGGGTTCGAGGGTGCGGTCGAGCGCCACCTCCTCGACCACGCCGGTGCGCGGCGCACGCAGGCGGTCGGGATCGCTCTTCGGCCGAAACAGCACCTTCATGCCGGGGCGGATGCGGTCGACACGGTCCTCGCCGGCGTAGAGGCGCAGCCGAGCGGCTGAGCCGCGCGCGATCTTGAACAGGGCCTGGCCAAGCACGACCTTCTCGCCACGGAAGCGCACCGCCCGGCTGACCAGCAGGCCATCGGCCGGGGCGCGCACCTCGCGCAGGGCGATGTCGGTCTGGATATGGGACAGGCGGACCTGCAGGCCGGTCAAGGTCGCCTCGGCGGCACGCACGCGCGCCGCGGCGTTATCGCGCGAGGCCTGGGCCCAGGTGCCGGCGAGCAGGCCCTCGACCCGCTCGGCCCGTTCCAGTTCGCGCTCGAGGGCCTGGAAGGCGAGGCGCTCGCGCACCAGCTCGACCAGGGAGAGGCCGCGGCCGTCGCCGCTGGCCTCCATGCGCTCAAGCAGCTTGCGCCGTTCTTCAACCATGGCGCGCAGACGCGGCGCCTCGGCGGCCTGCAGCGACAGCTCGGCCGGGATGGCCTGGACCGCGCCAGCCTTGGCGCTGACCAGATCGGCCTCGGCACCAAGCACGGATTCGGTGACCATGTCACGCTCACGCTCCAGCCCGCGGCAGTCGAGTCGGGCGAGCAGCTGGCCCTGGGTCACGCGCGCGCCGGACTGGGCGAGGACCTCGGCGACCGTCCCTTCGGCAGCGGGAAAGACGAGCACGTAGTCGGCAGGGCGCACCACGCCCGGCGCCAGGACGCGCTCGTCCATCGGTCCGAGCAGGACGATGGCGGTGCAGACGACCGCCAGGCAGGCGGCGACGATGAACACCCAGCTCATCCAGCTCGGGGCGACCGATTTGGGCAGGGCCTGCGCCATGATGCGCTGACTGCGGTGGTTGTCGGGCTGGCTCATGCCGGCCCCCGGTGGTGGCGGGTCGCCCCGCTCATCGGCATCATCCCCTCGACCTGGGCCTGGAACAGCTCGCGGTAGCGACCGTCGCACTTCTTGAGCAGTTCCTCATGCGTGCCGATCTCGATCACTTTGCCGGCATGCAGCACGACGATCTGGTCGGCGCGGAAGATGGTCGAGAGGCGGTGGGCGATGACCACCGAGGTGCGGCCGACCATCAGAGCGTCGAACGAGCGCTGGATCTGCTTCTCGGTCTCCGAGTCGAGAGCGCTGGTCGCCTCGTCGAGGATGATCAGCTTGGGATCGCGCAGGAAGACCCGGGCGATGGCCAGACGCTGGCGCTGGCCGCCAGACAGCCGCGTGCCCGACATGCCCAGCCGGGTGTCGAGGCCAGTGGGCATGCTACGCACCGCCTCCTCGAGATGCGCGGCGCGCAGGGCGGCCCACAGCTGCTCGTCGCTCCAGTCGTCGCGACCCATCGACAGGTTGGCACGCAGGCTGTCGTCGAACATCAGCGAATCCTGCAGCACCACGCCGACCTGGTCGCGCAGCTGGCGCAGATCCCACTGCCGCACATCGATGTCGTCGATCAGCAGCTTGCCGCCGGTGGGCAGGTAGAACCCGAGCATCATGTTGGCCAGGGTGGTCTTGCCGCTACCGCTCTGGCCAACCAGCGCGGTCATCGTTCCCGGCTTGATCACCAGGTCGACGTCGCGCAGGACGTCATCCTGGCCGTCGTAGGTGAAGCGCAGCTTCTCGGCCACGATCTCGCCGCGGAAGTGCTCCGGAGCCGGCTGGGCGGGACGGGCCAGGTGCGGCTCCTGCGCGGTCGACATGACCTCGTCGAGCTTATCGGCGCTGGCTGCCCCGATCTGCACGGTCTGGCCGGTGGTCAGCAGGGTGTTGATCGGCCCCCACAACATGCCCTGGTAGCCGGCGAAGGCGAAGAAATCGCCGAAGGTGATCTTGCCCTGGATCGCCAGCACGCCGCCGACGAAGAGGAAGATGTCGGCGCCCAGGCTGGTCAGGGTGCCGAGCAGACCCGCGACCATATGGTAGACCGTCCAGTGGCGGATGCCCTCGAAGCGCAGCGCCTCGGAGCGTTCGCGGATGCGGCGCAGGAAGGCGCGCTCGGCGCCGAAGGCGCGGATCACCTTGACCGCCCCGAAGATCTCCGCCGACTGCGCCGACAGCGCGGCGCAGCGGTCGCTCTCCTCGCGCGAGAAGGCGCGCAGGCGGCGATACCACGAGACCGACAACAGGGCGGTTATCGGCATGGTCGCCAGCACCACGACGGTGAGGAACGGATCAAGGAAGAGCATGAAACACATGACCACCAGGACGGTGAACACCGCATTCATGCACGAGCGCAGGATGGTGAAGATGGCGCCGTCGACGTGGTTGGGGTCGTTGACCAGGCGCGAGGCCACCTTGCCCGGCGACATCGTCTCCAGGTCCTTCATCGGCGCGCCCATTACCCGCTCGGCGGCGTCGACCCGGACGTCGTAGAGGCCGTTCCGGGTGATCTGCAGGATGTAGTGGCTCTGCCAGCCGCCGATCACCGTGCCGAGCAGTTTGAGCAGCACGCCGAGCATGACTAGGCCGGCGAGCATCCAGATGTTCGACGAGACGCCGAGCACCGCGTCGACGCCGGGCGCACCACCGGACTGCTGACGGAAGATCAGATCGTCGATGATGATCTTGCCCAAGTACGGCGTTGGCGCCGTCACCAGCGGACCGAGGAAGGCAAGCAGGATGATGAAGAACACCAGCCTGGGGCGCTTGGCGATCAGGTCCTTCATCAGGCGGTAGCCACCCGGACCAGGCTCTATGTCAGGCATCACTGGTAGTGTAGCAGATGGGCGGATGGGGGAAGTGCCCACACCCTGTGAAACCCGCACCCCCATGCCAGCACTGAAGTAACAGAGCGGGCCTACGGTGTGCTTCCCCCTGGGACCGACGAGTTCCAGCTCGTCGGCGGTGGTGGCGGCAGCGGCAGCGGCAGCGGCGGCGGCCGGTCTACCGCGTCAACACCAGCAGGTCATCCCGATGCACCGCCGCCTTGGGCAGCACATGCCCAAGCAGCGCGGCAGCAGCGTCAGAGCGCTTGCCGGCGATGCGCGCCAGCTCGTCGCCGGCGATCGAGGCCAGCCCCCGGGCGATCTCGTGGCCATCCGGATCAATGATGCCGACGGTGTCGCCAACCCCGAACGCACCATCAACCCGGACGATGCCGGCCGGCAGCAGGCTGGTGCTGCGCTGAGTCAGAGCGCGCACCGCTCCGGCATCGACGTGGATGCGGCCCTTGACCCGGCGGGCCACCGCCAGCCAGCGGCGGCGGGCATCGACGCGCTGACCGCGACCGGGGACGCGCGTGCCGACGTCCTCGCCGGTGAGGGCGCGGGTCAGCACCTCGGTCTCACGCGCGGCGGCGATGACCGTGGCGACACCGCTGGCGGCGGCGAGCCGGGCGCCCTCGATCTTCGAGCGCATGCCGCCGCGCCCCAGCGCTCCGGCACCGCCGGCAGCAGCGAGCACCGCCGGCGTCACCACCGGAATCAGTGGGATACGCCGGGCCGCGGCGTTGCTGCGCGGATCAGCATCGTAGACCCCATCGATGTCGGTGAGCAGCACCAGCACCTCGGCACCGAGCTGGCTGGCGACCAGCGCCGAGAGGTGATCGTTGTCACCGACGGTCAACTCCTGGGTGGCGATCGGATCGTTCTCGTTGACCACCGGCACGGCGCCGAAGGCGAACAGGGCGCGCACCGTCGCCATGAGGTTATGGTTGCGCTCGCGGTCGCTGAAGTCGCCGTGGGTCAGCAGCAGCTGCGCGGCGCACAGCCCGTGCGCCGCTAGGGCGCGCTCCCACAGATGGGCCAGGCCGATCTGTCCGATCGCCGCCAGGGCTTGGCGCTCGGGCAGACCGGGCGGACGGGTGTCCAGGCGCAGCCGGGCGACACCACCGGCGACCGCGCCGCTGGTGACGATGACCGGCCGCCAGCCGGCCTGCGTCGCGCCGGCGACCTGGCCGGCAAAACGGTCGAGGAACGCCTGGTCAAGCCGGCCCTGGGCATCGACCAGCGAATTGCTGCCGATCTTCACCACGCAGACGCGGTCAGGCACGGTCGGGATCCTTTCTCGGGCCGCCGACGAACCTCGCCGCCAGCAGACCGATCTCGAACAGGGCGTAGGTCGGGAACATCAGCACCAGCAGGCTGAACGGGTCGCCAGGGCCGATGACCGCGGCCAACACCACCGCGACCATGAACGCCGCCTTGCGCCAGCGGCCGAGCTTCTGCGGCGTGGTGAAACCGACCCGGCAGACCGTGACCACCGCCCAGGGGATGTCGAACAGTCCACCGAACAGCAGCGTATAGAGGAAGAAGTCGTCGCGGTACGAGCCAAGCCGCAGGTCGAACGAGCTGATCGGATCGTCGGCCGTCCATTGGATGAACCAGGCGTAGATCATCGGCATGCCGAAGTAGTAGCCGAAGGTCCCGCCGATATAGAACAGGACGACGGCCGCCGGCGCCAGCAGGAAGGCGAGGCGACGCTCCTGGGCGGTCAAGCCGATGCCGATGAAGGCGTAGATCTGGTAGATGAACAGCGGCACGACCACGGCGAACGCCGCCCACATCGCCAGGGTCATCGACACGCCCATGCTCTCGCCCAGGTCGAAGCTCTTGAGCATGCGCAAGGCCCCTTCGGCGGGGATGATCACTCCGGCCTTCGCCGCCACCGCTGGCGTGGCGTATTCGACCGCCCAGATCAGCGGCTGGACGAAGAGGACCTTCAGTTCGCGCTCGAAGGCGAAGGCGACGAAGAAGACGAGGCCCCACACCAGGGCCGGCCAGATCAGGCGGCGGCGCAGCTCGTCGAGATGCTCGCCGAGCGGAACGGGGACGTCGGGCCGAAGCAGCGGCATTCAGGTCACGGCGTGCACCGCAGCCGCCAGCTCGCCGGCCCGGGCCGCAACGATGCGCACCATGTCCGGCGAGGAGCCGTGCTGCTCGATCAGCTTGACCAGGTGGCTGCCGACCACCGCGCCGTCGCCGGCCGCCGCTGCGGCCGCAGCCTGCTCGGGCGAGGAGATGCCGAAGCCGATGCACACCGGAATACCGGTGCCGCGCTTGAGCGCCGCCACCTTGGCCGTCAGGTCGGCAGGCAGATCGACGCGCTCGCCGGTGACGCCGAGCCGGCAGATGTAGTAGAGGAAGCCACGCGAGTTGCGGGCCAGGAACGTCTTGCGCGCCGCGGTGGTGGTCGGCGCCGCCAGGCATACCGTCGCCAGGCCCTCGGCCCGCATCGTCGCCAGCATCGCCGGGTCCTGCTCGGGCGGCAGGTCAAGCAACAGCACGCCGTCAGCGCCGGCGGCCGCGGCATCGGCGGCGAACCGCGCCGGACCGTAGGCCAGCACCGGATTGAGATAGGTGAACAGCAGCAGCGGCAACTGGCTGCGCGCGCGGATGCGGCGCACCGCCGCGAGTACGCCGGTCAGGGTGGCCCCGGCTTTCAGCGCGCGCTCGTAGCTCGCCTGGATGGCGATGCCGTCGGCCATCGGGTCGCTGAACGGCACGCCGAGTTCGAGCACATCGACACCAGCCGCGTCCATGGCCACGGCCAGTTCGACGGTGGCGTCGAGCGACGGATCGCCGGCGCTGATGTAGGCGACGAAGCTTTTGCGTTTGGCAGACTGGTTGGCGGACAGCTTGGCGGCGATGCGGTTGCTCACAGCGGCACCCCTTCCAGTCGAGCCACTTCCGCGACGTCCTTGTCGCCACGACCGCTGATGTTGACGATGATGATGCCGTTGCGCGGCAGTCGCTCGCACACCGCATCCAGGCAGCCGAGGGCGTGGCTGCTTTCCAGCGCCGGAATGATGCCTTCTGTCTCGGCCAGACGGTGCATGGCCTGCAGGGCCTGGGTATCGGAACAGCGCAGGTATTCGGCGCGACCGATCTCGCGCAGGAAGGCGTGCTCGGGGCCGACCGCGGCGTAGTCGAGTCCGGCACTGACCGAGTGCGTGCCCTGGATCTGTCCAGCCTCGTCTTGCAGGATCCAGGTCGCCGCGCCCTGGAAGACGCCAGGACGGCCGCCGTCGAAGCGCGCCGCGTGATCGCCAAGCTTGGTCCCGCGCCCGCCAGCCTCGACCCCGAACAGCTTGACCTTGGCGTCGGCGCGGAAGGCGTGAAACAGGCCGATGGCGTTGGAGCCGCCGCCGACACAGGCGAGCAGCGCGTGCGGCAGGCGTCCCTCGACCTTGAGGATCTGCTTGCGCGCCTCGCGGCCGATCACCGCCTGGAACTCGCGGCAGATCAGCGGGAAAGGATGCGGACCGTAGGCCGTACCCAGGCAGTAGTGGGTGTCGGTGACGTTGGCGACCCAGTCGCGCAGTGCCTCGTTGACCGCGTCCTTGAGCGTGTGCGTACCGCTGTCGACTGCGACCACCTCGCTGCCCAGCATGCGCATGCGGAAGACGTTGGGCGCCTGGCGGCGCATGTCCTCGGTGCCCATGTAGATGCGGCACTTCAGGCCGATCAGAGCGCAGGCGGTGGCGGTGGCGACGCCGTGCTGGCCGGCGCCGGTCTCGGCAATGATGCGCTTCTTGCCCAGCCGCTTGGCCAGCAGGACCTGGCCGAGGGCGTTGTTGATCTTGTGCGCACCGGTGTGGCAAAGGTCTTCACGCTTGAGGTAGACGCGGCGGCCGAGCTGCTTTGACAGCTTGGCGGCATGCGTCAGCGGCGTCGGCCGGCCGACGAAGTCGGCGAGCAGGCCACGAAAGGCGGCCATGAAGGGCTTGTCGCGCAAGGCTTTGGCGAAGCCGCGTTCCAGCTCGTCGAGAGCCGGGATCAAGGTCTCGGGGACGTAGCGCCCGCCATACGGACCGAATCGGCCATGCTGGTCGGGGACGCTGTGGGCTGCGCGGGTGGCCATCGGGGCGCGCATCGTCGGTCGCAGACGGCGCGATCAAGGACCGTGGTCCTGCTGGCCCCCCTTCGCGCATCGCCATCATCCGGCGCGTGCTCACCACCGGCGTCTACCACACCCACACCTTCCGCTGCCAGCACGCCAGTGGCGAGGTCGTCGACTACGCTCGGGCCGCCGCGGTAGCTGGACTGGCGAGACTCGGCGCCGCCGACCACACGCCGCTACCGGACGGTCGCTGGGCCAGCGTGCGCATGCGCCTCGACCAGCTGCCCGGCTACGAAGCCGCAGTGCGCGCCGCACAGCAGGCCGTTCCCCAGGTGCGCGTCCTGCTCGGCATGGAATGCGACGTTGGCGCGCAGTACTTCACCTGGTACCGAGACACCTTCCTGGCGCGCGGCTACGACTACCTGATCGGCAGCGTCCACTTCCTCGACGACGATGGGGTCGAGGTCAGCGCCTTCGGCGGCTGCCGCGGGGCAAGCGCCCTGCGCGACTGGTCGGACAAGGCGATCGCGGCGATCGAGAGCGGTCTGTTCGCCTTCCTCGCCCATCCCGACAACATCGCCTGCGGCGATGCCACGTGGTCCGACGAGGTCGCCGCGGCGGTCGACGCGGTGTGCGCCGCTGCTGCCGCCAGCGAGCTGCCGCTGGAGCTGAACTCGCTGGGACTGCGCGAACGTCGCGGCTACCCTTGGCTGCCATTCTGGGAACGTGCCGCGGTGCACGGCTGCACCGTGGTCCTGTCGACCGACGCGCACCGCCCCGCCGACACGGCAGCGGGCCTCGCCGAGTTGACCGCCTACGCCGCCGGCCTCGGCCTGCGCGTGGTCGATCCGTTGGAGCGCGGGGCTCCAGCCCCGACCGGTCCGCGGAGCTCCAGCTCCGCGTCGAGGCCATGACGCCGCGTGGCATCCACGGCCGCGGCTACCTCCCCCATTGGGACATCCCTGGCTCGACCCAGGCCATCACCTACCGGCTGGCCGATGCCCTGCCCGCCGACGTGCTCGCCCGGCTCATGGCCGAGGTCCCGGCGCGCCCGGATGGCTCCACCGACGAGCACGCCCGCCGCTCGCGCATCGAGCGCTGGCTCGATGCTGGCCATGGCTCGTGCCTTCTAGCCCGCCCTGAGATCGCCACCGTGGTGCGCGATGGCTGGCGCCACCATGACGGTGAACGCTACCACCTCCTCGCCTGGGTGATCATGCCCAACCACGTGCATGTGGTGATCCGGCTGCTCGGACAGCATAGCCTGACCGAAGTGGTGCGGACCTGGAAGACCTACACCGCCAGACGCATCAACGCCCTCCTAGGTACGCACGGCCAGCTCTGGCAGCAGGATTATTGGGACCGACTGATCCGCGACGAAGGGCACCTGTGGAGCGTGCTGCGTTACGTCGAGCGCAATCCGGTAGACGCCCGGTTGGTCGCAGACCTTGGCGCCTGGCCGTGGTCCAGCGCCGCCGACGCGGGGCTAGTGCCCCGCGGTCCGGTCGAAGCTGGAGCTCTGCGCTCCTAGAGCAGCTCGTGCCGTCCACGCGCCTTGAGCGCATCGACCACGCTCTTCACCGCCTGACCCTCACCGCGCGGCACCACCAGCACGGCGTCCTTGGTCGCCACGATGGTCAGACCCTGGCAGTTGGCGGCGACGACCAGAGGCGCGCCCGGCTCCGACACCAGTAGGCAATCGCGGCAGTCCACCGCCACGGTCTCGCCACGATGGATCGTGCCGCTGGCGTCGGCGGTCAGGTGCGCCGGCAGGGCATCCCAGGAACCGACGTCGTCCCAGGCGAAGTCGCCCTCCACCGCCGTCACATCCTTGGCGTGCTCCATCAGAGCGTAGTCGATCGAGACCTTCTTCAGCGGGCCGTAGACCTCGGCCAGCACGGCGTCGAAGTGCGGCGTGCCGTAGGCGGCGGCAACCGGCTTCAGCGCCTCGGTCAGCCAGGGGCAGTGCACTCCCAGTTCGCGCAGCACAACGTCGGTGCGCCAGGTGAAGATGCCGCTGTTCCAGCGGAAGTTGCCCGCCGCCAGGTAGGACTTGGCCCGCTCGAGATCGGGCTTCTCGACGAAGCGCGAGACCCGCGAGACGCGGATGCCACCCTGCGTCGGCTGTTCCGCACCGAGTTCCAGGTAGCCGTAGCCAGTGGCGGGATGGCGCGGAACGATGCCATAGGTGACCAGCCCGCCCTGGGCCGCCACCGCCACCCCGGCGGCCAGCGCCTGCTGGAAGCTGTCGGCCGGCTGGATGACCTGGTCGGCCGGCAGCATGATCATGGTCGCGCCGGGCGAGAGCTTCTCGACCACCAGAGCGGCCAGCGCGGTGCAGGCGGCAGTGTCGCGCCCGACCGGCTCGGCGATGACCTGCTCGGGCTTGAGCATGGGCAGTTGGTGCCGCGTCGCCGCCGCCAGCTGGGCGGTGGTGATGATGAGGATGCGCTCCGGCGCGATCAGCGGCATCAGCCGCATCACCGTCGCCTGGATCATCGTCGTTTCGCCAATGATGCGGGTCAGCTGCTTGGGCGTGGCGCTGCGCGACACCGGCCAGAAGCGGGTGCCGGAGCCGCCGGCCATGATCACGGCATAGGTGGTGCTTGTCATCCCGGTGATGTAGCAGGCCGCGCGCCAATGGCCACCGGCCCGAATCGGAAAAGTGTTCCAAACGTTGCATTCGATCTGTGATCCCTGCACGAGATGAACCGACGGGTTGACGCCCACGAGCCCCGCCTATCGTCCCCAGACCTCTAGGAGCTAAACCCGATGCGTCATTCCATCATTTCTACCAGCCTGATCGCCATCGCCGCCGTCGGCATGATCGGCCTGGCCGGCTGCGCCAAAGAAGACCGCACGCCGCCCGCACAGGCTCCCCCGGCAGCAGCCACCAATGACGGACCGGACTGGACCAATGATCCGACCATGGGCGGCAAGTTCCCGATCGCCGCCTACGGCGTCGCTGATTATAAACTCGGTGGAGAGAGCATGCAGCGCAACAGCGCCATGGGCTCGGCGCGCGATGAAATTGCCCGCGCCATCGCCGTGAAGGTGCAAGCCGTGTTCAAGAGCTGGACCCGCGAAGGAGGCGAGATCACCAGCCAGGATTCCAAGACCATGGCGATGCAGATGGAGGAGAACATCAGTCGCCAGGTGACCAATCAGCTGGTCCAGGCCACCTCGCAGCGTGCCCGCTGGATCGACCCGGCCACCAAGCGTATGTACGTCTGGACCTACCCTGACCAGGCTTCGATTGAGGCGGCTGCCGCCCAGATGAAGGCCGCAGCCCGGGCCGAAGCCGAGAAGCGCGCGCACTTCGCAGCAAAGATCGAAGCGGACAAGGCCTTCGCCGACCTCGACAAGCTCATCGACAAGGAGATGGGCGTCGCTAAGTGATGCAAGCCGGTCGTCAGACTGTCGTCACCATCGCCGCGGCCTTTGCCGCGGCGATGGTGTTTGCTGGCTGCGCCGACCGGACGGATGCTGCGACGACGACGTACCGGCAGCCCACCACCTATCGTAGAGCTTGGTCGGATGACGACGTGACGAAACCAGATTGGATCTCCAATCCAACTCGTAGCGGCACCGTTATTGCAGCCTGGGGCTCGGCACCACACGACCCCTTCGTTGGCCGCGGTGAGTTGCGCAATCGAGCCCTGGATCAAGCCCGCCATGAACTTGGTCGCATGGTCATGGTCCGGGTCCAGAGCGCATTGAAGGAGTACATCGGCGAATCTAGGGATGCCGATGGAGTCTCGGTCACCGCATTCTCAGAATCCATCTCGCGCACGATCGCGGTCCAAAGCATCCGTTCTTCTTACCAGCAAGCGGAATGGATCCATCCGAAGACCGGAGAACTGTTCGTCTGGGCGGTCATCGATTCCAAATTCGCCCACACCCTTGCCAGTGGGGTGGCCGAGACTGCCACCCAAGAAGGGGCCTCGTCCGCGCCCATGCAGGCAAAACTCGCCGCAGACGCGGGCTTCGCTGAACTGGACAGGATTCTCGCGCATTCCTTCAAGGATCCATGATATGCGCTTCCTCGTCCTCATCGTTCTCGCAGCAATCATCTCAGCCGGCGAGAACCCCGATCCTTTGGCGCAACGCATCAAGGACGGCTTCGCCGCCTGGACGGCCGTTGACGGCAACGGCACAGCCGCCTGCGCCCTATGGACTGCGGGCTCCTTGCCGGCTGCCAGCGCCCAGACGGACGTGGTGGCGAGGCATCTCGACACCATTCCGGCCAAGATTCGCAAGCAACCGAAACTGGATGGCCCAATCCATCGCAACATGCTGGTCAATGGCACGACCAGCACTTCGACCATCTACATGGCCACGGTCGACGCCGGCGAACAGTCGGTGATCCTCGGGTTCGGCTACGCTGGCAACCCGCTACGACTGGCCGCCCTCGCCAGCGGAACCGGCAGGCCATTGCCCCTGTTGCAGGCCGATGTGAGGCAAGACGTCTTGATGGGCATGGGCGGCGGAAAGCTATTCAACCCCGGGCACCGTAGTGGGATGCTTCAGCAGCCGAATTTGCCTGACGATGTCCTAGGCCCCTATGTCGTCACTGCCCCGGCCGCGGTGAAGATAGGCAAGCTGGTAATATGGGGGCCAGCGGTGGGCAAGCCCGTGGAGATAGCCATCGACAGGGAACTCAGCTTGGTCTCCCTGACTATCACCGCTGGCGCAAAGCCGACCGTCACCTGCCGCTGGACGCCGGCGGACGGCGCCGAAGGCAGCCGCGAACTCCCCCTGCTGGGCTCTGTCCCTGACAACAAGACCAGAGGCTTCAGCGCGACCGGCGCGGCAACGCTCGAAAGTCTTAGGGCGAACCCTCCGATCGGTCGGACATTTGAGCAAACCGTGCGCGGCCGCGATCCGCTGCCCAAGGCCTGGTCGGCCTGGATCGAACTCTCCTGGGGCAAACTGCCGGGGGAACTCAGCAACGAGCAAGCAATGTTCGCCCAGCTTCCAGAGGCGGTGCTCGTCACGATGGAGTAATTCGCGGCCGGGCCCGGCCGCTCCACCACAGTTGGCAACTCAGGGCCGCCAGCAGTGCGACTCCGACAAGGTGCCATTGATCGAGTGGCGCAGACAAGACACCAAAGCAGCCGCATTCCTGGGAAACACCTTCCACCAGCAGGCGGGTCAGGGTCACCACAAGGAATCCTGAGCAGAGCATGGTTGCCGGCACGGCAGTCCAACGCACGGGCAGGTCACTCAGCAGCAACAGCCCACAGCCGATTTCTAGCCAGGGCAGTACTGCCACCAGGATCCAACTTGCTCCCCATGCGCTGAACCACCCTAGGCTGAGCACCGGCACCGGATCAGCCGCCTTGAGGATACCGGCACCGATCAGCACGACGGCGACGATGAAGCGACCTGCCCAGATCATTCCGCGATCAGCCGTATCGACAGATCAACGGCATACGGTTCTTCATACCCCAGCCGCAGCCGTATCCGACCTGCCGCCGGCCGCTCACGCAGCAGTTGGCAATGGAGCACGCCGCCATCCGCCGAAGGCTTATAATCGACCTCGAACGCTGCACTCGAACACTGCGGCTGCCGCAAGCAGACCAGACGGAATCTCGCATCTCCGCCAAGGATCGGCACATCGATTTCCTGACTGCCGGTCGGAATGCGGATCTCGTCGCCCGGCAGCCGCGGCTGCGGCGGCAGGACCAGCCGTGCGGTAAAGCGCAACGGCGGCAGACCATCATCCGTGAAGGCCTCCACAGCGGCCTCCACAATGCCGAAACGTCCACGTGCGGCAACGGACACCACGGCTTCACCCCATCCGTCCGGCGGCACCTCTGCCGGCTGGAAGCGAAGGGCGGCACAGCCACAACTCGTCGTCGAGCGGACGATTGTGATGGGCTTTGCCGTGCCGTTGCCGATGGGAAACCGGCACAGAAAACGATCGGCGAGAATCTGCGGCTTCAGGTCGATGCTGGCGTAGAGGAGTTGCAGACCATCACCCTTGGGCTGCGGGTAGGCTTCTGATGCCGGATTCGAAACCGCCGCCGACTGCCTCCGGATTACAGCCACGGCCACCACCGGCAGCACGCAGGCAATACATACCAGCACCACCCCGATGGGTCGGAACACCACGGTTATTGGATACGGACGCGCCGAGGGCCGCTCGGCAGGCTAGGCGGCTCGGCGCGAACCCGCCCCGGCTCCAGGACAGGGAGAGCGCCGAGATGGCAACGGAGACTCAACCGCTTGCGCATCGGAGCAGGCTGGTCGTAGTCGATCAGGAGATCCGCCACCAGCCATCCCGAAGTCGCCTTGATCACAGACATCCGGCAGGACCCATCGGGGGTACGTTGCATGGTTGCAGGAACGATCAATGGCATGTCACTGTCGTCAGCAGGTGGCTGGGTTGCCTGATTTAACTCAATCCCGGATATGCGCTCTGATGCATCGCCGGTGTTCAGGGAGAATGCAACCTCCCATCCCCCATCATGCTGGTTGCCCGTCGGAACTTCTGGGGAGACGACCGGGCGGGCATGATACCGAATGAGGACCGGAACGGCATACGTTGGCTTCCCCACCTCGTCGGTGCGCAAGCGTATCAACTCGGTCGCAGCACCCCAGCCGCGGATGCGGCTTGCTGCCGCAGCTGGTGACAGGCCGACCACCATCGCCAACGTCCCGCCAGGGACGACCGGCTTGGACGGCAGGACGATGATTACTGGAACGACCGGCTTGCCGACATCGACCCCCGGTCCCGCCGCCTCGGCAAAGCTGTCGACCCATTCAGCGTTGACGCCAAGGATCTTGCCGACGGTGCCCAATTGTACCGTCACGTCAGGAACCTGTTCGGAGCGGGCGTCGAACGCGATGCGTTCCGGAGACACGGTGAGCTCCGCCCCCATCAACCAGCACCCGCACAGACAGACCAATGCGGCTCTGATCATGGCGCTATCACCTGAACGATAGTGGGCAGGGAAGTCTGGGACCACTCCTCCGTTCGCGACCATGCAGCTCCGGTCCACGACCAGACCTCCGCGCGTCGCCGCAATTCCGACGGCCGTCGTTCGAGTGTGACCACATGCAGTTTCTCCACCTGGTCGGCCGATCCGGTGTAGGCTTGAACCAGGATCTCTCGCTCCCCCGTTGTGGAGGACCAGCGGAACGGCAAAAAGCCGATCGTCCCCGAATCCTGCGGCACCGGAAATCCACTGACCACCTGGCAAGCCCAGGCGGCATCGGCCGGTAGACTGTCGGTCAACTGTTCCATCAGACGTTGCGAGCGCAATTGGGCCGCGACAATGCCAGGCCTTTTGCCACCATGGATGTATGCACCCCAATAATCGTTGTGGAATTCGCTGGCATTTCCGATCTTGCGGGCGGTCGTGGAAACATCGATACTGGAGGAGAACCCTGCGATCGATCCCATGGAACCGAATATTTCAGGGTTCAGATCTGCCCGCCCACGTCGCTGGAATGACTTGCTCGCGGCCTCGATGCCCAGGGCGAAGGATACGGCTCCGACACTCTGCGTACCATCAGCGAACAGGACCTGCACTGTCGCCGCCCGACGAGTGGCGTCGCCATCAGATAGGATGACGACGCGGGCCGGCACGCGCCCCTTAGCGTTCAGTTCCAACACGTCTGCCCAGCCTACCGACCGGCCTCGGCCGGCCAGATTGACCAGATAGTCCAGACGTTTACCTGGTCCCGCGGCAAACAGCGCGTCGTTCCCACGCTCGCCGGCATAGTGGCCGACAGTCCATTCCATGGCGGACGCCACCAACGGTGGGCCTCCGATCGGAACACCATCGATGAAGCGAAGCGCCTCCTCTCCGGCATCGATTTGGCTAGCGACAGACAACGCCAGCAGCAGCAGTCCGATCACGGTTCGAGGTAGACGCAATCGACCTGCTTGACGCGATCTGTGTAATCGATGGTTCCGGTTCCGTACCACATGTAATAGTAGCCAATCGTCCGATGGCCGGTCCGGCCACCACGAACTTCGATGGTGCGTTCTCCGCTCTCTCCGTGCACTGTGAACACGCTATCCGGGGTCTCGGTGAAGGTGCCCTCGGCACAGTCGCAGCCAGAACTACAGGTATTGGTCGTACCCGCGTCACTCGTTCTCTCCTGGTAGATCTCCATGGCCGTGGCATAGCGGGTCTCAGACCACTCCTGGGCCAGATTACGCAGGGTACTGATCAGGTTCGCCTCTTCCCTGGTCGCGCGACCAGAGGTCCGGAGGAGGTCGGCAACCTCCTCCTTGGGCTGGCGGTAATGGAGCTGCCAGTCATCAATGAAGTAGGTGTGGTCATTCCGCTCGTAAGTCACCCAGCGGGCGCTGAGCGCCTCATCAATCCGATACTCGATCGTCTTGCACTCGCCGGTGCAGGACGCCGCTGACAGGCTTGAGGCCAGCAGGGCGATGGCGGCGATCATCAGGCAGTGACGCATGGGCGGATCCTCGGGGGCCAACGGATTAACGCATGTGATACAGCGGTCAAGGCCGAGGACGACAGGTGCGGGAACCCTGAACCGGCTCGGCCCTTGGCATCGGACCTTCCCGCTCTAGCGTGCCGGCCCGGTGAGTCACACATCGAAATACGGCTTCCGTGCGGTCTCCACCGGTCGCCAGACCCGGACGGCGGTCATCCGCAGGCGGCAAAGGCAGCTGCAGCGCAGGTCAGGCATCGTCGGCGTTGTCGTAGCCATCATCGCCTGTGCGGCCCTGCTGGGGCTGACTCTGGCATGGACCAGTCGCCAGCAGCCACCGCAACAGCAACAGCAACAGCAACAGCAACAGCAGCAGCAGCAGCAGCAGCAGCCGACCGTCGTCGCCGACGACGCACCGCCGATGGCTCCGCGTCCGCTGGCTCTGCACACGACCCCACGGGTCGAGCCTATCGTAGCACTGCCGGTCGCCGCACCGCCGACTGTCAGGGGCATCAGTCCACCGGCCACCACGCCTTCGCCGCCGACTGCACCTGCAGCTGCCACACGCCCGACGACACCGGAACCCGCACTTGCCACCGCTACTCCTCCGGGCCCAGACCTGCCCTGGCGCGATGAGCCGACAGCCCGCCACACCGCCGGGCAGTACCGCTGCCTCTCCGGCTGGTTCGAGCTGCCCACGACCATGCCGGATCTGCCGACCGTGCGCTGCGACTGGCGCATGCCGGTGGGCGCCGATGGCCGACCGCTGGGTGTTGCTGCCGATATGGTGGCGATGTTCCCCTATCCGACCGAGACCAGCGCCATCGACGGCATCGGCTCGGGCCTGGCCACCCACCTGGGTTTCACCACCCTGACCATCCGGTTCCCAAAGATGCGGCCCGAGGACGGAGTGCCGGCGACGGATCACCACCGCTGGTACTACTACCCCGAGAGCGGCGCCGGCGAGGCCTGGCGGCAGGCGATCAGTCGCGTGCGCACGCTCGGCGAACTGCCGGACCGGCCCCTCTTCGTGTTCGGTCGCTCGGGCGGCGGCTCGGCTGCCCACCTCTTCGCCGAGGCGTATCCCGACCAGGTCGCTGCCGTGGTCCAGGAGGCCGGCCGGGTCCACGCCGAGCATCCCAGGCACCTCGGTCCCATGCTGCTGCTGCACGGCCATCACGATTATGTCGCCGACGCCTGTCTCCGTCTGGAGGCCCGTCTGCACGCAGCCGGATCGCAGATCACCCGCGTCGGCTTCACCCCGGATTGGGGTGGCCGCGGCACCAACCTGATCTGGTCGCACAGCGCCCACGGCCCGGCAGCCGAGCTGATGTGGCAGTGGCTTGCCGGCGTCGCCAACCTGCGTCTGGCCCAAGGCCGGATCCCACCGATGACGGCGTGGCCGGTCGTCCAAGGGACGACACGCCTGCCCGACGAGGCCACACGCAGCATTCTGCTGCGCCTCACTCCGGACCGCTACGTCCTCGCTCTTGCCGGGGCGCGCGTCGCCATCGCCAAGCCTGCTCCGGCAAATGCACCACGCGCCCTGGCGGTGCTGGCGATCAACCGCTTCGAGACGCCGACCGAGCAGACCGATCTCGATCTCCTCGACCTCGCCGACGCAGGGGTGCTGGCGATCGGGGCCTCGGCGGACGGCAGCAATCCCGTGCCGGGACTGCTGCTGGCAATGAAGCGCGACGAGGTCGCCGCGCTCGGCGATGCGCCGTGGATCCTGGCGGTGGATCGGCCGGACGGACTCGGCGGCCTGCTCGGCCTGCGCTCGAAACCGCCGCAGGCGGTGGTGCTGTTTGACGCCACCCCGCAGGCCGCCCGGACGGCCGCCGAGCTCTGCGCCTCCCGCTCCATCCGACTGGTCATCGCCGGCAGCAAGACGTCGCTCGATGGCATGCGGACCGCCCTGCAGGACGCTGCCGTGACCTGGGCCAGCCTGCGCACCGGCAATGATCTGCAGGAGCACGCCGACTGGTGCAAGGCCCTGCGCGCAGCCATCGATTCCAAGAAACGCTGATCGTGGATCGGTGGAGCGGGCCATTCGCCACCCCGAACGTGGCTGGCCTCGAATTAGCCCTGGCCGTAGTGGTGGCGCTGGTCATCGCCGTGCGACCATGGCCGGCACTCGGACGAGCCTCGTCTCCATGCAGGGTCCTGGCTGGTCTGGCTGGCATCACGGCGCTCGTCCTGCTGGCGATGACTGGATCGCGGGCTGGCGGGCTGGCGCTGATCGCCGGCATGCTTGCACTGGCAGGGCTGCGGGTTCTGTCCTGGCGCTGGACCCTGGGCGGCCTCGCCGGCATCGCCGGCGCCTACCTGCTCAGTGGCGCGGGGCCCCGGCTGTGGCCCGATGGGACCGAGCAGAGCATCGTCGATCGCACCGTGCTCTGGCGGGCCTCGCTGGCGCTGATCGCCGACCACCCGTGGATCGGCGTCGGCAGCGATCTTGCAGGTCTGCTTGGCGACTGGTACCTGCCCGACGGCTTCCACCGGCGCTTCGCGACAGCGCTCAACGATCTGCTTACCGCCGCGGCCTATGGCGGCCTGCCGGCAGCTGGCGTCATCTGCGCCCTGCTCGCGGCACTGGGCGCTGGCGCGGCGCGACGGGCCCAGACGGGCGACGCGCTGGCCGCCATGGCCGTTGCCCTGACCGCTGCCCACCTGATCGCCGGCATGTTCCAGGCCCACCTGTTCGCCCCCTGGAGCACGGCCCGCTGGAGCGGCGCCCTGGTCCTGACCCTGCTGGCATGGTCGGCCCTGCGCGCGCCATGGCGCACACTCGCCAAGGCTGGCGTCACCGCCGGAATCCTCGTGCCGCTCTGCCTGATCCTGGCCTGCGGCTGGGCTGCCGAAGGGCCCTGGCGGACCACGACGATCGGTCCGATGCTGCTCGCCGAACCGCGGACTGCGCCAGCCGAGGGCCTGGTTGTCGTGCTGCTCCACCCCGATGATCGCGAGGCGGTCATCAGTGGACTCATTCCACAGCTGCATCGGCAACACCTAGCGGTCACGCTCTTCAACCGGATCCCGGGCCCACCCGAGCTAACCCGCCTGACCTCACTCTACCCGGCCGGAGGCGGCGTCACCATCGTGGCCGCCCGGGATCTGGGTCTGCAATTATGGGAAGACTGGCGTGCCGCACGACTGCCGGCGTCGGTAACCGCGCTGGTGGTGGATCCGGACGGCGCCCCGACCCAAGCCGCCGATCCGGCCAAGCGTGGACGACTGCTGATCCTGCCGGTCCCTGGCCTCACCATCCCGCGGCTGGACGACCTCCGCCAGGCCGTGACGCGGGATGCGACGTCAGGACCGGCCGAGATCGCGCCGGGCATCGCCGGCCGCAGCCTCTCTGATCGCTGGCCCCAAGCCTGGGCGTGGTGGCAGGGTCCTGGAGCGCGACAACCCTGAACCGCGGACGGCGGGTCATTCCTGCCGATCGACTGGTCCCAGGCTCGCCAGCTCGCGGTCATGCCGGCAGGCCAGTGTCAGCATCGACGCAAGCGCCCCAAGACCACAGCAGGCCATGTCCCACTGTGTGTCCCAGACGTCGCCTTGGGTGCCAAGGAAGTCCTCCGCAGCCGCACCCGACCACACGGCTGTCTGCCATTCCAGGATCTCGTAGCAGGCGCTGAAGCCGAGGCAGGCGAGGACGATGAGCAGGCCGCCGAACCAGCCGCGCAGTTCCAGGCCGCGCCGCAGGCACAGTTCGCGGATGAGGATGGCGGGGACGAAACCCTGCGCCAGATGGCCGAGTCGGTCATACGGATTGCGCGCCAATCCGAACCAGTCGCGCACCCAGTCGCCGGCCGGCACCGCGGCGTAGGTCCAATGGCCACCGATCATCAGGATCACGGCATGCACGGCGAGCAGCCGGATAAGCAGCGGCGTCAACGGCCGGCGCCGGTAGGCCATGACGACCAGGGGCAGGCCGATGAGCACCGGCAGGTTCTCGAGCAGCCAGGTGAAGCGGTCGGCCAGCGGGGCGATGCCCAGGAGGATGAACGCCGCAACCACCGCGACGACCAGGATGCGGGCTTCGCTCACACCGGATGATCCATCCGCGGTGCGCTGCGTTCAACCACCATGCTGCCGCTGCCGCTGCAACCGCCCCGCCGGCCCGACGCCCCCGGCTATCCCACCCGCGCCCGCCTGCTGGCCGATCCGGCGTTGCGCCGGCGGGCATTGGTCGTGCTCGCGACCTGCGCCCTGGCTGGCTGCGACTCGGCTGCGGCCCCGACAACGCCAAGCGTCGACCCACCGGCGGCGTCCACCCCGGCTGCGTCAGAGCCGTCGGAACAGGTGGAAATCTGCCCCGAAATGACGGTCACCCTTGGATTCGGCGGCGCCCCGACCGCGCCCACGCCACGGCAGATGGTTGGAGACATGGCCGCACCAGAACCGCCCCCGCCGGTCCAGCTTCGCGATGAGGAGCCGCAGATCCCACTCACCCTGCCCCCGGCATTGGATGCCGACGCCTGATGGCTAAGATCATCCCACCTCTCCCGTAGGAGGGTTGGAGACACCCATGCTGCCCCTGCGCCCCCCGCCCCGTCCGGTCGAGCCTGCCTATCCCACCCGAGCCAGGCTGCTGGGCGATCCCGGCCTGCGGCGACAGGCGCTTGGCGTGCTGGCCGCCGCCGCGCTGGCCGGCTGCGGCGGGGCGCCGACGCCACAGCTCCCCCCGCCCGGGGTGCCAGCGCCGGCGAGTCCGACTGCACCGGCGCCGCACCCAGCGCCGCAGGCGTTGCCGGGCGAGGCGTCAGCCCCGGAACCGGTGGCGCAACCCGAACCAGAGGTGCTGATGGGCGCGCGGCCGGCTCCGGAACCGGAACCGGCGCCGCAGCCCAAGCCGCATCAGCTCCGGGGCGACGTCGCCACGCCGGTCCAGCCTGCACCGCAGCCGCTTGGTGGCATCTGCGCACCTGCGGAAGTTCCCGAACCCGCCCCACTGCCGGGTAAGCCGGTCAGCGAACCACCTTCACCAGCCCCAGCCAAGCCCTGATCATGGAACTGACCCTGGTTCTCACGCATGCCTGCAACCTCGGCTGCGGCTACTGCTACGCCGGGGCCAAGGATGCGCGCAGCATGCCGGAGGAGGTGGCCCGCCGGGCCCTCGCCTGGACCCTGGAGCGCTGCGGCGGCGAACTCCTGGTCGGCTACTTCGGCGGCGAGCCGCTGATCCGCTGGGATCTGCTGACCCGCTACCACGAGCTCGCCATGACCATGGCAGCCGAACGCGGCGTGCGGTTGAAACACACCGTCACCACCAACGCGACCCTGCTGACGCCCGAGCGCATGGACTGGCTGTGCGAGCGTGGCTTCACCGTCGGCATCTCGATTGATGGCTCACGCGCCGCGCACGAACGCATGCGCCCGCGCGCTGGCGGCGGATCCAGCTACGACGCGGTGCTCGCCGGGCTGCGTCTCGCGCTGTCGCGCCGACCGATGACCCAGACCATCTCGGTGGTGCACCCCGACAGCGTCGGCGAACTCGCCGCCGGCGTCGACGCCCTGCTGGCTGCGGGCGTGCGCGTGCTGTCGCTGTCGCTCGACCCGTCAGCCGACTGGGATCTGGGCAGCCTGGAGACGGCGCGGCAGCAGTTGGAGCTGGTCGGCGAACGCTGGCTGACCGAGTACCGCGCCGGACGGGATCTGTGGATCGAACCGCTCGACGGCCGCATCGTCGCCCAGATCAAGGGCGGCCTGCAGGCCTGCGATCAGTGCAGCGCCGGCCTCGGCGAACTGGCGGTGGCCCCCAGCGGCACCTGGTATCCCTGCGAGCGTATGGTCGGCACCGACGGCGAACGCGAACAGCAGTGGAGTCTGGGCAACGTCCTGACCACCAGCGATGGCGGACCGGACCAGCAGCGCGTCCGTGCGCTGACCTGGCAGCACGAGGCCGAGCCGGCCGCCTGCCAGACCTGTCCGCTGCGCGAGCGCTGCCAGCACGGCTGCGCCTGCAGCAACGCCATGGCGACCGGCGGCGTCGCCACCCCGGGCGGCGCGCAGTGCGCCTGGGAGCAAAGCGCCATCGCCACCGCCGACCGCATCGCAGCCACCGTGTGGCAGGAGGGCAACGCGTTGTTCCTGCAACGGCGCTACAAACTGGTGGCGTAAACGTCATTGCCCCGGGCGCGCCAGTGGCGCGCGGTCCCAGAGCTCTGGCGGCGTCTAGGCTGCCGGCTTGGCTGGTGCGGCTGGCGTCGCATTGACGGCATCCCGCGCCTGGCGATCCATGACCATGCGCTGCAGACGCTGGATGGCATTCGACATCGACGACTTGTTCCCCTTGAACAGACCTTCGAAGAAGCCCTCATCGTACGAGCCGCACTCGCTCATCGCCTGGCCGAGCAGCGTGCTGGCGGCCTGCCAGTCGGCCTGGATGTAGTGGACCGCCGCCATGTCGAGGCGGGCGCAGGCGCGCTGCATGGCGTTGGTCGCCGGCTTTCCATCTGCGTCCATGGCGTGATCGTCGATCACGGCCTGCCAGATCTCGACGCCTTCGGCGAAACCGGCCGCCTGGTGGCTGGCTGCGGCCTGGTATCCGCGCAGCAGCCGAGCGTCGTCCTGTTCGTCCTTGTAGAATGCGAAGGGCACCTCGGCGATGCGCTGGCCTTCCGAGTAGTTCTGCTCGATCACGCCTGCGGCGCTCTGCAGGGCGGCGAGCTGCAATGCGGCACCTCGCTGCCTGACCAGTGTCGGCCCCTGGATCTGCCACTGGGCGGCCAGCCAGACGGGATCGGTGACCCAATTGGAACCAGACCACAGGGTGACGGCTCCGCCGAGCAGCTTGGTCGGCTTCTTGCCGTAGACGAATTCCGTCGATTTCGGGATGACCTGCGATTCGAGGACGGCTCCATCGCGCTTGGTCATTTCGAAGCAGCTCGAGGTCGTGACTTCTACATCGATCCAATAGACCGGAATGCTGACCGTGACGATGGGATGGCCATCGCGGTAGAGCGTGTTGCCGTCCTTGTCGCGAGCATATTCCTCGTAGACGTCGCGGCCGGGCTTGATGTTCGCGATCTCCGGTTCGCCGACCTTCATGGCCACCACAACGTCGCCATTCGTCTGAACCGCCTTCTTGCCTTCGATGTTCAATAGACTCGGTGATCCGACGCCAGGAGGATCGATCGAGACGACATAGGTGCTGACATCAGGCATCGGCTTGAGCGGTTTCTGCAGGTACGAGACCTTCTCGGTCTGGGTCCGCACCTCGGCGCAACCGCCGAGGATGAGACCGATCATGGCCAGCGTGGTGAGGGTGAGGTGGTGTAGACGCATGCGCGGTCTCCGCAGGGATTGTAGGGGCATGTGCTGATATGACGGGGGAAGTCTAGATCAATGGCACCAACCGTCCGGATATCCAGACACGCTCCGGCAACTATCGCACTGCGAATACCTGGTGACGCGGTCCAGACCGGGTCCCTAGATTGACGAAAATACGGAGATGACCTAAACACAGAGCGCAACCAAGGGAACACACCATGCGCTTCGCCCTCATTACCATTGCACTCTTCCTCATGTCGACCGTGCACGCCGCGGACAGGAAACCACACAGGGTCATTGATGTCCGAGGCGTCAACGATTTTCTCATGCTGAAAGTTGACAATAGTGGATTTGTTACAACCAGTATCGCTGCCAAAGCGCGGATGTCCATGATCGGGGAGATTGAGAAGAACGCGTGGTGTGTCACAGTCGCACCGATGAGCGAATCGGGATATTGCATTACGTATATATTTGACGATGCGGACGGGATGAAGGTGCTAATTCTACTTCGTCGGACTCAACAAACTCCAACGAACGCCGTACAATATGCAGTGATCCACCCCTCTGGAAGAAATCATGAAACTGCCCGGTTCCCTCTGCCCGGTTCATTTTGTCTAGGCTCAATGGCCTAGATTCGCGGC